>JAIQGA010000281.1 GCA_020072925.1 Terriglobia bacterium | reverse complement strand
CGGGAACGTCCGTCGGCGCCGGCAAGCCGACCGGTTGGAGAAGCGCCTCGGCGGCGGGGTTCGTGACGGGCGTGGAGGTGAGGCTTTGCACGGAATCCAGGCGCTCCAGCGGAACCTTCACCGCCACCGTGTAGTTCACGTTGTTGACGGGGTTGAGAAAAAAAGATGGCGCGACCAGGGTACTGGAAGAAAGCGAAATCAGCATGGTGTTGGCGACATCCCGCTGGCTCAAGCCAATCTGCGCGGCCCGGACGCGGTCCACATCAACCTTGAGCGTGGGATAGTTCAAGACCTGGGCAATGTGGACGTCGGCAACGCCGGGGATTTGTCGCAGGTCGTCGCGGAGCTTCCGCGCCAGGGGATAGGTCCGGCCGAAATCCATGCCCTGGACCTGCACATCAATCGGGGCTGCCAAGCCGAAGTTCAGGACCTGCGTGACGATGTCCGCAGGCTGGAACCAGATCTTGGAGCCAGGGAAGTCGTGAGTCAGCGCCGCGCGAATCTGCCGCATGTACTCGACCGTAGGGTGATGCCGGGGCTTGAGCGCGATCAGCATCTCCGCGTCCATCGAACCGGCGTTTTCGGTGGGAACGAAGGCGAGGTTGTAGAAGAGGGGAAGGCCTACCATATCATTGAGCGATTCCAACTCGTTGGGCGGGATGATCTGGCGAATCCGGTCCTCCGCCTGAAGAACCAGCTTCTCGGTTTCCTCGATGCGCGTCCCCACGGGCGCGCGAAAATGCAGTTTCATCAAGCCGGCGTCCACGCTGGGGAAGAAGTCTTCGCCCACAATCGCGATCAGCGGCAGTGTAGCCAGCGCGATGAGCAGCGCCACCACCAGCGTGAAGACCCGGTGGGCCAGCGCGACCTGGAGCACCTGTCCGTACGTGTTTTGGAAACCCTCGAAGGCCCATTCCCGGCGGCGATTGTAAGCTGCGGAGATTCGGCCCAGAATGGACAGCCGTTCCGCTGCACCCTCCTTCCTGCCGTGATTACCGCCGGCCATGAGCTTTCGATACATCGTCGGAACCAACGTCCGGGAGAGCAGATAGGACGCCAACATGGCCAGAACCACCGCCAGTGCCAGGGGGGTGAAGAGGAATTTGGCGGGGCCGTAGAGGAGCACCACGGGAAAGAAAACGATGCAGATCGAGAGCGTCGCCACAATCGCGGGGACCGCCACCTGCCGGGCGCCGTCGAGAATGGCGACCGTCAAGGGTTTCCCCATCGATGAGTTGCGGTGGATATTCTCGACCTCAACCGTAGCATCGTCCACCAGCATCCCGACGGCGAGCGCCAAGCCACCCAGCGTCATGATGTTGATGCTGTTGTTGGTCAGGTTCAAGCCGATGATCGAAACAAAGATGGCGAGGGGAATCGAAGTACAGACAATAAGCATGCTTCGCCAGCTTCCCAGGAAAAGGAAAATCATTAGCGAGACCAACAGTGCCGCCAGTACGGCTTCTCGAATAACGCCATGCACCGCGGCGCGCACAAACACCGACTGGTCGAAATCGATCTTGAGGTTCAAGTCTTTCGGCGCCGTGGCGCGAATCAGGGGCAGCGCATCGCGTACCGCCTGTACTACTCGCAACGTCGAAGCCTCCGCGTGCTTCAGAATCACCAGGTAGGCAGCCCGCTTGCCGTTCACATGCACGATGTTGGTCTGGTCGGCAAAGGCATCCTGAACACGCGCGACTTCGCCCAGCAGCACGGGCGCCCCGCCCACAACTTTTACCGGAATTTGGTTGAATTCGCTGACCGCGGAGGGGCTGGAGTTGAGTTCAACGTTGTATTCCGTCTTGCCGATGCGCGCCGTCCCCGCCGGGACAATGAGGTTGGACTGTTGAACCGTATTGACGATGTCCCATGCAGAGAGGCCCTTGGCCGCCAGCTCCTTCGGCTCGACGTCCACATTGATTTGGCGCTGCTTTCCGCCGAAGGGCGCCGGCGTCGCAAGCCCAGGGATGGTGAAGAGTTGGACGCGGATAAAATTGAGCGCGTAGTCAAAGATCTTCTGCTCCGGCATCGTATCGCTCGAAAGGGTCAGTTGCGCCACGGGCACATTTGAAGCGTTGAACTGGATGATGTTGGGCGACTGCATCCCTGGCGGCATGATCCGCAGGGTCGTGCTGGAAACGGAAGAAAGCTGTGAGATCGCCGCGCCTATCTCGGTGCCGGGCTGAAAATAGACTCTCAGGAGTCCCACGCCCGGGATGGATTCCGACTCAATGCGCTCAATCCCGTTGACGGTAGTTGAGTAGGCGCGCTCGCTGATAAGCACGACCCGCCGTTCCATGTCCTCAGCCGAAAGACCGTTGTAGTTCCAGACGACAATAACAACAGGAATGTCGATAGTCGGGAAGATGTCCGCAATCATCCGGGTAAGGGACAAAAGGCCCATGAACAAAATGAACAGGGACATTACGGCGATGGTATACGGACGGCGAAGGGCGAGACGCACGATCCACATGGGTTAATCTGTGGTGGCGCTTGGCGGAGACTTCGACTGAAAGGTCGGCGCAACCCCAACCTATCAATTTAGGAGGACAACATTAAGAATGTCCAATATAATATTGGTTTCAGATTAAGACGCAACGAGTATTAGAAGTGAATGTCAACCAATTACGATATTTCGTGGCAGTCGCGGAGGAACTGCACTTTGGGCGCGCCGCGCAGAAGTTGGGCATGGCCCAACCGCCACTGAGCCAACAAATCCGCCGGCTGGAAGATGACCTTGGTGTCCAACTCCTGCAACGAACGAAGCGACGCGTCCAGCTTACCGATGCCGGCCGGGCGTTTCTGGAGGAAACGCGCAAGACGCTGAGCCAACTGGGTCGCGCCGTCGAAGCCGCGCGGGGAGCGGGCCGGGGAGAAGTGGGGCGGCTGGCGATAGGCTTCCTAGGTGCCGCGACTTACAGCCTTCTGCCCACCATACTTGTGGCGTTCCGCAACGCCTTCCCGAAGGTCGAGATCGAGTTGCACGAACTGAAAACTTCGGAACTCATCCAGGCGCTGCGCGAGCGGCGAGTCAATGTGGGCTTTGTGCGCCTGCCCGTCCACGAAGAGATCCTGGAGGTAGAACCGATTCTCAGCGAGGAATTGGTGGTTGCACTCCCCGAGCGCCATGCCCTGGCGGCCAAGCCGCAGATTTACTTCCGGGATCTTTCCGACGAGACGTTCCTGATGCCTCCTCGCCACCTTGCCACCAGTTTTTACGACCAGGTCTTGAATCTCTGCAATGAAGCCGGCTTCAGCCCGAAGCTGGGCGCAGAGGCCAGCCAGCTCCAGACCATCATCAATCTCGTGGCAGGAGGTATGGGTATTACGCTGGTGCCGGAGTCGGTCGCCACTCTGACAGGTCGCGGCGTAGTGTTCAAGCATTTGCCGGCCCCCACGCCGATGATGGAGGTCGCTGTCGCCTGGCGTCGCGATGTTTGCTCAGAAGTGCTGATGGCCTTTTTGAAGGTGGTTCGCGAGGTGGCGCACCAGTCTCCTCGCTGACCGGGGGTGGAAAGTCCTCAGCGGATGGCGCACTCGTCAACGGTTCCCAGCAATGTTCCCGCAGCGTCCCTCAACCGGAGGCTAACACGGCCGACGCTTTCCCCCCAAGGCATCCTCTGGTCAACCGTGCATGCCTTGAGCGGCGAAACCGCGCCTACACTTCGCACCGCTCCGGTTTTTCCGCTGCGCTCGACCGTGACCAACTCCAGAGTTCCGTTTCGGAAGACGCCAAAGGTCCCGGTCAGCCGAAGGGCCTTGTCTTCACGACGGGCCTCAAGACGCCGTCCGACGGCAGCACAAGGGTTGATCGCCGTGACTTCGTCGGTGCCCAGGTGCGCGACGCTCCAAGTGATTGGAAAAGTGTATTCCTCCCCTGGCTCGAGTCGGACCTGAGGGCTTAAGATTTCCGTCTCGACGAGGGCATCGCAACCGTTTGGATCACTACTTGGGTCAACCCTGTCTCCATGGATCGTAAAAGTCCCTTCGCCGCTGACCCAGACCTCAACCGGCGCGCCATCCGGATAATGCGCGCCCGGAAATAGCTTGAAGCAGCCGGCATACACCACTCCGCGTTGGGAGTCGAGGGTCGCCACCCAGCCTTCCGCGGCCTGGACGGCAAACTTCGCGACCTGGTTCGTGTAATGCAACCGCCAGAGGCTGGGTTGGTCTTGGCAGTGGATGTCCTTGTACTCCCTGTCGCCGAACATCTGGCGATACTCTTTGCCGGGAACGAAGACCCAAAAATGCTCGTGGGCGACGTGCTGCGTTACTTCCCAGACGCCCCACGAGACCGGACGCGCCGAGGTGTTTCGCATTGTGTGACGAATGAATACCTGAGCAGCATCGCGGCGCACGCGGATTTCGCGTGCCAGTGTCAGACCGGTGTATTCGTCTGCGGGGCTCTCCAGATAGGCCGCGACGGTCCCGCTGTCATCTTCCGCAATCCTGCAGGAATATGGGCTGCCATCTAAGATTGGGTCCGGCGGGCCGGGCCATTCCGCGTCGCTCGACCAGCCCTGAGGCGCGGGCCAGACCTTGCTGCCGCCGTAGTTCTTCCAGCCGGCGATGAGGTTGTTCTGCTCAGGAGGATAGACGCGGCCGAGGTGACGTGGATTCACATAGAGAAAATCGTTTTCTCCCAGACGCAACTGGATGATCCGGCCGCCAATCTCCGGAACGATGAAGACCTCGAGAATCCCGTTTGCGACCCTCAGGGCTTTCCACCCTTTGTAGTTTTCCGCGGTGATTGTGCAGCTTGAAGTTTTCATAGTAGCGACCCATTCTGCCGTGTGGGTCGCCTATCATCGCACAGGTCTCAACAGATTGCAGGCAGGCGATCGCATCCGCCTGCCCGACGAGGGAAGTCATCAATCGCGCTTGCTGCGGGAGGCGCCGAAAAGAACTCGGGGAAGCCGGAGAGCTATTTTCCCACTGCGAGAAGCACAAACGAGTTCGGCACGATCGTGGGCCTTTGGAACCGCTGGCCGGGCATCGGCGGAGGCGCGGGACCGAACTCGGCGGTCACGAGGTAGATGTTGTGAGTTTTCGGATCGAGGGCCATGGTGCGCGCGCCGCGTTGCGTCGGCACGTTATCCACAACGGTGAACTTGTCGGGTGAATCCTCATGGACGATGGTGAGTGTGCCGTCGCCGTTGGAGCTGAAGGCAAGCTGAGTTTCAGGGTCGAAGCGGTTGGCGTCCACGCCCCGTCCAATCGGCAGGGTGGTGAGGACGCGGCCGGTATCGGCATCCATCACGGCCATCAACTGATTGTGACAGCCGATGAACAGCCTCCGATGCTCGCGGTCGATGGCCATCCCAGAGGGGCTCTCGCAGGGCGCCAGAGGCCAGCGGGATTCCACCTTGAGCTTGCCGGAATCGATGGCCACCACCATGCTTTTGTCCTCGAGATTGGCGTAGACCCGCCCTTTTCCGTCGGAGGCCGCGAACTCCGGCCTTCCCCCAAGATCGATCGTGCCCGCCACGGTTCCCGCCGCGGCATCGATGGCGGTCGAGTTACCACTGCGCCCATTGAAGGTGAAGACCCGACGCGAGGCCGGATCGTAAATGATGGCGTCGGGATTCTGCCCGGTCGTCTGGACTTGGCCGATTTCTTTGAGCGTCCTGAGATCGAAAATCGTAACCGTGCTAGCCCGGCCATTGCTCGTGAAGCCTCGGCCCAGCTCCGGCGCGAGTGCGATCCCATGCACGCCGTCGGTGTTTGGAATATCGCCGACCACCTTGCCGGCGTCGGGATCAAAGACGATGACGTGCGTGCCGCGGGAGATGTAAAGGCGTCGCGCCGCACTGTCCATCGTGAGGTAGTCCCAGAAACCTTCGCCACCGATCGGATATTTCTTGATGATGTGATAGCCACTGCCCTCAGGTTGCGCCCCCCTGGCAAGGGACACACTCAGGCCAGCAGCGGTGAGAGCGATCAAGACGTATTGCCAAGATAACCTTCGACGCGACGGTTTCATACGGAATCCTCCTGCGTGGTTTCTACCGCCCCGGGTATGTTACCCAAGACGCGCCAATACCACCCCTGGTTACCGAATCCCGCAGATAGATGGTCTACGAAGGAGGGTTGCGTTCATGCAGCGTGCCGGGCCATTTTGGCTACCCGGAAAGTCCTGCGGAGGGATTGGCAGCGCCTGGAAGACTCCTGGGACGCGAGGAATTCTGCTCGAAGGGAGCGGGAGGCCAGAGGACATCGGCCGTTGGCGGTCAAAGGCAGCAATAGGTCAGGCTGTCAGAACCGTCGTGGCCACGAAAAGGACCGCCGCCACTACGGCCAGCGCCAGCAGGCCAATAAGAATATCTTCCCGGGTCGGAAACTTTGCCTCACGCCATTCCGGGAGCGCGCCGGCCAGTTCTTGGGGAAAGTTGCGAATGGAGTGCGCGTCAAATCCGGCCGCTTGTTTCTCACGCTCAACGCAATCTGCCATGGTTATCACCTTTCAACCGAAGGACGCATCTGGAAGAGAAACACTCCTTCTCCCCAGGCGAGAGGCGAAGGAGCCATTCAGAGGCTTCGCAGGGCAATCAACAGGCCAACTAACAGAACGCCCAGTGAGAAGATGGTGATCACGAGCCCTTCTTTATTGGCAATGCCACTGGTTCGCCACCGCCGGATGGCCTTCTCTTGCTCTTCCGATAACGTCCGGAAAGGCTGGACACCTGCTTCCCGCAGCTTCTCTACCTGGGATAAGCCGTCGCTCATACGCACCACCTCTCCAGTGTTCAGACGGTTCGGCCAAGCTGATAAGTTGCGTCGCCGTTGTAAAATCGAAGTAAAACCACTGGCGCCAGTGACGCGCCAGGTTTCGGCGTGCCCGCCTCCGCTGTATACTGATGGGTGCCGGCGATCGATGCGTGCATGGGCGCAGTTCCTGTAGAGACGCCCCGGCGGGGCGTCTCTACTTTGTATCGCCGCATGAATGGGCAAGGCAGCAAAGCGTAGCCGGCTCGTCCCCACGTACGGCGATGATTTCGATGAAGCAAAGACCGAAGCCGTTCTTCGTATCCCTGGCCGTTATCACGGCGCTTGGTGCGGTCCTGGTCGTGCTGGCGGTGCTGCAATACCGATGGAGTACCCAGGTCGCCGAATCGGACCGGGAGAGACTTCAGACGACGCTACAGACGGCCATGAACCAGTTTCGCGAAGACCTGCACCGGGAATTGGCAAATGTCGGCTCAGCTTTCGAGATTGGCAGGGTGGAGGGCGTGAAGGAGGCGGAAAGCCTGCTGTCCGAACGGTACGTGAATTGGGAACGCAGCGCCACCCATCGCGCGCTGGTGGCTGACGTCTATTTCTGGGAAAATCCCCGGACATCTCATGCGGGGCTTTTCTATCTCAACCCCAAGACGGGGCGATTTGAGGCCGCGGCCTGTCCCTCGCAGCTTGCCGGACTCTGCGCCCGCCTGAGTCGCGAACCTGGAAAGGGTCAGGGCGAGCTCGCTCCTCCGGTCATCCCCTTTGTCTGGAGCTTGCACGCGGAGATTCCGGCGCTCATCCACCCGGTGCTTGGGATCGCCGCGAACGCTGACGACCGATTGCCGACAATTCTCCACCCCGCCGGTTACGTCGTCGTTGAACTGAGCCGTGACTTTCTGAATAAGGAGTTATTCCCGGAACTTGCTCATCGCTATTTCGGCGGCCCGCAGGGCCTGGTGTATCA
>JAIQGA010000280.1 GCA_020072925.1 Terriglobia bacterium | reverse complement strand
CCGGGTGCTCAAGCCCGCCGGGCGGCGGAACTTCCCGTTCGAGGAGTGGACGAATTCGTGCGAAAGCAACCCTCCCATGGAGCGCCGGCCGAGAGGAGTGAGCAGCGAGCGCTCACCGATGCGGCTGTCATCGGACTCGTGATGCTCGAGACCAAAATGCGCCACGTGATCGCTCAAGGTCAGCAGGAAGTGGTAGTCGCGGTCGTGGCGAGCGCTATTGTTTCGTGTCCAGCGGGTGCGCGGCCTTCTCGTAGAATTCGTTCTGCAGCCGCAGGCTTTCGTCATCCGCCTTCACGGCGCGAATCGCTTCGGCGAGCGACTTCACCCAGAAGTTCATATCGAACTCTCCCAGCGCGCGGTTGGCGCCCGCGGCGTCGCCCGCGTAGTGCTCGGGAAAGCGCGCGTACCACCAGATGCCCGTGTACAGACCGTCAGGCAGGTGGAGGCGATGTTGGTCCTGCCCGGACTGGCTCCCGGCGCGGTCCAGGTGCACGAGGTCCGGCCGCGTGACCAGCGTCCAGGAGGTTTCCGTCTCGTCAGCGTGACCGCCGAACTTGGATTTCAGTGGTGGGCGCCCGGGCTGGCTTTCGACATTCGGAATCTCGTAAACATAAACCACGTAGTCGCGCCGCGAGGCCAGTTGCGACTGCGCGAAATACGGCAGCAGGTTGTTGTTCCCGCCGTGGCCGTTGGCAATGAGGATCTTCTTGCAGCCGTTCCGCGCCATCTCGTCGGTGGTTTCCTGAAGCAGATCGAGCTGAATCCGCCGGCTGTAGGCGACCGTTCCGGGCTCGTGCCGCGCCTCAAAAATCTGGCCGAAGTAGTATTCGGGGAAGACGACGGCATACTCCTGCTGCGCCGCGTGCAGAACGGCGTAACGCACGTTGATGAGGTCGTTGCCCAACGGCAGGTGCGGCCCGTGCTTCTCGAGTATGCCGAAGGGCAGCAGGCAGACGCCCTGCGCTTTGTGAATGGCGGCGACAAAGTCCGGCGCCGTCAGCTCTTCCCAGTGGACCGACAGGTTCTCCTGCGCCCTCGCCCCAGGGCTCGCCAGCGCGAGCGCCAGAAACGGCACGAGGAGGATCCCTCGACCGAGCTTGCCCAGCCGTATGAATGTCGTGCCAAATCTGCTTGGGACTGTCATGAAGGTCATGGTTTCTCCTTTTTAATGCGTAAGTTCCGCTCGGCCCCATCAGCTCGGAGCTACTTCGTCTTCAACAACCTGAGCAAATTCTCGATTTCCTCGGGCGAAGCTTTGCCCAGAAAGTAAGCGGCGCGATAAGTGTATGGTTCGTCTTTTCTCGCGAAGTCGGGGTAGAGGACGCGCAGCAGCGCGGAATGTCCCTCGGTGACGACTTGTGTTTTGGCGGCAGGGGTGAGCGAGAGCAGCGCAAAAGTCTCGCCGGTTTGCTTGTTGATTGTTCCGACGAACCCCGCAGTCCCAGCCAATTCGATCTTCCGGCCGGGTGCAAACTCTTCTGGAGCACGTCCGCGCGCGAACCAGCGATTGTAGTTGGGCTGGTCGAAGGCCTTGAACGGCACGGACGTTTCGAGGACATAGGCCTGCGGCTTATCGACTCCATGCGGTGTCAACGTCGTTTCCTCGAGGACCGTATTCCCATCGCCTGCCAGCGTGAGGATCCGCGCGAGGTGGACCCCCTTTGGATAGATATCCGGCGCCTCGTAATCCATCCCGACCTGCGCCCGCGCGCCTGCCCGCAAAATGATCTTGAAAGAGTACGGCCGGTTGTAGAGCCCCAGCCAGTTCACGCGTGTCCACTCCGGCAGGCCCTTCATATCCTCCGGCTCGAAGCGGGTCGTAAAGTTGTCGCGCATTCCGCCCACGGAATCGAAGGCGTTGGCGTTGGTTTTCTTCAGAACAAAGGCGAAGGACCTTCCACCCGCGTGCGGGCTCACAAAAAGCCGCACCTGCCGGTTCTCCAGGATCACGTCCTCGAATCCGTCGCGATCGTAGTCGATAGCGTAAGCGATGGCTTCGCCGGCCCGCACCGCGGCCAGGACCACGCCTTCTTTGACTTGGTAGTTTCCGGACCGCAGCGTAATTTCAAACGGGTATGCTCCCGAGCCTCCGGTCGGCGCGGCGCGAACTTCCGCCGTGACCTCCGCGTTCGCGGCGAGAACGAGTTGCGAGGATGACGGCGAGAGGCTTAGACCGTTTCCACTGGTCGCTAATGTGATCACCTGCTCGTGGTCGAGCCAGTTTTTCACGGAGACGTGAAACGTGGCTTCTCCGGGCAGGTCGAGGCTGGCAAGAATGGGATGCACGATGGGAATCGCCTGGTCTTCGCGCAACGGGAAGTTTTGGACGGGGCTGAGGCGGTAAGTGAACGGCTGGTGGACGGTCACGTGCCCGCGCCAGGCAGCGGTCGTCGAAGAGGCCTTTTCTCGAAACGTCGCGATGAGTTCCACCGGCAGCCCATCCGGGACATCCGCCGGGATCTCCGTCGGGAAGCTGAACTCACGGCGTTCGTGACCGGGGGTGTGGATGGAAAGCGGGGGATTGTCATCCCGGTAAATTGACCCGGCAACGAAATCCACATCACCTTCCAGCGGCGCCGGCCCGGGATTCTCGACGCGCACGCGGACGGCGCGCGTCTCACCGGCAATCCACGGCTCGCGAGGCGAGATCGTGAGTCGCGGTCCGAGGTGAGGATAAGCCAACTGAAGCACGCGGATGAACTCGGGCGGCGGGCCCTTAGGTAGCTTGACCGTGTAGAGCGAGTTCGCAGGGTCCCGCCGAATCTCCGCATTCTGGTCATCCAGCGTGGCGCGTTCGGGCGGCCTGTTGAGGCGCAGGGTGACTTCACCATCGGTCGGTGCGGTGAACTCGAGGCGCAACGTGGCGCCGTCGTAGTGGACTCCCGTCAGTTCCGCGGTCGCGTCATACACCTCATCGCCCGCGGCAAGGCCCGGCGCCATCTCCCAGGCGGGATTTGCAAGCGGCACGCGGAGCGGCAGCAGCAGCGACTCGCGCGGCGGCAGCGTCAGGCGCGGCAGGCGCAAACGATGCTCGGGCACCGCCAGGTCCGTGGCGCGCGGATCGGTAACCACAATTTCCGCTGGTCGCGCTTCATCGACGCTGAAGTTCGTGACGCCGACAAAGCCGTATCCGCGGTTCGGCTCCTGGCGTTTTTCCCAGGCGCGGCTGCCGGTGTCGGCAATCAACTCGGTGACGTAGAGGCCCAGGTCCCGCGGTTTCAGCGCCGGCATTTCCGGATCGACCTTGCGCGTGACGCCAACCTCCTTCATGAGTGCGGGCAGCGCGGCGCGCGCGCCCTTCTGAGTCTCTTCGGGATAATCCCGCGCGCCGGCCTTGCCCCCGCCTTCAAACGTCAGCGTTGTGCCGGGTGGCAGCGCCCATCGGGAAAAATCCGCTCCAAAGAAAATGATTTGCCCCTGCCCGTGGGCAAAGCGCGCTCCCACGACCCCGCCTCGCGCGTCGCGAGCAAACACGCGCACTTCTTCGCGCGACTTCTTGGACAGGGTCAGCACGGCACGCCCGCCCAGCGCCAGGGCTGTCGAACCGTCCGAGAATTTGAGCGAGCTGTCACTCAAAAGCAAGTTGTCCGTTCCGAACGGTGAAAGCAGGCTCTCAAACAGCCTCCCCTTGGGGAGAGATGGAAAGAAAATAACGGTTCCCCCTGCGGCCACGTAATCGCTGATGGCCCGCTGGGCTTTCTCCGAGTAACGCTCCAGGTGCGGATAGCGTTTCAATGATTCTTTGCTGCCGACGAGGTTCGGGACGAGGAGAACCTTGTAGCGTTCGAAGTTCTCGGCGGGCGCGTGGTCGGGATCCACAAACTCGAAATTGAAGTGCTCATAGACGCCCGACCAGAGCACCCGCCCCGCGAAACTTGCGACGTAGTTGGCCTCGTCGGCAGTAAGGGAGGACTGAGGAAACGTCGACATGGGGTAGATCAATCCGGCATCGGGCAGGAAATGCGTCGCGGCAAGCAACGGTCCCATCCCGGACAGGAGACGGCCGTTACGCCGGACGTAAGCCGCTCGGCCGGTTTCCCGCCCTGCGTAATTGATCGCCGCTTCCCAGCCGTAAAAGTAATTGCCCCACTGCGACTCGTAGCCCGCGGGGTAAAGCGTGTCGTTCAGCGGATAGTAGTTGAGCCCTTTCAATCCGCTCTGGAACATCACGCGCGATGCCATGAGCGTGTTGGTGGGGTCGGTGGGGCGCGCGTACGTATCCTTCTCATCGAGCAGCCACCCGGCCTGGAACTCGATGATCGTAGGCACAAAGAGCGGCTGGGTCTTCAGGATTTCCGTAAAGAAGCGGTTCTTGGCAGCCTCTAGAACCGTCGAGTAGCCGCCCTCGCCGGACATCTGATAATCCTGGCCGGTATTCCAGTAGGGCTCCGCGCCGGAGACGTTCGCCTCGGCGTTCACGCGCATGTCGGCGCCATTAATAAAATACGGGATCTTGGAGGAATGCGTGGCCTCTTCCGCGAAGCGGCGAAGCGTGTCCATGTACTTATAGAAGTTCGGGCCATTGTAATTTTCGCGGCCGATTGCCTGATCGTCGTCGAGCTGGATATTAATCAGCGGGCCCCCCTTCTCCGGCAGCAGGTTGTTCGCGAGGCCGAGAACGTTCGCGTACCATTCGCGCGTATATTTCAGGTGCGTGTTGTTCTTCAGCCAGCCTGCGGCCGCCTCCTCGGACTTGTCGTATTGCAGCGCGGAAAGGCGGGGATACCTGCCTTCGAGAATTGCCTGCTCGGACATGTGATATTCCGGACGGCGCAACAACCAGTCAGGATATCCTCCGTTGCGCCACTCGCTGCAGAAAAACGGGCCGGGGCGGAGCGTCAACTTGAAACCCAGCAGATCGATAAGGCGGAGCAGATATTTCAAATCGCGCCGCGGATTCGTGTGCCCGTCGAAATCCCGCACACCTTCCTCGGGCTCATGCCAATCCCAGAAAGGATAAAGATCGATGGTGTTCACGCCCATCGCCTTGAGGTGCAATAGCTCTTCAGCCCAGCGATCGCGTGGAATTCGGTGATAGAAGAAGGCGGCCGCATGCTCGAAAAAGGGCTTTCCGCCAACCCAATATTCAGGGTAAGTATTGACGGTCTGGAACTGGTCGCCGGGTGCGCCGACGACGGTGTGGATGCGGTCTTGAGCTCCGGCAGTGCAACCGGCGAGGAGGAGGAATAAAACTGCTGGAAGCGTGCGCGGCGACCGGTGCATGGAAACCTCCAGAAGGTCTCGAAGGGCGAGGGAGTAAATTCAGGGCGACTATGGTAACTTGAATCCGCGCGGATTGCCACGCGGTGTGCCGTTCGAGTAAAGAAGTAGTGCTAGAATCAGGCTCGGGTTGGAAGCAAAGCCCGGCGGCCTCCCGCCAGGGCACCACCCGTGCACAAGGAGGATCTTCATCCTCCGCATCCAGGATCCCACGGAGGCCCCGCAACCATCATGGCGACCTTGATCGAAGAAATCGGCCAGCAGCCTGCGGCCTTATCGGGCCTGCGCAAGTATTACTCGAGCCCCGGCGCAATTCCTGCCAAGCTCTTGCGCGGTCTGGTTTCTCGCTGGCCTCCCACCGTGGTTTTCACCGGCATGGGCTCATCGCTCCATGCGGCGTATCCTGCGCAAGCTTACCTGACGGGCCTGGGAATTCGGGCGATTGCGTGGGAGACCGCGGAACTCCTTCATCATCACATCAAGTTTCTGCGGTCGGACACACTGCTCGTGGTGGTCTCGCAATCGGGAGAAACCGCCGAGGTGGTGAGCCTGCTCGAGGCGTTGCCGGAGAAACTACGCATCGCGGCGGTCACCAACGTCGAAGCCAGCACGCTGGCGCGCCGTGCCAAGCTGCTCCTGCCCATGATGGCGGGACGCCAGGAAACCGTAAGCACGAAGACTTACACCTGCGCGGTGTCCGTCCTGATGTACCTGGCGGTGGCCATCGCGCGCAAACCTTCCGGCGCCGTGACCCAGGCGGTGATGCGTGCCGTCGAGGCGCAGGAGAAAGTCCTCGATCGACACGAACTGCTGGTACACCCCACGCTGGAGTTCTTCAACGCGCCGCCTTATGTCGCGCTGATGTCGCGCGGCCCCGATATGGCCTCCGCGTATGAAGGCGCGCTGATGTTGAAAGAGGTCGGGCGTCTCGCCGCGGAAGCCATCAGCGCGGCGCAATTCCGCCACGGGCCCATCGAAATCGTCAATCCTGCGCATCGCTACGTGATTTTTGCGCGGCAGGGGAAGACGGGGAAACTACTGCTGAAGCTGGTGTCCGACATCCGCGCCAACGGCGGTCACGTGCTGCTGCTGACGGATATGCCGTTTGAGAACCTTAGCGACGTGCGCCTGATTCCCGTGGAGCCCATCCGCCTGGGCCTCGGTACCCTGGTGGATGTCCTGCATATGCAACTCCTGGCGCATGATCTCGCCCGGCGCGCAGGCCGCGAACCCGGAAAGTTCTGGATTGCCGAGGGTGTGACGCGCGAGGAGTAACCTAACGCGAAAATACGGTTTGCACCTGGCGCGAGGGCTAATTCATAATTCCGCCCAGAATTACGCATGATCGACGACGCGACAATTCAAAAGGCCGTCGGCCTGCTCCAGCAGGCGGCGCCGGGATCAACCATCATCGTGTTTGGCTCCTGTGCCCGCGGCGAGGTCACGGAAGATAGCGACCTCGATGTGCTGGTGGTCGAGCCCACGGTCAATGATCAGTGGGACGAGATGGTCCGCCTGCGCGATGTTCTGAGCCCGCTTGGCATACCTGCCGATGTGCTGGTCGTAAGCCAGAAGACTTTCGAATATTGGGCCGAAACGCCCAACACGGTACTGTACGAAGCCTCGCGGGAAGGCCGAGTGTTCCATGCGATCTAGCGAACACGCTGACCTCTTGCTTCGCAAGGCGCGGCAGGATGAATTTGCGCTCGAAAAGCTCATCAGCGATCCTGCCTCCCCTGACGAAATTCTCGGTTTCCACGCACAGCAGGCTGTTGAGAAGGCGCTGAAGGCTGTGCTCGCATTGCATAATGTTCGGTATCCATTCATTCACGATTTGAAGGCGCTGGTTGACCTGCTCGCAAAGAACAAAATTTCTGTTCCGCAAGAATTTGAAGAGGTCAGACTTCTCACCCCTTTTGCGACAGTGTTCCGATATGAGTATCTACCCGCAGAACCGCGGCGTGGCCTCGACCGGTCGTGGGCGCTCGACATTGTTCGCCGCGTGAGGGCCTGGGCCGAAGCTGCTGTCAAAACCCGACCTGAGACCATATGAGCGAGAGTCCTCACCCACATGTACACGACCGTTGAGCCAGGGGCAACCCCGGGCCAGTTTTCTACCTCTTAAAAGGCTTTGTCGCGAGGATCTTGCCGCCTTCTTCGATCGTGTAGCTGGCGTTGGCTTTGAGGTTGCGGAGAACGTCGTGCTGGCCGCTCGGCCAGTTGATTTCGACCTGATCCGCCTGCGAAGCTCTTCCCAAACCAAACGTCAAGGTCAGTTCGCTCTGCGAGCAATAACTGGAGCCCGAGTGGACGGTCTGCCAGTTCTCACCATTGGCGGCGCGCAGGTGGACTTCCGCGCCGATGCCGTTGCGGTTTGAGCGGGTGCCCACGGTCCGGATACGGAGGGCGTTGTTGCGGTCGCCGCCGACGTTCTCGAAAAGATAAGCGGGGCCGCCGTTAGTAG
>JAIQGA010000279.1 GCA_020072925.1 Terriglobia bacterium | reverse complement strand
AACTTCTGGGTGGACCCTGCCACAGACGCGTCGTGAGATCCAACGCCTGTTGTTTACCTGGACCGGAGAGTGTGCGTATTGTGGCAGCGTAATTCGCAAACGAAACCGTCCACCCTAACTTAACGTAGTAGTATTAGGTGTTAGGGATGAGGAAAGAGCAAGACAAGCCGCCTGAGCGTGGACGGGACTTGACCTCAGCATTGCCCATCCCCAGCACCAAGCCCCGAGCCCCCAGCCCCCAGCCCTAACCCCTAATCCCTGATCCCTAATCCCTGTTCTGCACCGGCCTTCCGCCTTGCGGATGCGGAGGTGCTGTGCTAACTTTCAGGGTCGAAGCAAGTATCCCGAGTTTTCCAGGCCTTCGTGAAGAGCGTCGAACTCGAAGCACAACTTTTGGCCCAGGTGGATCTCGATCGCCTGCCGCGGCACATCGCCGTGATCATGGACGGCAACGGTCGCTGGGCGAAGCGGCGGCGCTTGCCGCGCATCGCGGGGCATCGCGCCGGAATCCGCGCCGTGCGCCAGGCCGTGGAAGCGTGCGCGCGCCTGGGCGTGCCGTATCTGACCCTCTACGCCTTCTCGGTGGAGAACTGGAAACGCCCGCATACCGAAATCAAGCTGCTGATGGGCTTGCTGCGCGAGTACCTGAAGAAGGAGATCGCCGAGCTCAACAAGCAGAACATCCGCCTGGGAGTGATTGGCCGCATCTCGGAGCTTCCGAAGCCTGTGCAGGCGGACCTGGAGAATGCGCTCGAAAGGACCGCGCAGAACACCGGTCTGCGTTTGACGCTGGCACTGAACTACGGCGCGCGCGCCGAGCTGCTCGATGCCGTGCGCGACCTGGTGACGCACGCCAAGCAGAATGGCGCGCTGGCCATTGACGAGGCCGCGCTGCGGGAGCATCTTTATACCCGCGATTTGCCTGATCCCGACTTGCTGATCCGGACGAGTGGCGAACTTCGCTTGAGCAATTTCCTGCTCTGGCAGGTGGCGTACTCGGAAATCTGGGTGACGGAAACGCTTTGGCCGGATTTCACCCAGCAGGATCTGATTCAGGCCATCATCGATTATCAGAAGAGGGAGCGCCGATACGGCGGGTTGGGCCTGGGGTAGGGAATTGGCGTCCCGGCCTGTTCTACACCTGTAATGCCTGCTCGCCACGCCCCATGCTGCGACGGACCATCACCGTTTTCGTCCTTATTCCCCCGGTAATCTACCTGATTGGCTGGTCTCCCCGCTGGCTCTTTCTGCTCGCCCTCGTGGCCACGGTAGAACTGGGGCTGCGCGAGTTCTTTCACATCAGCCGGCAAGCTGGCTTCAAATCCTTCCCGGCGCTGGGGTATGTGGCGGGCGCGGCGGTGGCGGTGGTCCCGGCCCTGCAATTGGAGAGATTCGAGGACTTGACCCTTGCACTGCTAGTGCTCCTGCTAATGGTGATTAGCTCGGTGGCGCTGCGGAAGAGCATCGAGTTCAAAGACTATCTGGGCGCCATTGCGACCACGCTCTTCGGAATTGTGTACGTGGGCGTTTTCCTTTCCTGCCTTGTCCCGTTGCGCTTCTCGCAGCCGGCCATGGGCGAGCGCTGGTTTGGCGTGGTGGCTCGCGGAGATATCGTCATAGGCCGCAACCTTCTGCTGCTCCTGTTCCTCGTAGTCTGGGCCGGAGACATGTTCGCCTACCTGATCGGCCGGCCGTTTGGCCGCACGCCCTTCTTCACGCGAATCTCGCCTCGGAAGACGGTCGAAGGCGCGGTGGCGGGCTTGGCGGGGAGCCTGCTGGTGGCCTGGGGCTTCCGGCAGTTGTTCTGGAAGACAGCGGACCTGAAAACGGTTATGCTCTTAGCAGGGCTGATGGCGCTTGCGGGGCAGATTGGCGACCTGGTGGAATCCGCAATGAAACGGGGAGCAAATCTCAAGGACTCGGGCGCGCTCCTGCCTGGGCACGGCGGAATGCTCGACCGTATCGACAGCCTGTTGTTTGCCGCCCCGGCGCTGTGGTTGGCGCTGACTCTGAGGGACTTGTGGCCATGACGACCGGATTGTGTATTCTGGGTTCGACGGGCTCGGTGGGTCGGAACTGCCTGCGGGTGGTCAAGAACCTCCCCGGCCGCTTCCAGGTCGTGGCGCTCGCTGCGGGGAAGAATTTGGGAGTTCTGGCGCAACAGGTCGCAGAATTCTCACCGCGCATCGTCGTGGTCGGGCAGGGAGAGTGCGTCGAGCCGCTTCGCCAACGGCTGCTGGCGCTGGACTACCACAAACCCCTGGACGTGCTCGCGGGAGTGGAAGGGCAAATTCAGGCCGTGACGCATCCGGAGGTCAATTTCGTCGTCGCCGCTTCCGCCGGCACCACTGGCCTGATGGCGACCTGGGAAGCGATTCGGGCGGGCAAGCGCATTGGCCTGGCCAACAAGGAAGTGCTGGTTGTGGCTGGCGAACTGGTCATCCGTGAAGCGCGCGCGAGGGGCGTCGAACTCCTTCCCATCGACAGCGAACACTGCGCGGTTCACCAGTGCCTCCGCTCAGGCGTGCCGCGTGAGGTGCGGCGCTTGATCCTGACTGCTTCCGGCGGGCCATTCTTGAAGACGGCTCGAAAAGATTTTGATGCCATTACGCCCGAGCAGGCCCTTCGGCATCCCGTGTGGAAGATGGGCGGGCGCATTACGATTGATTCTGCTACATTGATGAATAAGGGGTTAGAGATTATCGAGGCGCACTGGCTATTCAACGTTCCGCCCGCGAAGATTGACGTCCTGATTCATCCCGAGTCCATTGTGCATTCCATGATAGAATTTGTAGACGGCTCGGTGATGGCTCAGTTATCTGTCCCGGATATGCGGATTCCGATTCAGTATGCCCTGACGTATCCGGACCGGCTGGCCGCGAATGGAGATTCGCTGGGCCTGGATTGGGTGGCGGCGCGCCGCTTGAATTTCCGTCCACCCGATACGCGACGGTTCCCGTGCCTGGGCTTGGCACGAGACGCTTTGGCCCAAGGTGGGGTCATGCCCTGCGCGATGAATGCGGCGGATGAGGTAGCGGTCGAGGCGTTTGTCGCTCAACGCCTGTCTTTTACCGGAATCCCGCGCGTGATCGAGAGTGTCATGAAACGAACGCCGCGCGTGGGCTCGCTCAATTCGATGGAGGACATCCTGGAAAGTGACCGCGAAGCCCGGCGTCGTGCCCAGGAACTGGTTTCCGGGGCACAGTCGGCGGGGAGATAATTCGAACCATGCTGGGAAGTGTATTAACGGATGCCATCGTCGTCATCGTGGTGCTGGGTGGCATGATCTTTATCCACGAACTGGGCCACTTCATGGCCGCGAAGGCCTTCGGCGTCCGCGTTCTGGTGTTCTCCCTGGGTTTCGGCAAACGCCTCCTGCACTACACCTGGCGCGGCACGGACTACCGCATCAGCGCCTTGCCCCTGGGCGGTTATGTGAAGATGGCCGGCGACGACCCCACGGAGGTCCGCCAGGGCGAACAGGGCGAGTTCCTTTCACAGCCCCGCTGGCATCGCTTTATCATCGTGATCATGGGGCCGGCGATGAATGCCCTCCTGGCTGTGGCGCTGCTAGCGGGTCTCTACAAATTCCATTACCAGAAGCCAGCGTACGAGGAGCAACCTGCGCGTGTGGGAGATGTAGATGCCAACTCCCCCGCGGCGCGCGCCGGACTCTTGCCGGGGGACAGGATTCTGCGGCTGGGCAACCTGCGTAACCCCAAGTGGGAAGACGTAGAGATCAAAGTTCTCACCACGGTGGGCGAAGGCCTTCCGGTGCAATTGGACCGCAATGGCGAAGTGATCCAAACCACCTTGACGCCGCGCGCCGAAGGTCCCAACCAGGTCGGCGTCGTCGGTTGGTACCCCTATGTGCCGGGCGTCGTCGACAAGGTCGAGCCGGGTTTCCCCGCCGCCAAGGCAGGCTTGCAAGCCGGTGACGCGATCGTGAAATTGGACGGCAAGGAGGTTTTGTTTTGGCCGCAATTCTCCGCCGCGTTGCAGGCCGGGCAGGGTAAGCCGCTGTCGCTTACCATCCGCCGCGCGGGGAAAGATTTCACGGTGACGCTGAAGCCGACCCTTTCCGACGCCATGGGCGAGAAACGCTGGTTGATCGGCGTGGATTTCCGGCGCGAGGTCCTGGTCAAGAAGTTGCCGCTCCTGTCCGCGGTCTCCGCCTCTGTGCAGGAGAATGTGCGATACGCTCTGGTCACCTTTGACGTGCTGGGCAAAATCCTGACGCGCCGCATGTCCACGCGCTCGCTCTCGGGGCCTATCGGCATCGCTCAGCTTTCCGGCGAAGCCTACCGCGCCGGATTTCCCGAATTGCTGATGCTCGTCGCCTTCATCAGCTTGCAGCTCGGCATCTTCAACGTGTTGCCCATCCCGGTGCTGGATGGAGGCGTCATCCTGCTGCTGCTCATTGAGACGGTGATGCGCCGGGATTTGAGCCTGGAAGTGAAGGAGCGCTTTGCCCAGGTCGGGATCGTGTTCCTGCTTCTCCTGGCGGTGTTTGTCATGTACAACGATATCATCAAGACTTTTCGGCCGTACTAGACCTCTGGGCGATACTTGAATATATATTATTAAAAGAGAGAAGCAGGACACCTCTACGGTGGATACTGAAAACTGATAACTGAAGACTGTTGAAGGATTTCGGGATGAATTTCAGCGATCAAGAGCACTTTCCGCCGCGCCGCCAGACGCGGCCGGTCAGAGTGGGCCGCCTGACGATCGGCGGGGACGCGCCCATCGTGGTGCAGTCGATGACCAAGACCGACACGCGCGACGTGGCGCGCACGGTGGAGCAGATTCAGCAGATGGAAGGTGCGGGTTGCGAGATCGTCCGCCTGGCCGTGCCGGACCTGGAGGCGGCCAAGGCGCTTTTCGAAATCCGCAAGCGCTGCCCGGAGTCGATCCTGGTTTCGGATATTCACTTCCAGTATAAATTCGCGCTGATGGCGCTGGAGGCCGGCATTGACAAGCTGCGGATCAATCCCGGCAACATTGGTGATGCGGACAAGGTCCGCGCGGTGGTGAGGCAAGCGCAGCAGCAGAAAGTTCCCATTCGCATCGGCGTGAACGCCGGATCGCTCGAGCGGCGCTTGCTGGATAAATACGGCTATCCCACGCCGGAAGCGATGGTCGAGAGCGCGCTCTATCACATCAAGATTCTCGAGGATTTGGGTTTTGCCGACACGATTGTTTCTCTGAAGGCGTCGAACGTGAAGCTGACTGTCGCGGCTTACCGGCTGCTCGCCAAACAGGTGAATTACCCCTTTCATCTGGGCGTCACCGAAGCGGGTACGCAGTTTGCCGGAACGATCAAATCCTGTGTCGGGATGGGCACGCTGCTGGCCGAGGGCATTGGCGATACCATCCGGGTCTCGCTCGCGACTGATCCCGTCGAGGAAGTGCGTGTCGCGTACGAACTGCTGAAATCTCTCGACCTGCGCAGTCGCGGCCCGGTGGTGATTGCCTGCCCGACCTGCGGGCGCCTCGAGGTCGATCTCTTCAAGATTGCCGGCGAAATCGAAAAAGCCACCGCGCACATCCGCATGCCGCTGACCCTGGCGGTGATGGGCTGCGCCGTCAACGGACCAGGCGAGGCGCGCGAAGTGGACCTGGGCGTGGCCGCGGGCCGTGGCAACGGCATGATTTACCGCGAAGGGAAGGCGATTCGCCGCGTGAAGGAAGAAGAAATCGTGCCGGCGCTGCTCGAGGAGATCGAGCGCTTTGTGGCCGACAAGACCGCGGGCGTCAACACCGCGCCTCCGGAAATCGCGCCGGAGCCGGCATCGACTTCCGCCAATCCCCTCACGGTGATCCGCTAGGTACGATCTTCGCTGCTCAGGATGCGGGCTGGGTGGAAGTCTGCCGTTTGGAGTGGCGCTCCTGGAAGAGGCGGCGAAGGCGAAAGAATTTCAGCGAGCGGCGCGCGTCTTCCTGGATTTGGACCTTGAGGATCGCCGGGTTCTGGAACTTGATCTCGTCTCGCAGCCGATAGAGGAACTGGATTTCCATGTCGGCTTCGCGGATTTCCCCCGAAAAACTCAGCAGGAACGTCTCGACGGTCAAGCGATGATCGCCGAAGGTAGGCTTGTGCCCGACGTTCGTCACCGAATCGTGCCAGGTTGCCCCGAGTCGCGTGCGCGTCACGTAGACGCCGATCTTGGGGAGTTGTTCCTCGACCGGCGCCAGATTGAGCGTGGGCACCGTGTGTTTGCGCCCCACGCCGAGTCCGGCCACAATCGGGCCGTAACTCGAGAACGGCCGGCCAAGCAACCGGCACGCCACCTGGACTCGCCCTTCCGACAGCAATTCACGCACGCGCGTGCTGGAGACGCGCTCCCCGCGTACCTCCAGCATGGGAAGAACCTCGACGCGAAATCCTTCCTGGCGGCCCAGCGCTTCGAGCACTTCGGTGTCTCCGGCCTGCCGATACCCGAAGCGAAAGTTCGGTCCCACATGCACCGATAAAGTGTGCAGCGGACCCAGTAAAACGCTGCGGACGAACCCCAGGGGAGAGAGATGCGCCAGCTCCCGGGTGAAGGGCAGAACAACCAGCAATTGAACGCCCATGCTTTCGATGAGTTGGGCCTTCCGCTCGAGCGGTGTGAGGAGTTTGGGCGCGTGTTCCGGAGCAAGGTATTTGACCGGATGGGGTTCGAAGGTGATGGCGACAGCCTGCGCGCCCACAGGGCGCGCCACTCCCGCGACGCGCGCCAGCAGCCGCTGGTGGGCCAGGTGCATGCCATCGAAATTTCCGATGGTCACCACGCTGGCGCGGTGTTCACGTAGTTCGCCAAGATCGCGAATAATGCGCATAGGACCTTTGCGAAGCCCCGAGCCCAAGCCGCTTCACATCTCCAGCTTCAGCCCATCGTACGCCAGTCGCACGTGCGGAGGGAGCGCGGCATTCGTGGCCTCGTGAGCCAGTTCGTGCGCGATGTGGGTGAAGTAAGCTCGCCGGGGCTTCACGCGCTCCACCGTGCCGAGCGCCTGCTCGACACTCATATGCGTGGGATGCGGTTTGTGCCTCAGCGCGTCCAGGACAAGCACCTCGAGATTTTCCAGCATTGGAAAACTCGCCTCAGGGATGGCGCTGACATCCGTAAGGTAAGCGACGTCGCGAACGCGGAAGCCCAAAATGGGCAGTTTCCCATGGAAAACCGGCACGGGGACAAAGTCCAAATTCCCCGCCCGAAAAGGGCCCTCGATAACGTGCGGGTCGAGCCTGGCGAGCCCTCCATAAGGGTAGTTGCCGTCGAAAATATACTGGAAGGTACGCTTGAGATTCTCCATGCAATGCGTATTCGCGTAAATGGGAATCGGTTGCTGCTGGCGGAAGTAAAACACGCGCACGTCGTCCAGGCCCAGAATGTGGTCCGCGTGGGGATGCGTGAAGACCACCGCATCGAGGCGCTGCAGGCCCTCCCGCAAGGCCTGAAAGCGGAAGTCCGGGGTCGTGTCGATCACCACGGCGTGCCCATCGTCTTCGATCAGAACCGACGGCCGCGTACGCCGGTCGTGGGCGTCGGCGGAAGTGCAAACCGGGCATCGACACGCCAGCACCGGAACTCCCGTTGACGTTCCGGTACCGAGAAAGGTGAGTTTCATTTCTGCTTTCGAGCCTGGCGCTTTTCGATTTCCAGATAGGACATTCGCAGTTCGTAGAGAACGTCTTCCAGGAGGCGCAATTCGTCGGGGGTCAGGTTGCCGCGCGTCTTCCGCTGCAAGACTTCCAGCAGTTCGATGGTGCGCCG
>JAIQGA010000278.1 GCA_020072925.1 Terriglobia bacterium | reverse complement strand
CTAGCAGCCCGTGGCAGAAGGGGCGTTTTTTTCAGTTGCCGGAACAAGTGGCTTTGAGCTTGGCGATGTGGCGGGAAGCAGTCGCGAAGTGTCGAGAAGGGCGAGGAAGGTTATTTCCGAGCTTCCCAGCGCGTTCATTAGCCGCAAGAGGGTCAAAAACAGGCCGACCGAGTAGTCCTGCAACCCTCGCGGTGTCCCTTTGCCGAAGATCTGCCGCATCACCAGGCCCAAGTTGAACGCCGCCACGTGCACCAGCAGGCGCTTGAGGATGTTCGGGTGCCGACGCAGATGCAGTCGTCGCAGGCCGCCCGTCTCATACACGTGTGCGAAGCTGCGTTCGATCTTCTCGCCGCGCTGGCGCAGTAACCGCTTCCCCCGTGTGCCCCGAATCCGCCGCCGGTTCGCGTACACCGCCGCTTGTTCTTGCCGCTTCTCCTGCCAGCGCCGCCGCCCGCGATCCGGCTCCGAGCAGTAACTGCGCACCGCCCGCTCTGCCAACTCCAGCAACACCTCGTTGCTGTGATAGCCCTTGTCCAGCACCACCTCGGCCGGACCTTCCGCCTTCACGCGCTCGCCAGCCTCGGGGGGATTCGTCTCCCCCGCCACCTCGGCGATCTGTTCTCCCGCCTCCCGCAGCGTCTCGTGCAGCGTCTCCGTATCGCCGCGATCCGCCGACTGGAGGGTTACCGCCGTCACTGCTCCGCTCTCCAAGTCCACCGCGTGCTCCACCTTGTGGGCCAAATGCGTCCGACCATCCTTCAGCTTGGTGATGCGCGCGTCCTCGTCGTGCGGGTGCTTCCAATCCTCATTCGACCCCTTGCGCGCCCGCTTCCGGTCCAGCCGCGCCAACTGCTCCCGCGTGGGGGTCGCAATCCCCGATTCCTGCGCCAGCCGCCGCAGAAATTCCTGATACCCTTCGCCGCTGTCGCGCCGCACGATCGACCGCAGTGCCGCGTTGGCCTCCAGGGTCGTGGCGTCAATCCCCAGCGTCTGTCCTTTCAGCAGCCCCTGCTCGGCCAGCACCCCCAGCACCCAGGTGAAGACTTCCCGATGCGTCTCCACGTCGATTAGCCGCCGCGTCCGCGAGATCGTGGAATGATCCGGCGGCGACTCCTCCAGCCCCACCCGCAGAAACCGCCGCAACCCCAGCGAGTCGTTCGCCCGCCACGCGATCCCGCGCTCCGAATCGATCCCCTCGAAATACCCGATCAGCAGCAGCCGGAAATACCTCCCCGGCGCCAGGCTCGGCCGCCCCAGCTTCTGCGCATAGAACCGCTGACACCGCCCCTCCACAAAGGCGTCGAAGCCGTTCTCGTCCAGCAGCTGATTCAAGCGCTGATAGAAAGGATGACTGGCCCCCTTCGCCAGCGCCGCCTGCGGAATCCAGATCTCTTCCTGCCGTTCACTTTCCTTGCGCGTTCCCATCGCCATGCCTGCATTCTATAACCTTTTCAGTAAATGGCAAGACCTTTATGTTAACTTCCTTGTGTCTGGCACAGGAAAATGATGACCCGCCCCACCCTCCCGCCAGCAAGGATCTTCACCCTTTGCCCCTACCGACTTTTACCACGGGCTGCTAGCCAAATCGTGTAATCTCGGACAGGCCGGGCATTAGTGGAGGGGAACCTGCCGCGGAAACGGGCGACCCGATGTGCTACCATCAACGCATGATTGACGAGATGGAGGTAGTCCGCGCATTCATGACTGAAGTGGGCAGGAAGGGCGGCCTTTCCAGGTCACCAAGAAAAGCTCGGGCGGCTCGAAGAAACTTGGCAAAGGCGCGAAAGATTTGGTTGGCGGTGATTCGGCCACCCAAACCCCGAGCCAGACGACTTAGCTCTTCTAGCCGTGCTCCGGCATAGACCGGCAGGACTGCAGTCGCTCCGGCCGCCGAGCGGCTGGAGAGGATGCCGCGTTATCCTCCACCCTTGGTGTCATCCCTACCCTAACCTTTGGTCGCTGCAGGTTCCCGTCCTCAGACTGCTCGGTTAATTAGCGCGTTGTTAGAAGCCAACTATGCTTTCCTCTAAACGATGAAAGCGGCGCCCCAAAACTTCTTAGGACACCGGAAGAAACGCCTCCGCGCGGCCAAGGAACCTTGCGAAGGGCGGGAAGGTTTGATTAGGGGCGCCATTGGTCTCATCTCAGGAAGGTAACCTCATCCACGCGATATGCGCGGCGAGCTCCGATTGTATTCAGAGACTTTACCGGCGGAAGCGTGGCCTGGTTGACGAGCCTGGGCGCCCGTACATGCGGCTTGTATCAAAGGGTCGGAAAATCGGAGGTGCTAACGAATTGAGAAGTCAAGTTCGCCTTCGACCGGATTTGGTCGTAACAAAGGATGTGGTTTGGCACAGCCAAGGAGTGCGCGCAGGACCGAGAGGTCCTCCAAAGCGCGTTCAATCTGAAGGAGGCCCGTAGACTCTCCGCCCGCACGGACGATGACCCTGCGATGTGATAGCCTGCCATGTCACAAATGTTGGCATGGCGGCGGGACTGACTACCGTGCAATATCTCTCGTATGCTCCCGCATGGCCCAGCAAACGGAGGAGAAACGACACTGCGTGGTGTATACTCTGACCACCGAAGTTCAAAATGGAACTCCGACGGATTGCGGAGGTCCCCCATGATCGTCGTCCAGCGGGAAAAGGGAAAGGAAAAGGACTTCTTCATCAACGCCGTCCAAATGGTTGAAGTAGAAGGCACGACGAACATTCCCACCGTGCTTCTATATCGACGCGGGGCCGGAGTATTAATTGGGTCCGCAGCCCTGGCGGCGGAAACGCCGGATCAGCTAAATGAGGATTTTAAAGTTGACCTTGGAAACATCAACCCGGAATCCCGGACGCCTAGAACCCCATTTATTACCGCAACGGGAACTCCCAAATCCGCGGCGGAACTTACAGCGGATTTCTTGCACGAAGTCGTGAAGCAAGCACGCAGCTGGATGGCAGCACAAGGGTTTACCAAGGCTACTAGCCTCCTGCTCGCGGAACCGCTGGCGCTACAGGGTGAGCTTGTGCCTGCCGACTGGCTTGCAAATTACCGCAGCAATCTCCGCCGCATCCTCATTGGTAAAGGATTTGCCGACATTGACTTCTTGCCAGAGCCGTTCGCAGTGTTCCAGTACTACCGTTACGGAGTGAGACACCCCCTCGTGGCGCAGCGGCTTAGGCACCGTGCACTTGTTGTCGACTTCGGTGGTGGCACCTGCGACGTCTGCATTATCGAGACTAATAAAGAAGGCGACATAAGCCAGACGCTTAGAAACTCGAGACCTTTGGCGGCCGCGTCAAAGCCGGTCGGTGGCTTTTTCGTGAATCGCGTAATTAGTGAACAACTGCTCAGCGGATGCCTTCCGCCAAATTCTAGCGGGAAACTCAAGAAGGGATTGGAGAGCTACACGAAGTGGAGAAGAGGAAAAGAGGATCTGAGGATCTACTCGACCGAGTATCAAAACTTTATCCGGCGTTTTCACGGACTCACCTACAAAGTCGAGAATCCTAAACTCTGCTTGTGTCGAAGCATCACCGACTGGCGTCTCGATGCTCCCCTTTCCTTGAAGGTCCCGGTCAGTGTGCCTGCCGATCCCTTTTCCGAGGATGCCAAGATATTCAACGCAGTCTTGTCAGCAATGAAGTTGCGAGAACTCTTTGTGCAGAGGGTGTGGAACCAGTATCTCCGACCCCTCATAAAGCAAACCCTTACTCGAGGCAAAGAAGAATTGGCTGGTGTGCCCATCTCTGTGGTCCTCCTTTCTGGAGGATCAGCGAACATCCGATGGCTGGAGGAGCTTATCCGACACGAGTTTGGAAGTGAAGAACTAGCGGAAGCTGAGGTTCTGCGTTTGCCGGACTACCAGGAAGTTGTCGCTAAGGGGCTCGCGTTAGAATGCGCAAGGAGGTTCTACAATCAAACAGGCGACTTCTCGTCAGTCACTTACAACCGACTGTGCCTCCTGCTTGACGCTGATGGAACCGGTTGCGAGCCTAGGCCGTTTGTTTCTAGAACGAATGGGTTACCCAAGGTCCAGACGACCCCAGGCCTGCTCTTACCATCTGCAAGTGTCCTCCAGAGCTTTGTTGACCAACCGATGCGATGGAAGGTCAGACTGAGCCACCCTCCAAAGCATCAGCTCAAGTATTATTTCCTGCGGTCGAGTTTCGACCCAGGGGACATCGAGAATCTCCAGAACGTCGAGGATCAGACTCTCCAGACCCCACCGAATTGTACTTTCGATGCTGCTTTACAGGTCGAGTTGTCAGTCAGGGAGGATGGAACCGCGAGGCCAGCTTTCGTCTATAAGACTGGACGGACAGAATCTGAAACGATCGTTGCAAGGGGAAAAGAGTTCTTTCTTGATATGACCTATGCGCCGAGTGGAGCTGCCGCACCAGAAGCCTACATGGGCCTGGACTTTGGCACTAGCAACACCTCAGTTTCGTTTGTAGATCAGCTATCAGTCCAGGTAAGCCAAAGGCGGTCGGGAGAAAGCCAGTGGCGAGAGCTGAGCGATCTTGCGGACACTCTGCCCTATCCGCTTGCCGCGCCGCTGGCACGATACCTTACCCAAACAGACCCCTTCTGGCTCGTGGATGCCGCCTTTGATTTTGTTGAAGCCGCGCTGGCTCTGGCGGCATATACGGTATATCTCGAATATTGCACTACGAAGGGGCGCAGTCAGACCAAATTGTTTAAGGGTCTCACCCAGCGTTCCGCAGGTCCGCTGTGGCATTTCCTTAGAGACTGCGTCGCGCACGCAGCTGGCACGGAACTCATTTCTGCCCCGTATAAAGAGTTGCTCACCTCGGAACTGTTCAATCAGATTGACGGGGCCGTAACACTATGGCCAAAGGTCAAACACAAAAAGGTCCACCAGACCTCTGTCGATCATCTGCGACCGGTTACGATCCTCGCAAACATCAGTAATCAGGTCTTTTCGAAAACCGTCTTTGGCTTCTTCGAGGGGGTCCAAAAGCAGAAGTTCGGCACACGCTTCAAGGGTTTGTTCCGGCACGCGCATGGTAAACCTCCATTTGTCAGGACGTCCCTTTATGAAGGCGACAAACCATTTGCGGAAGTTGAAGCGCTCTTGGTCAGTTTAGAATCCGGAGAAATACTTCCACTTCTACCGTTGATTTATTGGGACTGCTGCGATAAGCACCCAGAACTCGAGCCTCCGGGGCACTGCTTTCTCTTTGACTCACCGACCAAGATAGAGGGGGCCTTTTCCTTTAAGGCTGTGGGTTGCCTTTGCGCGGGCGAGGTTTCGCAGCAAAACCAGTACAGATTCCTGGCGGATCAACTCGCCGTCTTCAGGCAATATGACCCCATACTGGAACGGTCCGTGGGGTCATTTAGCGATGTGGGGACATGATATGACAGGAAACAAGGGCGCGCCTTTGACGACCCTGAGCGAGTGAAGGGTGTGGAGACGCAAGAGGCCTTTAGATTTGGCAGCCTCGCGATGGCATCGGCAATGCTGTGAGGAAGGGGTCGAAGCCAGTTTCATCGTCGCAGAGCCAAGCACTCCAGAGGAGCGGCAGGAGCACGAGCTGTGAACAACCACAACCCAAACATTGATGAGTTTCTCAGATTCTACAGCCAGAGCGACCGCAGCACTGCTGGGACGCGGGGCTATGACCCAAAGACCTATGTCGAGACCAAGCTTGACGAAAACCTTACGCCCGCTATCTTCGACCCGAAAACCAAATTGGTGATCCTAAGTGGCAACGCCGGCGACGGCAAGACGGCTTACATTCAGCGCGTCGAGGCCCAGGCCAAGGCCCGGGGGGCCAATGACCTTCAGAGAACAGATAATGGCTGTTCCTTTACGATTAATAGCATTGCGTATCTAACCCTCTACGATGGCAGTCAAGACTTCGAAGGAACCAAGAACGATGAAGTCCTTGCCGCCTTCTTCAAGGAGTTCGAGGGGGAGGGGCAGCCGGTCGGCCAGTTTACCAAAATCATCGCCATTAACGAGGGAAAGCTCCGCGATTTTATTCTATCTAAGCCCCATTACAAATGGTTGGGCAAGCAGGTTCACCATTACCTTACCTACGAGACCTACACGCCCCACGATTCGTTAATCTTCGTAAACCTTAACTCCCGGTCCGTTGTCGAGCCGGGAGAATCCTCGTCGAGTATCCTCGACAAGCTTCTCGACCGGCTTCTTGATATTGACAGTAGCGCGGGATTCTGGACCCACTGTTCTCCCGAGAACTGCGCCTGGGCCGAGCGCTGCTATATAAAATACAACGTCGAAAGCCTTCGAGACGCGAAGAAAGGGCCCGTCATTCGTCACCGGTTGAAGCGGCTCATCTTGGCTGTCCATTTCCGCAAGACGCGCCACATCACGATGCGGGATCTGCGTTCCATCCTTTCATTCGTTTTGTTCAACAAGTCCAATTGCCAAGAGCTTCAAAGGGACTTGCAGGCTGGCAATCCAGTCGTGGACCGGTTCTATTACAATGCGATTTTCGACGGCCAGGAAAATGATCGTCTGGCTCAACTTCTGTCACAGCTTGACGTAGCAGGTGTTAGTAACCCCAAGCTCGACAATTTCATAAATTTCCGTGGCCCGGAGGATCCCGAGAATCGGGCGCTTTACGTCCATTCAGAGGAGGTTGTACCTGCTGACCAGCCACACCTGGAGTTGCTTTTCAGAAACCGCCCCGAAGGAACCCTTGATGACGACCCGAATCGCCGAGCGAATGCCCGTAAGTATCATGCCTCGATGCGGAGGAAACTCTACTTTGAGGGCGACGAAGCAAAGCTTAAGGCTCGAGGGTTGCCCACGTGGAAAGACTTGCTGCCCTACCGTCAGTTCGACCGTTTCCTGGATTTCATCACGACGAAGGTGGACCCTCAGGGCGCTCTTCGAAGCCAGCTCACATTGGCGATTAGCAAATCCGAGCGCATTTACAATGAGACCGCCGGCCGTGAGACCCTTTGCTTGCGCTCAGGTGGATCCCGCCGCGTTCAGACAAAGGCATTCTACGCATTTCCGGCTTCAGATTTCCAAATAGGAGTCCAAGATCTCGGCAAGCAAGCGGATTATCTCGAGTTTCTTCCCAACTGCATCTTCTACCGCCACCACGATAAAGCAGCTTATCTGGAAATCCCGCTAGACCTTTTCGAAATACTCTGCAGGATTCACGAAGGCTACGTCCCGACTGCCGGCGAGATCCAGACCTTTTTTCTGAACCTCGACATGTTTAAGCGTCGTCTGACATGCTACCCATCCGAGCGGATCTTTCTCACCGACGATGACACGAATCTGTACGAAGTAAGACGCACCCCAGATGTGAAACTTGCGATGACAAAGTTGGGAGGATAAGCCTTTGCCCATAACCAAGAACCACAAAGCGTTCCGCTGGGCCACGGCGATGCCGATCGATGCCAACAACATCATTCTTGAGCAAGCATTCGCACGGTTTCTCGTGCTTGTCCGCACCAAAGGTCGGCCAATCACATCTACCACCAAGGACACTCTTCATCCCGAAGACCTAGTCGAGATCGTGAGGACCGACACAAATCATTTTCAGGGTATTAATGGCGAACCAATGCGCCAGCGACTGCTTGAACACTGGCTCGCCACCGATTTCTCAACCTGTATCAAAGCCGGAATGGGCCACACAGGTAGAGATGGTTTTGTCAACTTGGTTTGGCCCCTTTTGATCGTCTGATTTGGCCCCACCTAAGTTATTGATTCTGAGTGTTGCCTCTTCCCGCTTCCCTCTTTGTTGTTCCAGACTTCGTGGTTGTTCTTGGTGCTTTGCTGGT
>JAIQGA010000277.1 GCA_020072925.1 Terriglobia bacterium | reverse complement strand
CGAGAAGTTCGACCAGTTGATCAATGTGAGTCGATTCATCGGGCTTGATCAGTTTCAGGATCTTTTTCTCGTGGGGAGACGTGCTGTCGTCCGGGAATAGAGATGCGGTCGGTACTTCGAAGAAGATGACTTCCACCAAGCCGGAATCGCAATTACCTCCTCGCATCACTCCAAGAACATATTCGTGTTGAACGTTACTGCCGCGAAACTCGCCGTCGAAACAAGTTTCTGGCTGGCGGGTGAGAACACGATCTTGTGTCGAGTGAGCCTGCGGAATGACTCTACCTCTCAAGTCGAGGTCCGAGTGTTTGGCGTTCAACGGCTGGAACTCGGACCTTCGTCATGGTGGGGCCGGGACGGCGTGGCGGGATTCTTCGACCAAAAGGGAACGGCTGCGGTGCTGCATTCCTTCGCAGCCGGTCCGGTCTTCTTGCTTAAGGGTGACCGTGTTCCGCAGAGACAGCTCACGGCGGCTGACAGCAGTGCGCTTAAAAGCTGGATGGAAGGCGCGGAATCGCCCGCAAGCACATCCACCACGTATTATCCTGAGCCGCTGAATGCAGGATTGGCATTTAACTTGATCCTTGAACCCGGCAGGGAAGAGCACTGCACGTTATCTCTAAACCGCGCGGTGAATTTGCGTTCCGCAAGGACGCAAGCCCGCACTTCCGCGACGAACGCCAGGTCAGTATTCCTCGAAAAGAAATCTGAGGACGATGCCTTTTGGAGCCGCGCCCCGCGCCTGGAAGGTGATTTCCCCGACCACTGGAAACATTCCTGGGTCTATGACTTCGAGACCTTGAGGATGATGGTCCGGCGTCCCGTCGGCGTTTACAAGCACCCCTGGGACGCCATGCAGATTCAGGCGCCGCGGAACGTTCTGGCGGAGACTTCGATCGACATGTGGACGCTGAGCTATGCGGCTCCGGACGTTGCAAAGACGGTGTTGCTGGGGCAATTTCAGGATGCTCTCGAACCGAACGTGCCCTGCATGCGCGAAGGTGGAACCATGAACATGGTTGCCGCCGACGGCAGCGAATGCGGCACGTCGCTGCAATGGTGCTACCCGTTTTATTGCATTGAGTCGGTATATTTGCGCACGGCGGACAAATCCTGGTTGACCGAGCTTTACCCCCATCTTGCCTCTCACCTCGAGTGGACGATGGCGGAGCGCGCGGACTCCGAAGGCTGGATCGTGGCGAAATGCAGTTGGGAATCCGGCATGGACGCCTCGGACCGCTTCCTGATCAAGCAGCCGACCGGCGGAGAGTTGATTGATTTCATCCGTGTTGCCGAAATCCAAGCCGCCATGTCGCACGCCGCCCGCAGCATGCAGCATTATGCTCAGCTTCTGGGCCGCCGCGGCGACATTGATCGTTGGGCATCGATTGCCTCCAAGTACGCCGACAAGACGCGGCAACTTTTTTACGGGGGATGGTTTTACGACGTGGACTCTCGTTCGGGAAAGCCCATCGTGATTCCGGGCCACCGGGAAGTCACCCAGGTAGCGCCGATCATGTGCGGCGTCGCCACTCCCGAGGAGATCCAGGCCATGGCGCCGGCGATGCTGGAGTACAGTCCCACGCAAGATTACTGGTTGGAATGGGCCTCGCTCGTCCTTCCTTATGCCGAGTCGATGTGGCGGGCGGGCCAGCGGCAAAGGCTCTCGACCGTGCTTTTTGAGATTGTGGATCGTGCCTACCGCTCGATGGACCGGCGCCAACTCGAGCCGGAAAAGAAGCTCGGCTGGCCGGGAGTAAGTTGCGAAGTCTGGGGCCAGCACGGCGCGTATGGCGGGGAGGGTTACGGTTGGGGCGCCACGCTGCCTGCCCACATCATTCGCGGCATCTTTGGTTTTCGCGAAGGGGATTGGGCCAACCAGGATCAGTTTGAATTGGGACCGAATATTCCCGAAAGCTTGGAAGGCGAGGGCAAATCGTATCTTCTCCGCAACCTGCAATTTCGCGGCCGGCGGCTCGACCTCCGATACAGCCAAACGGCCCAAGAAGAGTTCCTGGCAACTTTGACGGTGTCAGAAAGACTCGGAAGGATTCAAGTCACCGACGAAGCCGGACACGCGGTTCCTGTGCAAGCGACCGGTAGCGAGTTCAATTTCCATGTGAAGAACCATGCCTTGTACCGAGTGCGGCTCAGCAGTTAGCGGAGCGCCGCTTTTTTCAGTTGCGCGATATTGACGCCGAGCAGCCGATCTGATACGAAAGCGGCGTATGCCGTCGCATTCTGAGCGCCGCTACGGAGCGCAGGATTAGCTCCCTGATGCATTTCTTTCGACCTCAGAGCACGGAACACTCAATTCCGTTTCAGTGGGAGGCTTGGCTGTGAACATCTTGAGCATCGGGGAAGTCTTGTGGGACATCATTGAGAGCTGGGAACACCTGGGTGGAGCTGCCCTGAACTTCGCCGCACATGCAAAGACATTGGGACACTCCGTGTCCTTCATTAGCGCGGTGGGCGAGGACGAAAGAGGTCGCCGTGTTTTGGAAACGATGAAGGCCATGGGGCTCTCTACGCGATTCGTCCATACGATCCCGAACCAGCCGACGGGGACCGTCACTGTCACCCTGAACTCGGCCGGCGTTCCCGACTTTGTCATTCACAGGCCCGTTGCCTACGACTTCCCGGAACTTTCGGACTCCGACTTCGCGGAACTCGCTTCCTTCCCACCTGGATGGATCTATTACGGCACGTTATTTCAGATGAGCCCCGTGGCTAAGGCGCTGACCTTCAGGCTTCTTGAATCCTTTCCCAAAGCGTGGCGCTTTTACGATGTGAATCTGCGCAAGGGATGTTATACGAGCGCGCTGGTCGGTGAGTTGTTGGCCCTCGCAAACGTCGTAAAGCTCAATGACCAGGAGTCCGGCACACTCCAATCGATGCTGGGGCGGTCATATAAATCGCTGGAGGATTTCTGCAAAGCAACGTTGGACCAATATGGATGGGAGGCCATTTGCGTCACTCGCGGCGAAGCAGGTTGCGCGTTGCTGGTGGGGGAAGATTACGTGGAAGCAAGAGGCTATAAAGTTCAGGTGGCCGATACCGTCGGAGCGGGCGACGCCGCGGCTGCCGCGCTCGTCCATGGCCTGGAGCAGGGATGGCCTGCCTCTGAGATTGCCGATTTCGCCAACCGCGTGGGTGCGCTGGTCTCCACCCATTTCGGCGGGACGCCGGACTGGACGATTCAGGAAGCCGAGGCGCTCACGCCGGCATGAAGATCCTCGCCGCACCCTCAGACTGACTCAAGAACAACCTTCGTCGTGCTTCACGTCCTTTATCTCTCCGGACTTTGATAAATCAAGCCTCGGGACGGCGGACGAGGTGCGGTACTCCCTCCGCGAGGGCGGGTTGAGGTAATTGGTGCTGAAGTTGAATAGGGTCGAGCAGAACAAATGGGGGAGGCCTGGACGAGCAGAGACTCTCGATTTGTGTTACGATTGCCGCCGGACCGAGCCCTCCTGGAGAAGAACTCGCGCTATGGGAGCCGGCGCCAAAGCGCTTCTTTCCTCCTGTGCCCCGATCGTTGTGGGGTCCCTCATCCTTTTGGGAGCTCTTTATTATTGGCGACGCGGACGCGAACTCCGCGAGTACGGTGTCACAACTCAAGCCACCGTGGTGGCGAAGCGCCGCTACCGCTACGGGGGCGTCTTTAACGGGAGTGTCTACGTGATGAAGTTTGCCGACCTCAATGGAAACCCCCGGACGGTTGAAATTCGCACGCGCTCGAGAAGCGCGGGCATGATCAGCGAGGGGAGCACCTTCCCGATCACCTACATTCCCGCTCACCCCGAAAAGGCGGAAATGGGTCTTAAGTGGGGCAAATATATTGAGGGCTGGCTCGCTCTGCTTGTCGCGGCGTTTGGCGGCGGCATGGTGGTGTATGGCCTCTATCTGGTTTTCGGCCTCCTGACGGGCAAGCTCAAACCCGGAGCCGCCTGAAGCCTCGCACTTGGAGTAGCCTCCGTGAGTCGAGGAGCGTCACCATGCGCATTGGAAAGCTGGAGTTTCCCCCCGAGCTTCTCATCATGCCCGCGCTCGTTTTGATCGCTGCCGTCCTTATCCTCTGGTCCTGCTACTACCACTACAGACAGAAGGGCGAAATGCGGACTCTGGCGGAGAGCCGCGGTTGGAACTTTTTGGGAAAAGACCTCCCCGAATTGCGTCGATGGTTTGCGGAGGTGGATGCAGGTAGGAAGTGGACACCGAGCAACATCATTCAGGTGGAGGGTCCCCCGGAGAAGGTCTACCTATTCAACTATTGGTCCCACTCCGGGCAGAGTCGGGGATCGTCCGAAGAGGGTACCGCATGCCTGGCCGAACGTCCTGACAGTCAGACCGCGGAACTGGTGAGGATCGATCCCAGAACGCCATTGGCACCGCTCAACGAACTGGAGGAGAAGTTGCTAGTCGACATAGTGCAAGTGGGCGGACCAGAGTTCCGAGGGAAGTTCATGGTCCGGTGCCGCCGACCGGACATCGCGGCGGCGACCATCACGAGCGGCGTGCAAGAGGTCTTGCTTCGGCAGACCTCCAGCTTGAACTGGCACCAAGTCATGATCGCCGGCAGGCGTGTCCTGGTAACTGTCACGTTGCCCCTGAAGCCCGAAGAGTGGGACGAACTGATTGGTATGACCAAACGGTTGAGGGCCACCCTCCCTTAACGGACAAGATTACTTGAGCAGCTCAGACCGTTCCACGCTCTTGTGTCGGGCGACCGCGCGCAAGATGGCGTTTAGAGTGCCGATGCGGAGGCTTTTGTGGGCAGGAACAACGACGCGCTGATGAGAAGGTGCATCCGTCACGATCACAATGTGACTTCCCTCTTGATGAACGATGCGATATCCCCAGTCGCGGCAGAGCCTATTTACCAGCGCCTCGCCGCTCAGATCACGCGGAATCTTCATGCGGAGGCCAGAATTTCGTCGCGCACAAGATGCAGACGGATGCTGGAAGGTCGTTCGGGTCGGTCAAAATAGAAGGCGGCGACGGCTTCCTTGACATTCTTACGCAATTCCTCCCAATCGTCAGCCTGCGTGAAGATGCTTTCGGTCAGGCACTCAGCCACGAATCCGCCGTCCGGCTCCTGGGTAACCTCGAAAACAATTTCCTTCATGGAGCAAAGCTTATTGCAACCGGGCCCGGGGAGCAAGGCATCTTTTGCGAGGTCAAGCTTCCCTGTCGGCGCAGACATTCGCAGAGTTTACAACGAGCCTGCCCAGCCTGTAACACCGGTTTCTCGCCCGCGAAGATGCCGGACCACGATTAACTATGCAGTCTGTTTCAGGCCGCGCATCCGCTGCAGCGCACCTTGAAATTCCGGCCGACGTGGGAATGCTCGGCGCAGAAATCGAACGCGCATTGATCGCAACGGAAATGGGCGCGGCGGCCACAACGCGCGCAACGGTTTTTCCAGGGGAGCACGGCATAGTTGAGCAGGAGGCGATCGAGGGCCGGCGAGATGATTTCAAGGGGCGTGCGCTGGTGGCGCAAGTAGATCCAAACTGTAATCCCCAAAATGAAGACCATCGCGGCGACCTGAAACACGCCCTGCACGAGCCAATTGGGGAGTTGGTGGGAGAGATTAACGACCGTGGCATTGAAGGGTTCCAGCGGAAGCTGGTCCCACCCCACGGTCAAGTAGTCCTCGACAACATGCATGGCGAAGGCGAAACCCACAAAGGCCCAGAGGCGTGGGCGCCTCCAGAAAACCGCAATCGCCAGCGCGAGTGCCGCGAGCGTCGCCCCCACGTTGTGAAACAGGATGTGATGGTAGCGGTGGAAGGCCTCGCCTCCGGCCAGAAGTGAAAGGCTATCGAGGTCCGGACCCACACCCGCGAGGGCGATCGCCGCGCGCTCGGGGCGGCTGAATTCGCCCCAGTGGGCAAACCACCAGCCGTATTGCAGATGGCCGATTGGGCTCACACGGCCTCCTTCGAATAGCCCGGCTCGGCCGCCATGATTTCGTGGCAAAGGGTTTCGCCATGGCGGTCGATGCTAATAGATCAACTTCTCCCAGTTCAACGTCTCCTGGCGCGTCACATCGCGAGACCCACCCAGATCCGCCCGGCGGATAACGCCGCTTTCATCCGCCGCAAAAGTGGTCCGGGCGCTGTGCGGCCGGAAGGCGTCCAGGAGAGAGAGCGTGCGTCGCGACGAGCCATAATGAACTGGGGTCGCGTAGACGAAGAACTCTTTTTCGTCCCGCGCCGGGTCCCCCGTCAAAACCACTGTGAACCGATAATCACTTCGTCCAGTCGCAGACAAGGAACCTGCCTCGATGAGCCCTGCTTGATAAAGCTGTTGGAGGCTCCCGTACTCCGGCACCCCATTCTTATTGGCGTCTAGTTTTCCTTCCGACCGAAATCCCATTTCCGCTGCCACGATGTTTCGGACGCCCTCGGCCCCGGGCGCCGCATACTGCGACTCGGAAGGCCAGTTGTTTGTCGACGCCAGGTAATTGGCCACCGCGAACAGGGTGAAAAGGATCACTCCACAGCCGATTGCGAACCGCTTGAGGCCCTGGCCTCGGGCCATGGCCTGAGCCCCTCGCCGCACCCCGTACCAGAGCAGGATGAGCAAGGGGATAATGGCAAGCGCAGTACCCGCGGCCGTCAAGAGTGCCGATATGCCCAGGACAATCATGCGAACCGGCAGCCACTTCTTCTCCTTATCGTTCAGCCTGGCGCCGGCAAAAATGAAACCGACAATGACCACCGGGAAGAGCAGAATGATGGACAACATGCCGTCCGGCGCGGGTGGATTATTGGCGTATGCTGCCGGCGGGTCTGACAATAGGAACCATGCCAGCAGGGAGGCGACGAGTGCGTTGCGCTTCACAGACCACCTCCTTCGAGGACGGTTGCGCCATCGCGGCATGACCGCCCCAGCTAAATTCCCAATCCCGGTCGGGCCAGAAATTGACCGCCGAAAATCCATACACCTTCCACGGTCTAGCAGGCGGGGTGAGTGCGAGGGGATAGTTGGAGAAAGCGAGCTCCAGCTCTCGCGGCAAGCGGAGGACATACTCCCCTTGGGCGAGGGGATGGCGCCAGGCGCGGGTCGTCTTCAAGATGTATCGACCGTTGGGAACACGAGTTGGTTGGACGTAGCTGAGGCGGACCCACTTGCCCTCGCCAGGCCGGAAAATCAAGCGAAAGGCGACCTTCCCGTCACGGTCCACACTCCGAATTTGTCTGAGCACGCGGCCGTCGGCGCGCGCTTCCGAGAGAGTGTAAATGCCGGGCGGCGGATGCTCGCCATCAACAGGAAAGGGAACTCGCAGGGAGAGCACCGCCGGGAGTCTTGAGGAGTTCAGGTAATGATAGAGCCCGGCGACGATGATCCGGCCGGGCTCCACACGAATCTCAATCCGCTCCCGATCGAAAAGGACGGAAGTGAAATAACCGCTGAAGAAATACACTCCAAAAACGATCAAGCCTCCGGCAAGCCACAGATCCGCCCCACGGGCGAACCACCGCCCGAGGCTCCGCACGGTCATGTATATCTTGGGCGGAACACCAAACCCGAGGATGCGGATGGGTTCCATGGAAGGAGTTCTGACCGGAATTTCCTACTCGATTCTAGATGCATCCAACGATGGCCTCACTCGCCGCATAAAGCAAGTGTTTTCTTATCGCGGTAGCGTCAACTCTTTTGTGTAAATTGCTTGAGGGGTTTCTTCTCCCAGGAGCGGTTTAAGTGACTGATGACGCCGAAGACGATACGGTCGCAACTGGCCGGATTCGTGAAGCTGGAGATCGGCCGAGTGCGCCGC
>JAIQGA010000276.1 GCA_020072925.1 Terriglobia bacterium | reverse complement strand
GTCTTCTCCTGCTCATGCTGGGCGTGATGTGGGGGCTTGGCGGAATCGGATACGGAATCAGTCTGGTTCGCCTGGGCCTTTCTTTCACCTACTCCGTCCTATTCAGCGTCACGACCGTTTGCGGGGCACTGCTCCCGTTTTGTTTCAGGTTACAGTCCCAGCCGCTTCATCTCGTCACCTTCTTTCTGGGATTGCTTTTCTGCGTACTTGGGGCCGTGGCGGTAGGGCGCGCGGCAGCCCGCAGGAGTCTGGAAAGGAAGGAAGGCTCCGATCAAATCAGCAGCCTTGCTGTGCCGGTGCCGCGCGGTTCGTATGCCAGTTCGCTGCTCATCGTTCTGCTGGCGGGAGTCTTCTCCACGGCCATGGGGATGGCGCTCGTCCTGAACGAAGGTCTGGTGAGCGGCATGGTGAAAGGCGGAGTCTCCGCAGTGGTTGCGCCGCTTCTGGTTTGGGTTCCGCTGGGGATGGGTTCGGGAATGGTCTCGATTGCGTTTGGTCTCTTCTGTGCGCATCGCTCCGCCAGTCTCCCCGGCCTTTATCAAGCCTTCCCTCTGCGCAACTGGGTTTTGGTGACGATCATGGGCGTGTTGGGCTTCGGGGTACTGCTATTGTACGGTTTGGGAGCCAGCGCAGAAGGTCATCCCTCGAAAAACGTGGCCTGGGCTGTATACATGACTTCCTATATCTTATTCGGCAACGGCTTCGGGCTGATCACCAGGGAATGGAAGGATTGCTCGGTTCGAACGCACGTCGAGTTAATGGCCGGAATTGCCCTGCTCTTAGGAGCGATCGGCTCACTCGCGGTATCGTGACGCAGTGCCTCTCGATGCCTGATGATTTGCGGGGGGTGCTGTAGATTCACGAACAATGAGATCGGTCTCCAGGAAAAGCTCCCGGCCGGACTCCTGATTCTCAACGTTCCGGACCAGGCAATCGACGACCATTTGCGCAAGCCGCGCGCGTGGGATATTAACGCTGGTGAGGGGCGGAGAGAGATACTCGCAAAAATAGCTGTTATCGAACCCGATGAGTGAGATGTCGTGCGGGACGCTTAGACCGCATTCGCGCAGGCCGCGCAGGACACCCAACGCCACGGGATCCGCCGTGGCCATGACAGCCGTGAAATCGAATTGCTTCCTTGCTTTGTGCATGGCCTGCTGGCCGGACCGCGGACCGGGCCCCGGGTAGGTCACGATTTCCGCCTGCACGCCTTGCGGCCGGAAGCGCCGGATGGCGGCGCGGAATGCTTCCGTGCGGAGGCGGATGGATAAAAAAGCTTGTTCCTTCCGGTGGCCGTCGGGAAAACTGCGCACGTAGAGCAGTTTTCGATGGCCCAGATCGATGAGGTATTTGACCGCCTTGAAAATTCCCCCTTCATAGTCAATGCGAATATTGCTCACGGTCTCGCTGACGGTCCCGACGTCTTCAAAGACGGCCGGGGTGCGAGATTCGCGAAGGATTTCGAGGGCTCGCGGGTCGATTTCCGTGCTGATGATGGCCACGCCGGCGACGCGCATCCCGATCATGCGACGGATCGTAGAAACCAAATCCGCTGGCGCGAACTGAGTGGCGGCCAATGAGACCTCGTACCCTTGGGCATGCGCTTCGGCGCGAATCGCCTGCGCAACCTCGCCGAAGAAAGGGTTGACGATATCAGAAACGATCAAGCCGAACAGGCGGGTGGTGTGGCGCGCCAGATTACTGGCATAAAGGTTGGGCTGATAATGAAGCTCCTTGATGGCGGCTTGAACGCGCCGTCGCGTGCCGGCTTCCACCGTGTTTCGGTTATTAACGACGGCGGATACGGTCGCCGTGGAAACCCCGGCGAGCTTTGCAACATCATAGATGCTTGCCAATGGTCGAGCCCCTTCGCCTGGAAGGCTGCCTCATCATAATTTGCGCGGTCCCGGAAAGGCAAGCCTGGGAGAGCAGAATAGCATAAGCGCTTAGCCAGACATATTGACGCTCTCCCCAAACCTCAGTCGATTCCACACAGGGCCATGTAATCCAAATATCATGCGGCTATTTAGCAATTTCCGGAAGCAACTATTTTGACCTTGACAGACTCTTAGTCCATGTCTACTATACTACGAATTGAAGCGGTTAGATTGCTTCGTGCAAGTTGTCGGGGCGGGCCGGTCTTGGGAACCAAGCATTGAGGTGTTCGGGATGGCGTGGGGAAAGAGTGTGTGCCCGCAACGCTTGGCTCTATTCCTCTGGAGTGGAATAACCCTTTTGGGGCTGTGTGCGGTGACAGGTCGTGCACGGCCTGTTGAGGACGACGCATTCCGACTGGGCATCGAGGCTTTCGAACGGGGCGACGCCTCCTTGGCGCTCCAGTACTTCCTCAAGGCGGAGCGCCTCCGGCCGCAGGATGCGCGCGTTGCGAATGCCCTGGGAAACACCTGGTTTTCTCTCACCCATCTCTCCAAAGCGCAAGGTGAATACGCTCGGGCCCTCCGGCTGGATCCAAAGTTGGAAGCAGCGAGGAAGAACCTCGGGATTCTGGAATACCGGCGGGGCCAGTGGGGGGAGGCAACGCGGAACCTCGCCATCGTCACTCGCCAGTCCGCCCAGGATGCGGTGGCCTGGCGATTTCTGGGGTTTTCCCTGCAGGCGGCGGGAAAGAGTTCCCATGCCGTGGAGGTCCTCCGGCGTTCTCTGCAACTCGATCCGCAAGACGCACAAACCCGCCTGGCTTTGGCGGAAGTGGAAGCCCAAACAAGTTCAAGAGACGCAGCGATTGCCGATTATCGCAGTTTGCTGCGCAGTTCCGCCCTGGACCTCAGTAACCAACGAAAGGTCGGCCTGGCTCTGTTGAGCCTGAATGATTCCCAAGACGCAGCAGACCAGTTGGCGTTCGTGTCGCAGCATTCTCCCGGGGATGCTGACCTGGAACTTGCACTGGCCCAAGCGCAGGCAGGCGCGCAGCAGTTTGATAAAGCCAGACAGACTCTCCAAACGGCTTTGCAGAATGCGAAGGACAAATCCCGCCTGGAGGCGCTGCTGGGTTGGGTGGAGCAGCAGGACCACCATCCGACCGAGGCGGCAGAGGCCTATCGCGACGCCATTCTGGCGGACCCCAAATGGTCGGCGCCCTACCTGGAATTGTCCTGGCTATACACCGAACACCGGCATTTTGTAGAAGCGGAAAAGACCCTTCGCGAAGCGCTGCGCTTTGTCGACGACTCATATCCGGTCAAGGTCCAACTGGGCACGGTTCTGGCGATGGGTGGGCACGAGAAGGACGCCGTCCCAGTCCTCGAAGACGCGGTGGCAGCACAGCCGCACAACCCGCTGGCTTATACGACGCTGATTATTGCCGAAACGCTCCTGGATTCATCCTACGCACGACCGGTAGCGACGGCGCAGAAGGCCCTTCAGAACTGCTCCGATGATTATCTGGTGCATTACCTCTATGCGGGACTTCTGCTGCGCGAGCATCGTTCGGAATTCCGTGAGCTGGGATCGGAGAAGATGGAGGAGCGCATCAAATCCGAACTCGTGAAATCTATCCAGTTGAATCCCCATTTCCCTCACTCGCACTACGATCTGGCGCGCATGGAATTCGATCTGGGAGATTTTGCCGGGGCTAAACAGGAAGCCCTTGCGGCGCTGGATGCGGACAAGGATTTCAGCAGTGCCCGCTATCTGTTGGGGCGGATTTATATCAAAGAGGGACATCGGAAAGAGGGCATGGCCGAGATGGCCGCGGTGGACAAGGCGCATCGCGACGAGATCCAGCGGATCGAGGCCGTGGGACAGTCGCTGCTAGCAAGTCAGGCCGCGCGCGCGGGCTCCCACGATCCGGGATCGTCGGCCTCCGCGGTCGCAGTCTCCCGTACAGAGGGATCCGAACCAAGCAAGGGCCCGCAAACAGAATAAAGAAGCTTGACGGGCGGGCAAGCAGTTCAACAGAGAGGGCTTTTCCTCCTGATTCACGGTCCTGGCATTTTTTTGAACGATGCCCGGACCTTTGATGATTGCCTTTTTCCAAGCGCCGGGTGAGTTCCATTACGGGCAACCGCCAACCCTGAGGGCGGAGGGCGCGGGCTCCACAAGCAGACTGCCGTGGGTCTCAAGGTGTCGATGAGAACCTTATTGGAGGACGTTATGTTGAAGGGACGTTTCAGAATTGCCTTAGTGCTGACATTCCTTACACTCTCGTGGGCCTCTGCGGGTTGGGCACAGTACAACGCGGGGTTCCAGGGGGTGGTTTCCGACTCAACCGGCGCGGTTGTGCCGGGAGTAAAAGTCGTAGCTACCAACACGTCAAGCGGTGTCTCCTACGGTGCCACATCCAACGACGCCGGGGTCTTTCACATCACGAACATTCCTCCCGGGACGTACACGCTCAATGCCGAGAAACAGGGATTTCAGAAGGCAGAGGTTGCGAACGCTATTTTGCACACGGAGGAGCTGAAGGGCGTCAACTTAACCCTGCAGGTGGGAACGCTCACACAGACGGTCAACGTCACCGTAGCTGCACCGCTGCTCAATACCGAGCAGGCGCACCTCGCCGAGGACATCAGCAACGTCTCGCTCGAGAATCTGCCGATAGAAGGCGAAAATCCCCTGACGGCGCTCCAATTGCTCCCGGGAATCACCGGCATTACACCCGGGAACTCCGACGTTTTCAGCGTGGCCGATACAGCGGCGGTGAACGCCAACGGGCTGCGGTCTTCTTCCAACAATTACCAGATTGACGGGACGACAGTTACGGAAACCCCCAACGGCGGGACGATGAACATTGCGCCGAGTCTCGATGACCTGGCGGAACTCCACGTAACGACGAACAACTTTTCTGCCGAGCACGGGCGCAGCGCCGGGTTCCAGTTGGACGCCACAACCAAGAGCGGCACCAATGAATTTCATGGGGATGCTTATTACGAAGGCATCACAGCGCGTGCAAACGCCAACAGCTTTTTCTCCAATACTTCTCCCGCCGCCCCCGGCGGCAACGCCTACAAGCCGAGGTTCGACAAGAATCTTTTCGGAGGGTCGATCGGCGGGCCGATCAAGAAGAACAAGGCGTTCTTCTTTGGCTCCTACTCAGGGCTTCGCCAACGAGGTGGACCTTCGGCTACAACGGGCAATCCGGGCGTGGTGACGACGGTGGAGACTCAGGACTTTGCCAACTACGTCGCAGCCACCTACCCCAACAACCTCTCGACCATCTTGTTGAAGAAATATCCCCCGGTCAATTATGCCAGCGCGAACTTCGTCACCGCCGGCCAGTACAGCGACGGATTCTTTGCCAAGGCGTCGCAGTTCCCCGCCGACTTGCCCGTGGTCGGGACCACAGTCTACGCCGTACCTCTGTACGATGACGGCGAGCATTACCTGGGCCGGTTCGATTACAACTTCAGCGACCGCGACCGGTTCTATACGAGTTTCATGCAGACCCGGGTTTCGTCGCAGCAGCCCAACACGCGCCCCGCGTTTACGTACCTTTACCCTGAGGGGGACAGCTTCTTCAAGATTAACGAGACGCACATTTTCTCTCCCACCATGTTGAACGAATTCAGTGGCGGGTTTTCGCGAACCGGATCCGCGGTCCCGGGCGCTAATCCCAGCGTGCCTTCCATCAGCCTCAATGACGGCGCGGCGGGATTTGGTATCTTTTCCAGCATCCCGTTCGGCTTCTTCCAGATGAACTACGAGTGGAAGGACATCCTCACCAAATACCAGGGCAAGCACAACCTCAAGATGGGCTTCAACTTGATGCGCGGGCACGACGACTTCTTCTCCGTGTCGAAGCCTTCGTACACATTCCAGAATATCCTGGACTTTGCGATTGACCAGCCGTTGTCTGAGAACCTTCAGGTGGATCCCAAGACGGGTATCGCGAAGGGCTCCAACTACGAGGAACGAACCTGGGAGGCGGCAGCGTTTATCCAGGATGATTACAAGATCACGCCCCGGCTGACGCTGAATCTCGGCCTCCGTTGGGAAGACTACTTCCATCCGACGGAGAATTTCGGGACCTTCGCCAATTTCGCCTTTGGCAGCGGAAGCACTCTGGCGGAGCGTATCGCGAACGGCAGCATGCAGTTGTCGGCCAATCCCTACAAGAATTCCAATTTCAACTTGGCGCCGCGGTTCGGTTATTCCTGGAACCCGAAGACCAAACTCGTGCTTCGCGGGGGATTTGGTGTGACCTATGACCGGATTCCCAACGGCGACTGGGAATCCCTGGCTACCAACCCTCCCGTCCTGGCCAGTGCCAACGCCGGGCCGATTTTCAACACCCCCATCGTTTACGGCATCGGGGGATCAGGACCCAATTTTGGTTTCCCGCCCAACCCCGCTTTCGCCACCGGTCTTGACCCTCACAATGGGATTCTTGGCGCCCGCGTGGGTGTTGTGGCGGTTGACCCGAATTTCACGATTCCTTACATTCTCAACTGGATCCAGGGGGTCCAATACCAGCTCACCACCAACTGGATGTTTGAGATCGACTATCTGGGTTCCGCGGCCCACCACTTGGCCTGGATCAACAACATCAACCGCTTTCCGGGAGACCTGCTCACGAATGGGACCTTCCACGGTTACAGCCAGAGCTTTGCGAATATCAGCTATCTCCAGTCGCAGGCGAGTTCGGCCTACAACGCGCTCTCTCTGCAAGCTCAACACCGCATGTCTCACAACGTGAGTCTGAACGCCGTGTACACCTGGAGCAGGGCGATCGACGACACCTCCGTGGACGGCAACGACCCCGTAGATATCCAGAATCGAAAACTCGAAAGGGGTTTGTCCAATTTCGATCACGCCCAGAAATTCACCGCCTATGCCACGTGGAACCTGCCCGGTTTGCAGGGCTCGAACCGCTTCCTGAAAACCGTGGCAGGAGGCTGGAAGGTTACGCCGCTGGTGATGTTGCAGTCCGGTGCGCCCTTTAACGTCTTGTGCGGAAGCAGCTTCAACTTTGCGAATCCCTCTCAGGGCTGCGACTGGAACGCAGATGGCACCAGCACCGATCGTCCGAACGCGCCCGCCTTTGGTTTGAAGATCGCCAACCCGAATAACAGCAAATTCATTAACGGCGTGTTCCCCGCCAGCGCGTTCTCAGCCCCTGCCCTGGGGACGGACGGCAGTCTGGGCCGCAACGTTTACATCGGGCCCGGGTACGCGAGCACCGATTTTTCAATAAGGAAGGTGCTGGATGTATACCGCGAGCGGTTCAAGCTCCAGGTCCGCGCCGATGCCTTTAACCTTTTCAACCGCGTCAACCTGAGCGGCGTGGATGGAAACCTCTCGGATGCCGGGACCACCTTCGGCAAAGCCGTCGGCACCTACAATCCCCGCGAGCTTCAGCTCGGTCTGAAATTAATGTTCTGATCCAACCCGGAACGTGTAAGCGGTTTACCACACCCTCCCCGGCGATGTCGTCGGGGAGGGTGTATGCTTTGTTCCGCCACGCCATTGGCGTACTTCGCCTCAGGAGCCTCGAAACCTCATGAACAGACGTGAATTCTCGAAAAAACTTGGTATCGCGGGCGCCGCCGCTTCTAGCATCTGGGAAAAGGGCTTGGCTTCCTCGCCTTCGGGCGAAGATGGGACCGCCGCGAAATCGGACTCACGATCCGCGACGCTCAACGGCTTTCCTGCGGGGTCCTATACGCCTTTCGGCTATCTTGATAACCCCTACCATTCCTGGGAGCTTCATCAGAGCGGGGTCGTTCGCTCTGTTCCTCCTGTTGGAATGGGCTGGTACTTTCCCGCGGGACCGGGAGGTTATTTCGATTACAGCAAGAATTCCATCTACCGTTCCATGCTGCGCGTCGGCTT
>JAIQGA010000450.1 GCA_020072925.1 Terriglobia bacterium | reverse complement strand
CCGCACATCATCAACTGGGCGGAATTCCCGTACCTCAATAACCCGGAATTCTGCTTCTGCCCTTCGAGCCAAGAGCGCTTTCGGGAGTGGCTGAAGCAGAAGTACGGAACGCTCGCGGCGCTCAACGCCGCGTGGTATCGCCGCTTCACAAGCTGGGAGCAGGTCGCGCCGCCGCGCGCCTCGACGATTCTCTCTTACACGGACTATCTCGATTGGCGCGCCTTTATTGACGACAAACTGGCGGGCGACCTGAAGACGCGCGTAGACTCGATCCGCAGTGCCGACCACGCGCACTTCATCACCAGCCACGCCGCGGTGCCCGGGCTGTTCACCTCTCCGACCGACGGCTATGGCGAGCCGGACGATTGGAAGATGAGCGCCAGCGCCAATTTCTTCGGCACGTCGCTCTATCCCAAGCACGCCGCTTCGACGCGCCCCTGGTCTCCGCAAATGCTCGCCGCGGGGCTCGACTTCACACGCTCCGCGGGGCACAGTTTCGGCAAAGGGTTCTGGATCGGAGAATTGCAGGCTGGGCAGGGCGTGACGGGCATGCGCATCGCCGACCCGGTGGACGCGCATGACGAGGAATACTGGATGTGGCAGGTCATGGCCCATGGCGCGCGAGAGATCGCCGTGTACGCCTGGTACCCGATGAATTCCGGATACGAATCGAACGGTTACGGGCTGATCAACCTTGACGGCACGCTGACGCCGCGCGCGCGCGCCGCAGGCCAGGTGGCGCAGACGATCGCGAAGAACGCGGGTGATCTCGCGCTCTCGCAACCCGCGCCCGCGCAGGTGGCGATTCTCTACGACCGCTTGGCGTACATGGTGGGCGGCGCCGAGCCTTCGCTCTCCAAACTCGGGAACGCCACGCGCGATTCGTTGATGGGCTATCACCGCGCCTTCAACGAGCAGCAGATTCCCGTGGATTTCGTGCACACTAGCGACGTCATCCAGAACAAGCTGGGGGCGTACAAGATCCTCTTCCTGCCGTTCCCCGTCATGCTTTCGCGCGAGGCAGCGCAGGGTGTGGCACGCTACATCGAGCAAGGCGGATCCGTGGTGGCGGAAGCGCGGCTGGCGTGGAACGACGAGCGCGGCTTCTCGAGCGACGAGGTGCCGGGCATGGGACTGGCCGAAGTGTTCGGCGCGCGCGAGAAAGTGATCCGGCCCGTCGAGAAAGCCGCAATCTCGCTCGAGTCCGGCGCGAATTTGCCCGGCCTGACGTCGGGAACGACCGCAACGGGAGAGGCGTTCGAGGAAGACCTGGAACCGCTCCGCAACGCGCGTGTCCTGGGGCGCTTTGCCGATGGCGAGCCGGCCATCGTTGAAAACGCCTACGGCCGAGGACACGCCATCCTGGTGGGCACTTTCCTGGGGCTGGCGTGTCAGCGGCAGCAGGCGCCCGCGACGCCGCGGCTCGCGCGGATACGACCCTCAGCGTCCGCGTGCTGTGGGAAGTCGGCACGGCCCGGGACCTCACCGAAGACCGCGACCTGCGGGTCCAGGAATCAGGAGGAAAGGTCGTGTTGCAGAAGACGCTGGGGGCGGGCGACGTGTGGGTGGTTCGCCTCAAGGGGAAGTGAAGAAGGTCGGCCGGCGCCACGCACCGCTTACTGGGCGACGGCTTCGTCGGTTGCTGACGCCGGCTGCGTGGCGTTCTGGCGAATCACGTGGCTTTGGTCCGTGTAGTAGTAATTCACTCCTGTGACATTATACTGAGAAGGATTGGCGTTTATTGTATATCCTCGATACTGGCCATTCGCATCGAGCTGTGTGGGCGTATACGTGAAGATATATCCGCTCTTCAGTCCGCCCGCCAATTGCTGGTCGATGAGGCCCGCCTTCGCGGCGGTGACCGCCGCGCCCGGCGGTGGCGGCCCGAGGGCGGCGAGGCTGGGAGAATAGCCGGTATAAGTTACGCTGTAGGCCACTTCGGAGGTGTTGATGACCCGCAGGCTTTCCACCGTCGACGCCTGGTTGGCGGACATGCGGCTGCGCATGAGATTCGGAATCGCAATGGCGGCGATGATCAAGATGATCGAAACCACCACCAGGAGTTCGACCAGGGAGAATCCCCGGCGGTCAAACCGCATCTAACCCTCCTCCAATTCCTCTTGGCGTCAGACTTGCGGAAGGCCACCCTACCATTGCCCTTACAGTGCCAGCACGTTCCGTTCCAGAATTCCCGCCTGCGATTGCCCTCTGCTGCTTGAAACTAAAGACACTTAGCTCTCCATGACATGTCGCCCGTCGGCTCTGCTGACAAACTCGGGAATAGTAAGCGACAGAAAATGTCATAATTCAAGTCCCGGATAGTTATTACTCTCCAAGGAAATGTCTAAAAGGAATCTCAACCTCCGCCCCGCGCCGCTCGGCGGAGAGGTAAGCGCTATAGAGCACGGCGATGGTGTCGCGCGCCAATTCGCCTCCCGACAAGGGCTCGCGGTCAAATCCGATGCTCTCTGAGAAATCCTGAAATTCCTGCGGGTAGCCGTGTTGCCAATCCTCATCAGGCGCCGGATGGCTCCAGCCCTGCTTGGTGCCCAGCTTCTCCGTGACGTAAACGTCCTTCAGAAATTCCTCGCGCGGGTTGTACGTCTCGAGCGCGTCGATAGGATTCAGGTTGCACCGCGTGCGATGGTTGTTGGCAAAGACCTCCAACCAGTTGTGCACGCCGCCCAGGA
>JAIQGA010000275.1 GCA_020072925.1 Terriglobia bacterium | reverse complement strand
CGGCAATGTGCACGTCGAGCACGTGCTCCGTGACGCGCTGCCCGTCGTAGCAGATGCGGGTACCGTTCTCAACCAGCCAGCGCTTGAAGCTCGCGATCCGTTGCGGCTCCTCGCGGAGGATGCGCTGGCCGCGCGCGACGAAGATCGATTGCTCCTCGATCAAGAGGTCGCCGATGAGCATGCGCTTCAGGCGCGCGTGATCATCTTCGAGATGTTCCATCTTCAGGCAATAGGTACTGCCGAAAAGCATGGCGCTGTCGTATTTGAGCTTCTCAACGGCCGTGACGCCCCGAACCCAGTGAGGCAGACGCCAGCGGTCCCTTTCGACCAGTCGTTCGTGCGTGAGCGCATGACGGTTGGGCACCACCTGCTGTAGACCGGCTCCAATGCAGATAATGCTGGAGAGCATTCGCTCCGCATAGAGGCAAGTCGGAAGGTCAAGACGTTTGACCAACTCGATGGCGTAACCCGGAGGCGTCCAGAAATGCGAGACGATCAGCAGGCACTCGGCGTGCCCTTGCCGCAGGCAGTCAGCGACGGCGCGCACTTCCGCGGGGCTGTGCACTCCGAACCAATCAACCGAGGCGGACCCACGCAGTCGCTCCATGGCGTCCACCACCTGGAATCCTTCGCCTTCCAGGAAGCCGCGCAATTCCTTGTGTTTCCTTTCCAGGCCAATCTCGTGCTCCCGGGAGAAGATGTTGGGGCGATCATCTGTGAATGTAACCAAGCCAACAGCCGGCTTGTCTTCGTTGGGCTCAAGCCCTTCGGTCATGGCAGCACCTCGCATTTGACGATTGTAGGTCCTCATTCAGCCTGTGGCCACCATGCCGCGACGGCTGCAAAATGAACCCTCTGGCGATTGCGTATTTCAGACTTCTCGTGTCCCTTACTGGTCCTCGCTTGCACGATTTTCTCATTGTCGATGCCGCTATCGTTCCAGCCGGAACGTTTTCACCTGCCAAGGGCTGAGAGAGACCTTGAGCCGGCCTTTCTCGTGTGACCGATGCTCGCCGGAGGTCCTGCCCAATAAATCGCAAGGAGCAGCCTTCTTCACGGGAAGATCCAATCTCAATTCCCCGCTGGTCGCCACTCCTTCTTGTTCAATTATCCGCAACTCGTATGCGCCATTGCCCACACTGCGAAATGAGGAGATCAGTACATCTTTCGCATCGACGTGGGCAAAACTGCGTTGTTTTGCCAACGCACCCCCGTGAAGAGTTTCAATCACACAGATGGGACTCTGATCGTAAGCCTGAACCGATCTTAGCCGGTCGGCATTGGTAAAGTCCCTGGCGTGTGGAATCAGCCGGTATCGGTATTCTGCCGCACGAGGCCAACCGTAGTGATTAGGCATGAAATGCGAGTTCCATTCCCTGAGCACCAGATTTGAGAATGTGTTGTCCCTGGTCCGCTTGAAATACTGCGTTCCACCATGCCCGACCAGGAGCCCGCCATCGGGCCCCGCTAGATCGAGGAATGTCCGAGCGTCTACGGCATCTTTCGAGCATGGCTCGATGCCGAAAGGGAAATCCCGAATCAGGGCGGTCGGCAGGAAAGACGGCGCAAAGGAAAGCCAGTAACCCTCCTCGATCTCGAGCGGGAATTGCCAACCATTGATCTTTCCCTCTCCCGGCAGCGGTGGAATGTCCGCATGCACCCGGACCCGTGATTCCACAAAGGGGAGACCCGCGTGGAGAGTAACCCAGTGCTCGAACCGAATCTGGGGCCAAGTGTGAACCGCCTTGACAGTCGCGCGGAGAGGACCTCGCTCGACCCAACCGATTTCGGCTTTGGATCGCCGGCTATCGAACTCTTCCGGAACTCCTTGCGCCCCAGGATGTCCCCGGTTGGGCCGTCCCGTGAATGTGGGAAATGCGCACCGCTTGCCATCAATCAGATTACGGTCCTGGCGCAAATCCATCAACTTAGCAATAGCTCCCGTCGTATTGTCCAATTCTAATGAGACAAATTCGTTCTCCACGCGAAAGCCGGACTCCGACGTTTTCAGGCTGGTCTCCTGCGACGAAGCTCCCGACATCGCCCTTTCCACGTAATACGTCGCATATCCGAAGGCAGGCAATTGACGGGCCTGAAACGCCACGTCCGCTGCTACAACGTCGCCCGAACTGTTTCGCTCCAGGGCCAGAGGTTGAAAAACAACCCGCTGTCCCTGGGCATCGCGAACTACAATTCCGCTACCCGCACCTTCCTTGAACTGGAGTTTGCCGGTGGAAGCTATAGCGTCTCGGGCCGAGTCGCAGGGATTGAACACCACGATCGCCATTTCACCTTGACTCGCCTGGGCGGTATCCACGGCGGCGCTCACGGCCGCCAATGCTCCATCAAGCACCTTTGTAGCCATTTTCTTGGCCACGCGCGTATGACGCGAACCCAACGTTCCCCAGGTGGTGACGCTTCGGTCCTCCTCAGCGCTGCCTGTGGTGGAGATGAATTCCTTGGCCGCGCCGTCACCCAGGTCCGCCAAGTCTTCGCACAATGAAACGTCGTGACTCTGGGCAATCAGCATGTGCTTCCAAGCCTCTTCAAGTTCTGCCTCCCTGCCTCCATAAAGACCCAGCAATCCGGCAACCGCGTCGAACCGTTCCGCGGCCAACAGCGCGGCCTCGGTCTCCCGCCCCTCCCGGCGCAATTGGTCTCCCCCGACGCCCCAGGGTTCGAGTTTGTGGAAATCATCCATGCGCCAACTCACTCGTTCCTTGGCCTGCCCCCCATACTCTTCAAGGTATTCCGTCAGCGTGGTATATCGAACCTTAAACTCCTCCGAGAGTTGGCGAAACTTCGTGGCGTAGAATTTATTGGCGGTTCGGCCTTCAAGCTCATTGGGTCCCCATCCGAACTCGACCCACTTGATTGCCAACGGCATCCCTAAACGCTGGAGTTCTTTCACCTTCCCGCGCCCCTCCGCCGACCAGAGCCACTCGACGTCATGCGTGACCACGGGCGGATGAAAGCGCAGCCCGTTGTTGGGCGTGGCGAGTATGGACGTGCCATCGGTGCCGCACCATTCGAAGACATTCAGATCCATAACCGGATTGCCGGCATTGCCCCACGTATCACACTGGGCTGTGCTGGCGAACTTGTAACCGGCCCCCTTGAGCAATTGGGGCAGTTGCGGATGAGTGAACTCTTCCTCTTCCAGAAAAGTGGAAACCAAAACGCCCAGCGATTCCTGGATGGTCTTCTGTCCGACCACCAACTGGCGAATGTTGGACTCGCCGGAAACCATCGCGCCCATCGGTTGGCCGAACGTTCCACCAATGATTTCCACCTTCCCGGCTTTCAGATATCGCTTTAGACGATCAATAACCTCCGGGTTTGATTTCGCGACCAACTTGTAGGCCAGCGCATCGAGATTAATGCCGGTCTTGACGCTGGGGTGGTAGTCCGCCATAGACAGGCAATCCGTAATAGACTGCGCGCACGTCTTCAACCCCATCTGCCAGCCGATTCCCGTGTAGCTCCAGTGGTCGGCAAGAAACACGCAGAAATCCGGGGGCCCGGTGGGCGTCGGAGAGGCAACGACAGTAGGGGAAAGCGCTCCGGCCGCTATCGCGAAGGGGGCGCGTGCAAGGAACTGGCGGCGAGACAAACTCAGGGAATCACTCATTTCTTCCTCAATTCATCGTGGTGGGGAGACTGCCTCTTGGCTCTGCGTCGCTTTTTTGTTGCTGCGGTGGGTGCGGTATTTGGATGCTACCATCAGAACCTTCCGTATTTCTCAACCAGCGGCCGGACTCTCGCAATCCGCTCAAAGGTCGAACGAGGAGGAACCTGGTCCGCGACACCCAGCACATATCGGGGCGCGCTCGTCATCACCTTCAGGACCCGAATCACAAAGGCGTCAAAATCTTCGTCGCTGACAAGAGGGCTGAAGAAAATTCCTGGGATCCCGCCCCAAAGAACCGTTCCCGGGGCGACCCATTGCCACAAATCCTCAACCTCGATATCCCCTACTGGCGCCGGCGTGACGGCTTCCAAAACAGTGAACCCAGTCTCGGAGGCCTCGCGAATCAAGCCGCGCAAGGTGCCATCAATGTGGATGAACGGGCATTTCCCGACCGCCTTGATGCGTTTTACCCACACTTCGTCGTGCGGCCTGATGTATCGGTTAAACAACTTCTTGCCGACCACTTCGGAAGACAGATTCTCGGGAATCATCAAGAATTCCGCCGGCGATCTTAGCGAGACCTCTGAGGCTTCATTCGCTTTCTTTCCCAGGACGACAATGGTCTCTTCAAGTTCTTCAGGAGCATCGGCCAGCGCATAGGTGACCGCGCTAATCCCGGCCCGAAGCGCGACCAACTCCATCAGAGGGCTTTTGGGGAGGTAACAAAGCACCACGCCATTCTCGCCAATCATCTCATAGCGACGCGCGGCCAACTCGTAATCGGGTTCGTAGAAGGTATGTTCATACAAATATCGCAGGGCCGCGAGGTCACGCCAGTCCTTAACGAAGCGCTCCTCATAGGCCCAGCAAAAGGATTCGGGAATCCAACGTTCAATTTCGCGGATTTCACCTTGAGGAGTGATCGCGCGGGCGCTGCGGGAGAGACCGTCGGAAGAAGTCGCACGGATCACGTGCACGCCATCGTAGACCTCGCGGAACGGAAAGTACCCTTGCAGATAAAAACCGGCTCCCAGGTCGCGGCTCAATTGGTAAATGCCGTCGCCCTTGTATTTCTCCGGCATCAGGTTGGCCGAATTCAAATACGCCATCCAATAGTCAAGGTCCGCATACCAGGGGACAAGATCGGGCTTCTCGCCCTTAATGATAGCGAGCACCCTTTCACGCTCATTCATTCGTGGCTCCATGTACGGGCTCACACCATGCTCTCGACCAACCGTCAAAAGGTCTCAAACCGAATTCGGGCAGGAGCCGTCAAGATCTTGTCAATCCAAACTATCAGATCCTTGCGGTTCCAGGTCCCACGCCATTGTTCGGGAGAAAGTATCTTGCCGTCTATGAGAATCTGCGCCGGGCGATAACCCCAGTCGAGAATCTTGAAACTCGGATGGACGACGGGAGCTTGGGAATCGGCAGCCAGCGTGAACTCGCAGCGGTCGCGGCCGGCGTGGACCTGATACAAATTCTCCGCAGGCTCGAAGCCGGCGTTTTCCCCCTCGGTCATCTTCAAAACTGCGGGGTTCAACCATTGGCGAGCCACATTTTCAATGTGCTCGTCACCCTGATCGCTCGTCCCCCAGAGCATCAGCCACGTGGTCCCCGGTGCAGGGCTCCACTCAGGCTGAAGAGGTCGGGAAGAATGGTCTCCCGGCTCAAAATAAAACTTGTGCACCCAAGGCAACACGCTTACCAGGGGCATGGAAACAGGGTGAGTTTTCATGTCCGCTTCGCTCGCCTCAACACCAATCTCATATTCCCCCTTGAAGCCCGGATAATGCTTGTAGAGGTGAGGTGAGAGCCAAAGCAGCACACAGGGATGGTCCTGCTCACAGAGCGGGCAGGTTCGTCGCGGAAAGTAATCCTTGCGGTTCGGCACAATCAGGTACGGTTCCGGCCGGTTCTTCAGTCCGGCCCGGAAAATGTACGCGGGCCATTCGCTCACCTTCGGGTTGCGCCTACAAAACCATGGATCGCCGGTCGAGGGCCACGGCAGCGCATAAGAATGTCCAGATGTACTGGTGACGCGCAGGGGCGTCTTGGTAATTGTCTCGTTCAGTGTGCTGGGCGGAGCGAAAATCAAGTCGATCTCCGCCACCTCCCAGAATCGCGGTTCCCCTTCGGCCGTCGACTGGCTGCCTGGATAGGCGACGAGTTTTCGGACGGTCAGCCCATCGGGATATACCGTATGGAACTCTTCCGCCCAGGTATTGCCATGAAAAATCCCGGCATGTCGCGTCGCATCACAGAGCGCATATTCCCAGTGCAAGACGACGCGAGCGGGGCCAAGTTCCGTGATCTCGACGTGGGTATAACGATTCGCCTTGTCAGAGATTGGTTCATAATCGTACGATGAGCGAGTGCCGTATGTTTCCAACCATTCACTGAAGAAGCAGAGCTTGCTGTCGATTTCCCACCAGGGTACGAACTGGCCGTTCTCCCAGGCCAGGAGGCGCCACGGTAGCCCGACGTCAATTGTCATGGCCTGGCCGCTGTAACCGCCCCAGGCGATGGACTGCCAAGCCGCCTTCATGGCTTCCGGAGTCACATGCAAAGCGGGCTTGCCCATCGCGCCGCGCGACATGGCGTGGATTTCCTGTCGGCCCAGTATGGCCGCTGGTGCCAGAGCCGAGAGAAAGGAGAGAAAGTTCCGTCGCCGCATCATGCCCCCCAAGGTCAGTCGCACACGTCCCGAAGGCAAGCTTCTATTGTCCTGCGCGCTCGTCAGCCCGTCGCCGGGTCCGACCTTCAGGTTGTACGCACTCTCACCGTAGTCGTCTCCCAGGGTTTCAATGGGACGCGCAAGGCGTTGCCGTCGGTCTTCAGGGGAGAACCATTCCGTTCCCGGGCGTCGCAGGCGATTGCAGCCTGCAACTTCTTCCCCGGCAAGTTGAAGTTGACTGCCGCCTGAGTTGCCAGACCGGCTCCTTCGTAAAGGCGCAGGATGACGCCGTCTCCATCTTCCGCGGATTTGAATCCCGTCAGGTAGACATTCTCAGGGGCAATTTCCATGAAGCTCCTGGCCGACTCCGGCCACTTCCCTTCCTGCGAGCCTTCCACCACATAAGCACGCAGTGGACTCATGAAACTCCAACCGAAATGATGGGCGGAGTTGTAAGTCCATTCCGGACCGTGGGTGGTGATGCTGTAGCGGAACAGGTAATTCCCACCTTGCGCGATGGGCACATCCACCACCCAGTGGTTATACATCAGAAAGGAATAGAGCCAGCCGCGAGCCAGCCAGTTGTCATCCTGCATGGTGATCCAGGGGAGATACTTGTCGGTATGAATTCCGCCCAGTTGCACGAGGGGCGCATCGGCGGAAGACCAGAGGACACCGTAATCGTCGCGCGAGATCGAAACCCAGTGCCGGGGCACGTAGTTGTCCCGGATCGATCCCGGAATCTGGTCGAGGTCCGGCTGCATGACTCCCCCGGCAACATCCAGCTTGTAGGTGTTTTGATGAGTCATGTTATCTACCCAAAAGTGGTAATCCGTAGGGACGGCAAAAGGAAACGCATAGTGGAGGGTCTCCTTCGGATAGACGGGCTTTTTCATAATACGGTTATGGAAGTCAACGCGCTTCAGTTTCGAGTAGAGGATGATTTCGTGCTCGAACTTGCAGATGTACTCGATGTGGCCGCTGACGATGAGGCTCGAGAAGACCGGGCCCGAAGCGCCTTTGCGAATCACCACGTCCTGCATGGGAATCTCGCCCAATTGCTTGTACTCGCGCTCGGTCAGGCGCTCCTGGAGGCGAAACACCAGCCCGTTGAAGCCGTGCTCCGCGCGGGGATCAACAAACTCGCGCTGGAGTTCTTTGTCCATCAGGTGCTCGACGGTCCCATCCTTCCCGAGAAGGTCGAGCTTGTAGAATTTGTTCTCGATCGTTCCTTCACCCACCACAGGTGAATTGCCGCCGGCGCTCGGGCTGCCAGATTCGATGCGGAAGGTGCGATATCCCAGCGAGGGTACATTCTCCGCCAGGAAAACAACTTCGTCGGGAGAGCCCTCCAGCTTTTCGATCTGGGAGGCGACCTCATGGCCGCTCTCGACATCGACCAGCCGGAACGGCGTTGGCGCCAAGCGCGGAACCGGGGTCCTCCAACCTTCTCTTCCCAGTGCTTCTTGCCGCCCCCCTCGGACTCATCCACGTACCGGTCAGCGCGAATATCCCACCATTCAATCGTGTGCTCCTCCCAAAGGCAGAGCTCGTTGTAGGCGTTCAGGAAGTCCTCCTGGCGGGCCGGCCCATTCGCCACTAAGTGTTCGAGGGTGGCAAGCCGCTCCACATCGGGCAGATAGTTTTCGACGCGTCGGCCCAAGGCGGCGGATTCTGCCTCGCCGGGTTGCAGGTCCACCCAGCCGTCCGGCGCGCCCCCGCGCAAGTGGGGAATCTGATCCTTATGATGTTGTTCGATGTGGTGGAAAAACTCGGGGATGGTTGAGACACGCAGCCGCGGGAACGCCCACGCGGCGTTCCAGTCCCGCCCCACCTCCGAGAGTTGGATAAACGGTGGCGTAAAATCCGAAGCCACTTGCAGGGCAATCGCCTCAAACGGATAACCACTGCGTTCGTGGCGATCGAAATAGCGGGCAATCGTCCGCTCGCCCTGCTTCATGTCCAGACCTTTCACGTTGCGGCCTGTGTAAGGATCGTCGAAGGTGAGAAGGTCGAACCCTTCCACGTACTGGACCGACCGCCAGATCAGGATTTCGCTGCCGTCGGGCCCGGCCAGGTAGAACAATGTGGGTGCGTTACCGTTCTGCATGTTGTCCCGGTCGCCGTTCGAGCCCATGACGAGGTAGCGCAATCCCGACTTCGCCATCACTTCGACCAAGCCCCAGGCGAAGCCGTTGACGTCATCCAGGATAGCTCCTTCCAGGTTGATGCCGAACTTATCGCTTAATCGGTTCGTCGCATAGTAGACGGCCCGGTGCAACGTCTCCGAACTCATGAAGTCGGTATCCATGCTGCAATAGAAGCCACCTATGGTCATCCGGCCTTTCTTGATCCAGTCCATCACTTGGCGGACTTTCTCCTCGCCCCGCGCCTTCCAGTAATCTTCCATGAGATAACCGACTTCGATGTTCCACTTGAACTTCGATCCTTCAGGCCAGGAATCCGTCTGCTCGCAGAATTTCATCGCGTCATCAATGAAAGGAATAAAGCGGAGGCGGAGCTTCGAAGGGAGGTCGAGAAAGCCGGGATCCTGGTGAGAGTTGTGAATCAGGAAAACCTCCCAGTGTCGAATTGGCCTCACGTCCAGGGCGGTTTCCAGCTTCCGGCTGTCACTCGTCAGGACCAGCGTGGCGATTTCGTTTTGCTCCACGGGGGTGATGGGGAGGTAATACTCCCCGGCGATCTTCTTCACGCTTCCGAGGTCGATCTTCTCGGAGCGTTTGCCGATCAGCACCTCGACATTACCTTGAGACACTTCCTTGGGGGGAGTGAGCAGGAGAATCTGGCGCAACCGGTTCCCTTCCGAAGTAAAGAGATGACTGAGCCGCACGCGGAAGGAATTATCAGAAGGGAGCAATTGTGCCATCGACGATGAATACGTCCATCCAGAAGCGCAGGCAGCCAGCAAGGTGCGCAGGAAAGCGCGTCGGGAATCCAGAGCCATGGGACCTCCTTCGTGACGGGGACAGAATGTCACTCCAAGGTGCGGGACCGCGGGGCGTAAACTAGCATTCGCCGGAAATTTCCACAAGCGGCCATATTGTCCTCGTTGACAGGCCTGACCAGAGTAGATATCTTAGCCCGCGATTTGTCCCGACAGATTGTCCCGACAGATTGCCGCCATTTATAGACAACGTCCTATTCAATGGAGCAATTCAATGAATCGCAGAAACTTCCTGAAGGATAGCGGAATACTGACGATTTCCTGGGCCGCAGCCCACGCCGTGCCGCTGGGCGGTATGGCCACACGCCTCCAGGCCGCGGACGGTCCAACCGCGGAAGAGAACCCGAATTGGGCAGATCCTGCCCTGAAGGCTACGGCCCGGGCTTCCACGTTTATGGACGACCCTCCCTGGGGATATGGACCCGCCAACGTCTTCGGGAACAACCTTTACCTGGGTTGGGAAGCCAAGCATCAGGCTGCGGGCGCCTGGCTGGAAATTGCCTTTGCTGAGCCGCGCCAGGTCAGCGAAGTGTGGGTTTTGCCTGAACCCCTGGAACGCAACATCCCGGGGCAAGACCCGTACATGCTGACGTACTCGAGAGTGAAGTTGCTCCAGGCTCCACGCAAAGTTCGTTGCACTCTTTCCGATGGAACAAACGTCAGCGCGGAACTCCGCAAGGCGGACTATTTCCAGATCATCACGCTTCCCAAAACCGCGCAAACCTCCTGGCTCCGTCTTACCATCGATGATGTGTGGCCCAAAGCCGGAGGTGAGGAGACCGGCGTCTCCAAGATTTACGCCTTCCCGCGCAGGCACCAAACCAGCTTCGAAATCGATGTCTATGAAATGTACGACGTCCGGGACGGAAAGCCGGTCCAGGCCGCTACCGTGCATCTCATCAATCCCGGCGAGGAGGTTCGCAACGCCGCGCTGGTTATCACCCAGGAGGGGAAACCTCTCGAAAAGCTGACCCTGCAGGCGATTCCCGGTCGCGCAGTCACTCACCAACCCGTCTGGATTCCTGCGTCATTTGAAGACATTTCTATGGAGTTCAAGGTGGACGGCGGGAGTTCCGCTTTCTGCTGCGAGCGCAAACTGAAGGTTCCGGCATACCAGTCTTACTTCGACGGGGGAAAGTTTGTTCTGGACTGCACGAACCACAATGATCTGGGCTGGCTCAACACCCAGGAGAAAACTGCCGACTATCGCTCCGAAGTGCTAATCCTTCCGGCGATGAAGCTGATGAAGGAGCACCCCGAATTCCGCTACTGGATGGAATGCACAACGTACCTTATGGAATTCCTCGAGCGGCATCCTGAAAAGCGCGAGGAGATGGTTTCCCTGATGAGGGAAAACCGATTCTGCTGGGGCAGCAGTTACGTACAATGCCAGGAAGTGCATGTAGGGCCGGAAAAGCTCGTGCGGCAGTTCTATCTCGGCCGCCGATGGCTGAAGAAGACCTTTCCCGGCTGCGACACGCTTTTCTACGTCAAGACCGACCCGCCCAATATGACGCTCCAGATGCCGCAGATCCTGAGGAAGGCCGGGATCAAATACGTCGTTCAGGGGCGCATGCCTTTTGGCTTCTACAACTGGATGTCGCCGGACGGATCAACCGTCCTGACGTTCGCCTATCACTATGTTGACCCCATGAGGCTGCTCGACCCCCTGAACAACCAGGGATGGTTGAAGTTCGCGAAGCAACGTGAGTATTACTACGCACCTCGCCAACTTCCTCCCATCTTCATCTACGATTACACCAGCGATTACTTGCCTCCGCAGCCGAATCTTCCGCCCTACGCGCGGGAGCAAAACGCCGCGATGGAACGCTTTGCAGCCAAGTGGAATCAGCATTACGCCGCCGAACCGGCGAAACAGATTCATCCTCCGCAGATTGTTTTCATGAACCCCGAGGAGTTCCTGGGAGAACTGACCAAGGGGCCGCTGAACATCACTACACTCAAGGGAGACTGGCCCTTTAGTTGGGCCTATTACGACGAGCCGAGCAATCGCGAGGGGCTCCTGAAAGGCCGAGAGGCCCACAACACACTGCTGGCCGCAGAACGACTCTATGCGGGACTCGCACTTAGCTCGGAATTCAGCGACTATCCGGCGAAGACCTTCGCCGACGCCTGGCAGGCCAACTGCTGGCCCGACCATGGATGGGGCGGAAACCAGGGCGTCATCACCGACAAGGTTTACAACGCTACTTATGCCAAATCCCAGGAGCTGGCAGACACGCTGCTGTCAGGCGTCGGCACGAATCTGGCGGGGAGCGTCAAAAGGAAAACAGCTCCGCAGATTCCGGTGGTGGTCTTCAACCCGCTCTGCTGGAAGCGAACAGACGTTGTCGAAGCCGAATTCAAGCTGCCGTCAGGCTGGAAGGGCTTTGCGCTTCGGGATGACGCCGGCCACGACATCCCCTTCGAGATCGTAGCGGGGCAGGCGGGGCATCCCTCCACCAAGTTCATCTTTGTTGCCGATAAAGTACCGTCGGTCGGATACCGCACGTATTATCTGGAGTCCGCATCCTCGCCGATGGCGGAAAAAACTCCTTTGCGCGGCGATACGCTGGAAAACCAGTTTTTCCGCGCGAGCTTCGGCGCGGGAGGACTCAAAACACTTTACGACAAGCGCCAGAATTGGGAAGTCCTGCGTTCAGGGAAATTCGATGGTGGCGAGGTCCTGCAATTTACCGCGCCAGGGTTGGCCTGGGAAGACCCGGAAATCGTTACGGTCGCGGATTTTGACAAAACCAGCAACTATGCTTTCAAATTCCTGACCTTCAACAAAGGCGCAGTGCGCACCACGGCGGTCCGCGAGGCGAAGCTCAAGCGCTTTACTTTGCGTGAGGCGTTTCATTTCCATCACGACCTCGACCGGGTGGACATTGACCTCGAAATCCTGAACTGGGACGGCCAGAAGGATCGCGAGTTGCGCGTCGCGTTCCCCATCAACTTGGACACCGCGCAACTGAGTTACGAAGTGCCATTCGGTACGGTTGAAATGGGGAAAGACGAAATCGACTTTACCTTGTTGCCGCCCGATCCCGACACGGCGTTTCGAGCGGACATCTATGGAGGCGACCATCCCCTTGCCTTCCGCGAGGCCATTAACTGGATTGATGCCTCGAGCCCGCTCTATCTCGGCCGGGGCTGCATGGCCGCTTCCGATAGCACCGTGCACTTGTTCCAGGACGAGAGCGGCCACCCCGTTTCCTACCCGCTCCTCCAGCACGTGCTCTTATCCACTCGCAAGAGCCTGGCCTGGAATCCCGAGTACTGGTACACGCAGCAGGGCGATCACCGCTATCGCATGGCGCTGCTCCCCCACGCAGGGGACTGGCGCTGGCGGTATCGTGATGCCATCGGCTTCAACTATCGGTTGACCGCGTTTGTAGGCAGCGAAGAAGCGGCGCGCCAAGGAACTCAACCCTCGGAAGCGGAATTCCTGAACATCGAACCGTCCAACTTGGTCATTACAGCGATGAAGAAGAGCGAGGACGACAACCGCATCGTGCTCCGGTTCTACGAAGCGGAGGGGACCGAAGGCTATGCGCGGATTCGTTTCGCCAGGCCGGTGAAGCAGGCCTGGAGAACTAACCTCATCGAGGACGATGAGGAACCCCTGTCCCCGCTTGGCGACGGGTCGCTTCAAATTGCGGTGAAGCCTTGGGAGATCGTAACGCTGAAGATTTCGACCTAGCACCACGTTGAGAATGCCCCCCTCGCCAACCCGCGGCGAAGTTATGGTACGCCGCTAGTGGTCATGAGCCAGGACACCGCGTGCTGCGCCTTCCGCCAGCTTCGAAGGGAAATCATTCGGCGCTGATCATTTGTTTCACTCTACCGAACAATCATCTTACGCGGAGGAGAGAATGAAACCGTCCTTCTGGAAATCGACCGGCTTTCTGCTGTTTTTTGGACTCATGGTTTGTTCCTTTGCCCTGGGCGCACCAATCCAGCCCACAGTGCAGCGTTGCAGCGGGACGATGTCATTCACCTCCAATGAAGGAGTCGCCCGGATAACCATTGGAAAACCGAATCCCATGTTTCCACCAGACGGTGGGTGCTCTCTTCAAGGCGCTGAGTTCAACGTCAGCGAGAATCCTGTATTCGATTTTTGGATTCGCATTCAAGGCTCGCACACGGTAGCTTTCAACCTGGCATTTGGACAGGGAGGCCTCAACTATCCCGGGTACAAGACTCGTCAGGACCACGTCATCAATGTCGTCGGAACTCAGGTCGGGATGACATCGCTCGGCGATCTGGGAACGGTCAACGACGGGAAATGGCATCACGTGGTTTTCGATCTGGGGTACGCAGTGAACGCCGAACTAAACCTGGATCCCGCCAAGATCGGTGAGGCGTCCCTCGGCATCTTCGATCGCCAGAGCTCTCTCGACCTGTTTGCGGGCGCTCCCAGTCAGTCTTTTCCGACCACGATCGAGCTTCGAGACATGGTATTGCGCCCCAGGGAATCCGGAGAGCGGTATTCCAATGATCTGTCTTTCACCGTGTCATCCGCGGCCATCGGCACTTCCAATGACGGCAGCAAGAAGTACCTCGTCGGCGGGTCCGTTGTCGCAAGAGAGCCGCTGGACGGGCTTAAGGTGGTGGTGGGCAGTGAGACCAGGCAGAATGCCAGTGAGACTCTGGGCACCGTGCAGGGTCGGAAGAATTTCGCCTTTATTCTGACCGTTTCCCCCAACACTTCCGACCTGCAGGCCAGACTTGTGGCGGCAGATGGCAAGGACTTGGCCAGCAGGAAACTTACTCTCAGCCCCGAACTCACCTACCTGCAAGGCGCCACTATTAACATTATTCCAAACAGCCACAATGACATCGGCTGGCTCGATTCGGCGGAGGCGACGGCGAACTGGCGGCGCGATATGGTGATTGGGCCCGCGATTCTTCTTCTGGAAAAATATCCAGAGTATCGCTACGGGATGGAGACCAATCTCTATCTGATGGAGTACCTCAATCGCGCGCCCACGCAAGCCGACATCGTCCACAAGCTCATCGCGGAAGGGCACTTGACCTTTGGCGCGACTTATAACCAGCCTTACGAATCGCTTTGGCGAGGTGAGAGCCTGGTTCGCGAGTTGTACTACGGGCGGAAGTGGCTCCGCGAGCACCTTGGGTCCGATGTGGATTCCGTAACCGCCTGGGGAACTGATGTGCCTGCCGTGGCCCTGCAATTTCCGCAGGTCCTCGCCAAGTCCGGCGTGAAATACCTGATGCTCGGCCGCTTTCGTCCCGGCATCTTTGATTGGTACAGCCCCGACGGCTCGAAAGTCACCGTCGGCTCGCTGGGAATCTATGGGCGACTCGCCGCCTACCTCACACCCTACGAGCCCGCAAACGTAGCGCTCCAGGTTCCGGGCCTTCTTCGCCATTGGGACGACTTCTACAAACAACACAATATCCCGCCACAATTCCCCATCACCGACATGACAGATTACTTGCCGCCGACCAAGGAACTCATCCCGCTTCAGCAGGAATGGGATTCCGCCGTCCGCCAGAAGTTCGGGGTGCAACTCAAGATGAAGTTCGCCACGGGCGAAGAGTTCATGAACGCCGTCTCCCGCGATTCGGCCACGAAATTCCCCGAACTGCATGGCGAGTGGCCCAACAACTGGGCGTACATTCACGGTCCCACGCATCACGCGACGGTATCGGCGGGCCGAGAAGCCGGTTGGAATCTGGTTGCCGGTGAAGAATTCTGGACGCTGCGCAATTTGCTCTCCCACGGCACGGAGCGCTACCCGTCGGAAAGCTTCGATCAGGCCTGGATGGCGCAAATCTACCCCGATCATGGCTT
>JAIQGA010000008.1 GCA_020072925.1 Terriglobia bacterium | reverse complement strand
TCCACAAGCTGGGGCTGGTGGTCCACGGAGATTTCATTCTCGGCCTGCCGGGAGAGACCCGCGACACCATCAAGAACACGATCGCCTTCGCCAAGGAACTCGACGTAGAGACGATTCAGGTTTCGGTCGCCCACGCCTACCCGGGAACCGAGCTGTACGACTACGCTCAGCGGAACAATGTCCTCGCGAGTGAGGCGCTTGTCGATATGCAAGGCCACCAATTGCCGCATCTCGACTATCCGTGGCTCGGGCGTGAAGAAATGATGGCTGCGGTCAACCGCTTCTACGATTCATACTACTTCCGCCCCCACGTGATCTGGCGCATCGTGCGCAAGGCGGTCTGGAATGCGCATGAACGCAAGCGCCTCTACCACGAAGCCGTCGAGTTTCTTCGCTTGCGCACAGAAAGGTGGAAGTACGCGCGGAAGGCGTCCTCGCGGACGCGTGCGGTTGCTGGGCCAATTACCGATTCCCGCTCGCGCCCGGAGTCCGGCAACTAAGCGTATCCCCATGGCCTCCTCGAAAAGCCTGCTCCTGAAAACCTGTGTCCTGGTGCTTCTTGTGGCGGTTTTCAACTCAGTGGGAAACGTCCTGCTCGCCAAGGGGATGCGGCAGATGGGCGAGACTCCGGGCTGGTCACTCGACATTCTGGGCATTTACTTCGTCAGAACTTTCAGCAGTGTTTGGGTCTGGCTGGGGATCGGCTGCCTCATGCTGTTTTTCGTGTCCTACTTGCTGGTACTTTCCTGGGCTGATTACAGCTACGTCATGCCCGCGGCGGCCGCCGGCTACGCCCTGGTACCGCTACTGGGTCATTATCTGCTCGGAGAAGCGGTAACGTTACGACACTGGGTAGGGGTAGCGTTCATTTGTCTAGGGGTGGCCATAGTGGGCCGTACGCCACCTAGCACGACGGGGCGGGGTTGAACATGCGCACTTTCATATTTCTGGCCATTGTTGTGTTCGCCGGGACTGGCGGAGAGATCGCCGCAACCCACGCCATGAAGCGAATCGGCGAGGTGAAAGACTTCGCTCCTCGCGCTGTCCTCGGCGTCCTCGGGCGTGCCTTCCGGTTGGGATGGCTGTGGGTGGGCCTTGCGCTGATGGCGCTGGCATTTTTCTCCCTTCTGGCCTTGCTTTCATGGGCAGATGTCAGCTTTGTGGTCCCCGCAACGGCACTCAGTTATGTCGTCGGCGCGCTGGGCGCCAAGATTCTGCTGGGCGAGCGTTTGGGCCCCGAGCGCTGGGCAGGCATATTACTGGTCTGCATTGGGGTTGCGGTAGTGTGCACCCGATAAGGGAAGGATCATGTGCTTCCGACCGTGCTGAAGTGGACAGTTCTCGTGGGGGCTGTTCTGCCCTTTGTATACTACTTAGCGGCAATCTACTGCGCCTGGCGATTTTTCAGAAATCGGGGCGAAAACCCTGATGACTTCGCGCCTGCGGTCAGCATCCTGAAGCCCATACGCGGTTTGGACCGTGAAGCGTACGAGAATTTTGCCAGTTTCTGCCGACAGAACTACCCGAGATACGAAATCCTGTTTGGTGTTGCCAACGACCAGGATCCCTCTATTCCTGCTATCCGGGAGGTGATCCGGGATTTCCCTGAGCTGCCTATTCGTCTGCTGATTGGCTCCGAGAACCTCGGCTCGAATGACAAGGTCAACCGGCTTTGTCGGTTGGTGCACGAAGCGCAGTTTGACCTGCTGGTGATCAGCGACAGCGACATCCGCGTGGGTCCCAGCTACCTGGCGAGCATCGTCTCCCCCTTCCGGGACCCCCAAGTGGGCGCGGTCACTTGCATGTACCGGGGATTGGCCGACCCTTTTGTGTGGTCGGAACTGGAGGCCGTGAATCTCACTTCGAGCTTCTTGGGCGGAGTGCTGGTGGCGCGGCGGATGGAAGGGGTGAGATTCAGCCTGGGCGCCACAATCGCGATCACCCGCAAGCGACTAGACGAGATTGGCGGGTTTGAGTCGCTCGCCGATTTTGCTTCGGATGATTTCGAGATAGGCCGGCGCGTTGCCGCGCGCGGATATCGAGTCGAGCTTTCGCCCTACACGGTGCAAACCGTGTGCCCCTCGCGCACCGCAAAGGAGTTCTTCGAGCAGCAATTGCGCTGGGCGATTGGCCTGCGGCATTCACGTCCGGGAGGGCATCTCGGCTGGCTGTTAGCCCAGGGGCTTCCTTGGTCGTTGGCAGCCATAGCGGTAGGCCATTCCGCCTCCACGGCCGCGGGTTATCTAAGCGCTTATCTTGTTTTGCGCCTGGCCATGGCTTGGACGGTCGGCGTGTGGGGACTGCGAGACCAGTCGTTACAGAGGAGACTATGGCTTCTACCTCTCAGCGACGCGCTGGGATTTCTTATTTGGCTGCTCAGCTTCGGCTGCAACCGCATTAACTGGCGCGGAAGCAAGTTTTACGTGCGCAAGGGACGGCTGGTCCCAATTATCATGCGTCAAGGGAACGTCTCAGAAGCGAAGGCATAAGCCCCGCAGAGCTTCCAGGGCTTGACTTCTGTTCTCGTGATGGTGAGCCTCTTCTGGGAGGCGAGTAGATGGTCGGACGAATCGTGCTTTTCCTGGCGCTGGCCGGACTTCTATCGTCCGCAGTCTATCTGCTCTTGGCGCTGATTGCCGGTCTGCGCTTCCGCTTCACACTTCCCGAAACACCCCCCTCGTGTGATGGCGGCGTGGTGCTGCCCCCCGTGGCCATCTTGAAGCCCCTGCATGGGATGGAGCCACTCTTGGAAGAGAATCTGGAGAGTTTCTTCCGGCAGGATTACCCCAGTTTCGAATTGATATTTGGCGCTCGAAATAGCAGCGATCCGGCGCTGCAGGTGGTGGAGACGCTTCAGCAAAAACATCCGGGAATCAAGACAAGAATTATCCTCTCCGGCGAGCCTGCTTACCCCAATGCCAAGGTGTACGCCCTGGAAAGGATGGTGGCGGCGGCATCCTTTCCGTATCTCGTAATCACTGACAGCGATGTGCATGTTGCTTCCGACTTTATCCGGCAGGTCGTCCCTCCGCTCCTGGATTCGAGCGTCGGGCTGGTAACCTGTATCTATCGTGGTGTGCCCACCGGAGGGTTGTGGTCCAGGCTCGAGGCGTTAGGGATGTCGGTGGAATTGACGTCCGGAGTGCTTGTGGCGGAATTCCTCGAGGGCATGAGGTTTGCCCTTGGGCCGGGCATGGCCACAAGGAAGGAGGTTCTGGCCAGCCTGGGCGGAATCGAGGCGCTCGGCGCCTATTGTTCTGATGATTTCGTCCTAGGTCAGCTTACGTACGCAACTGGGAAGAAGGTCGTGCTCTCCCGCCATGTGATTGACCACGTTGCGCTGCACCGGTCCGCACGAGCGTCGTGGCTTCACCAGCTTCGCTGGATGAAGAGTACTCGCTTTTCCCGTCCGCTGGGTCACGTTGGCACCGTTATGACTTTCGCCATGCCTTTCGGCCTGCTCGGGATGGCAGCATGCATCGCCATGGGAAGTTGGAGGCTGGGCTTCGGACTTCTGAGCCTGGCAGTCCTAAACCGTGTTGTCCAATCCATAGCTGTAGGATGGGGAGTGCTTCGTGACTCGCGTTCACTGTGGTTCTGCTGGCTTTATCCGGCACGGGACCTGCTGGGATTCTTCCTGTGGTGTGCCAGCTTTTTCGGGACCAAGATTGTGTGGCGAGGCGAGCATTACAAGCTCGAAGCGGGCGGGAAAATGACACGCAAGTCTGGTCCGCTCTCCTCCGCCCCAAAGCCATCGGACAGCGGGACGCAGCACTCGTCATCGCGGTCGGTTACTTTAAATCACCGTCCCTGAACTTCAGGCGACATCTAAAGCGGCTGGCGGACACTCGTTCCAGTCGGGCGTTCCGGTCCCGGGGTATATCGAGGATTATCCTACCCACGCTCATTCCAGACGCGCGCCATATCAGGGTCACCCCGGAAGATGGTCGGAGCATCCGGGAATTGCCAGCGGATCGCTTCTTGCTGGGTCCTTGATTCACTTGCCAATGCGCTCGAACGGCTGGCGCCCGGCGGCGGGGACTGCCTCTTTTGGCTCCGGTCTCAACGCTGCTTCTCGCCTGCGGCTTTTGGTTTCTCGCAGCGTATAAATGGGCTTCTTTTGGGATTCGTAGTACGTGCGTGAAAGCATCTCTCCGATGAGGCCTACGGAGAGGAATTGGATGCCCGCCAGAAAAAACAGCACCGCTGCGAATATGAGAGGTCCGTGTTCGAACATTATTTCCTTGCGGAGAAAGAGCTTCTCATAGAGGAGGAAGAACCCGATGACGGTCCCGGGACCCAGGCTGAGCAGGCTCAGAAGCCCGAAGAAATGCAAAGGCCGGGTGGAATAGTCGAGCAGGAACTTAATGCTGATCAGGTCGAGCAGAACTCTGACGGTTCTGGATAGTCCATAATGCGACCTGCCCTTTTCACGAATGGCATTCTTGATCGGGATCTCCGTGATCGTTGCTCCCGACCAGCTTGCCAGGGCTGGAATGAACCGATGCAGTTCGCCGTATAGTTGAATGTTCTGAATGATTTCGGGCCGGTAGGCTTTGAAGGTTGTGCCGAAATCGTGCAGCGGGATACCCGACAGTTTCGCCATCAGCCAGTTGGCGACGCGGCTAGGCAGGCGACGCGTGAGCCACGGATCTTTCCTGGCCACCCGCCAACCGCTGACAATATCGTAGCCTTCCGCCATTTTGTTAAGGAACTGCGGGATGTCCTCCGGGTCATGTTGAAGATCCCCGTCCATGGAGATGATGATGTCGCCCTGGCAAAAGTCAAATCCGGCCTGCAGAGCTGCCGCTTGGCCGAAATTCCTCCTTAGCCGAACGATGCACACGCGGCTGTCCTTCTCGTAGATCTCATCCAGGATGCCGGGTGTCTGATCCCGACTCCCGTCATCCACAAAGATGAGTTCGTATGCTTGTTTTAGTCGAGAAAGCGCCTCGCTGAGGCGCGTGTACAGTAGGCGAACGCTTTCCTGCTCGTTGTACAGAGGCACGACAATAGAAATTGTCTGGCCTGACTGACGGTCATTCATGAAGGTACTCGCAATCCAACGTCTTCGCGTCCGCCCTGCTCCTCGCCCGGCTTTCCCGCCCAGCGCATGCCAATCGCCAGTTCGGATTCAGCTTTCCTCCCGGACTGCCCCAGCCTGCCTCGAACAGACCATGTCTCGGTAATTAACAAGCTGGATGCCGAGATCTTGTAGCATGAGCTTCATAGCCGGCCGAGTCAGGGCTTGATACTCCATCTCCCGTTGCCCCAGCAGACGCGTCGGCGTTCGTCTCAGAGCATTATCGACATGACCAGGATGACACATCAACTCGCTCGTTCCGTCGGGGAGGTGAGAAAGGATCTCGCCCAGAATCTCCGCATCCAGGAACCCCGTGGGTGTGAGGCCATAGAAATGCGAGGCGCAGGCAACACCGGCCCCCCGGAGTTGGCGCCTCCATCCTCTGGACATAACAGCAAGCGTAAAACTGGCAAGACGTTGCCGGAGGATCGTCGGGGCAGCGCGGGGATAACGCCGTAGTAAGTGACTTAAGGGGGGCCAGCGCTCAACCACACAGCGGATTGCCGGGATGCCATACTCGCGGGCAAGCCCGATGCTCATCTTCCCAAGGACCGGCAGCGCGTGCACGTGCTTGTGACTATCCAGATGAGTGGGTACCATGCCGGCGGCCACAACTTTTTCGATCTGTGCGCGCAGTTCTTTCTCGATATCGGCCACACTCACTCGCCTCAAGATAATCGCTCGCCAGAGGCTTCCCGGTGTTCTCGCGAAAGAGTCTTGTCCCTCAACGAGGCTCGGAATGCTGGAAGTCAGAGCGACAGGTTTACCTTCGGTAAGATTCAAATGGACCCCAATGCCGAGGCGCGGCGCCTGGCGCGACAGGGCCACCGCAGATTCGAAGGCTTCGCCGTTGGCCAACAGGCTTGCGCTGCTGATCAGACCGCGGCAATGTCCATCGATGATTGCCTGGTTAACCTCTGTCGTCAGCCCGAAGTCATCCGCATTGACAATCAGCCTTCTCATCCCCGTTGCCCGGCCCCTTGACAGAACCTGCTAACGCTCCCTCTTCCTGACGCCGAGTTTCATATTGTGGCATCAAACAGGCCCCGAGGCTAATCAAGACGAGAGCAAGACGAGAGCCCGTAGCTTAGGCATACCCAGACGTTACGGGACTGGCCATTACGCCCCGAGAATTTACCCCCTCCTCCGCCACGCGCGTGGGGGGCTCTCTCGGGCCCGACGCCGGCCCCGAAGTGGAACCGGGCGGCGCGAAGCACACGAGCCTCTTTGAACCCATCGAGTACTCTCTTGTGCGACCCTCGTTAAGCTTGAAATGGGAGCGGGGGCCGCCTATAATCGGCGCGCGGACGAGGCCTGAATTAGAAGTCCCCTTGGATCGATTTTCCGTTTGACCCGAATTCCATCTCAGACCTTTCGGGAAGCAGCTTGAATTTGACCCGCCCCATCAAGGCTCTTGCTGCGTACTCGGAGCTTGCACGCTCGGGCTCTGGAGGAAAGGGCACAAGTTGGGAAGCGAAAACAAAGGAGGCTGCCGGTCTTGTGTGGCATTGCCGGCTTTACTCATAGGAACGGTGTCTTGGTCAGCGACTGCATCCGCCGTGCTACTCACTCTTTAGTGCACCGAGGCCCTGATCAGCAAGGCATCTACGAATCTGCCCACGTCTCCCTGGGTGCCGTCCGCCTGAAAATCATCGACCTCCTTTCCGGCGGGCAACCCCTGCACAGCAATGACAACGATACCATCATCGTGTTCAACGGAGAAATTTACAATTACGCAGAAATCCGCGAGGAACTGCAGTCACGCGGCCACCAATTCGTCACGCGCTGCGATACCGAAGTGGTGCTGCAAGCCTTTTGCGAGTGGGACATTCAATGCTTCTCGCGACTGAGAGGAATGTTTGGCCTCGCCCTCTGGACCGAGTCCCGGAAGCGCTTAGTACTGGCGCGCGACCGTCTGGGCATCAAGCCTTTGTATTATTTCCGCGCGGGAACCGACCTGTATTTCGCCTCGGAACTGAAAGCCATTCTCGAACATCCCGAAGTCCGGCGGCGGATCAACCTCGATGGGCTGAACTGCTACCTATGCCTTAATTATGTACCCGCCCCGCATACGCTCGTGGAGGGCATTGAAAAGCTTCCACCCGGGCACGTCCTGGAGTGGCTGGACGGGAGAACTCGAACGGAGGCGTACTGGCGATTGGAGGCTCGTGCGCCGGTACGCCGGAGCTTGGGCTCGGCGAAGGAAGAACTCGATTCTTTGTTGCGCCAGTCGGTGCGGGAGCACTTGATTTCCGATGTGCCTTTAGGCATTTGGGCCAGCGGGGGGCTGGATTCCTCGACGATCCTCCATTACGCCGCAGAAGCCTCCACGCCGCCGCTCAAGACGCTCGCCATCACTTTCCATGGACGAACCTTCGATGAGAGCCCGTACATCCGGCAAATCTCCGAGCGTTACGGCACCGAACACTGGGAATTCGACCTCAATACCGACCTGGACTTGCCGAGCGCCATTGAGAAATTCGCCTATTACTCCGACGAACCCAGTGCCGATGCGGGCGCGCTGCCGGTTTGGTTCCTGGCCGAAATGAGTCGCCGGCACGTGACGGTGGCGCTGTCCGGCGAGGGCGCGGATGAACTGTTCGGGGGATACCTTACGTACCTCGCGGATCGCTATGCGCGGTGGTTTCGACGCCTCCCACTCAGCGTGCGAAAGAGAGCGCTGGCCTTGGCACGCCGCTGGCCGGTTTCGGACGACAAGATCAGCTTTGAGTACATGTTGAAGCGGTTTCTGCAGGGCTCGTTGATGCCTGAAGAAGATGCTCACGTCTTCTGGAACGGCGCCTTCACAGAGTCCGAAAAGGAAGGCTTCTTTCTCAGAACAAACCCTCAGCCCCTGCGCCGCCTCCTTGAAAAATTGCCGCAGGAGCCTGGACTCAGCAGGTACTTGATATTCGACCAGCGCTACTACCTCCCCGACGATATTCTTTACAAGGTCGACCGCATGAGCATGGCCCATTCGGTCGAAGTGCGTCCGCCTTTTCTCGACCACCGCATCGTGGAGTTTGCCGCGTCACTGCCGGAAAATTTCAAGGTGCGCGGCTCGACCCTTAAGTTCGTGTTGCGCGAACTGATGAAAGGCAAGCTCCCGCCTTCCATTCTGCGCCGGAAGAAAATCGGCTTCGACATACCCGCGCATGAGTGGTTTCGCGGCGCGCTCAAGGGGCTCTTGCTCGACACCCTCACGGAAGGCGCGGTCAATCGGACCCAGTTGTTCCGCTGGGAGGGGGTGCAAAAACTCCTTCGCAACCATATGGAAAGGCGGGCCAATTTCGGTTATCACTTATGGGGCCTGATGATACTTTTCCTTTGGATCAAAAGATGGAAGATTCAGACCGGCCCATTAGCCGAAGAAGGCAGGAACGAGCAAGAACTCCTCAACGTTCCCTTGCCGACCTGACCATCGTCGTCTTCGCCTCCGCGATTTTTCTCGGCTGCATTTTCAGTCCGCCCCATCTGATGGATGATGTGGATGCGGTGCAGGCACAAATCGCCCGCAACATGTTGGCCTCAGGTGATTGGGTCACGGCGCACATGAACGGGATTGCCTACCTGGAAAAAGCTCCGCTGGTCTACTGGATGATGGCGGCCTCGTTTCGCCTCTTGGGCGTCCACGATTGGAGTGCGCGTCTACCCCTGGCGCTTGCGGTGATCGCTTTGTGCTGGGTGACCGGACGGTTTGGGGCGTGGGCTTTCGGAACCAGAGCCGGACTGTACTCCGGCCTTGTGCTGAGCACCTGTATCGGGTTGTTTCTGTTTACACGCATTCTCATCCCTGACGCCACCCTCACGCTCACCATCACCTTGATGCTCTGGTCGTTCTTGCGCGTCCTGGATCCCGAGGAGGTGCATCCGCGGCTTTGGGCGGCCGTAATGGCCGCGAGCGTTGGAGCCGGCCTGCTGCTCAAGGGCCTGGTAGCGCTCGTGTTCCCTGCGGGCGCGGGGTTCGTTTACCTGGCCGCCACGCGGCAACTGTTCTTGCGCGACACTTGGAAAAAACTCTGCCCCTTATCGGGCTTGTTGATCGTGGCGCTGCTCGCAGCTCCCTGGCACGTGCTGGCCACGCTGCGCAATCCGCCCTTCTTTGACTTCACGATGCACAGCGCGCCCGGCGAGTACCGCGGTTTTTTTTGGTTTTACTTCATCAACGAGCATGTGCTGCGATTTCTGAACCTGCGCTATCCGCGCGATTACAACACCGTGCCCAGGCTCTGGTTCTGGCTGCTTCAACTGGTCTGGCTCTTTCCGTGGAGCTTCTATTTTCCCGCGGCCGCGCGGCTGCGCTACAAACCGGTTGACCGAGCGGGCCGCGCGCGCCTGCTGGCGCTGTGTTGGTTCGGCGTTGTCATGGTGTTTTTTACCCTCTCCACCACCCAGGAGTATTACTCCATGCCGGCGTATCCTGCCCTGGCGCTGTTGCTCGGATCAGCCATGACGGAGGACGACCCGTGGGTTCGGCGCGGAACCTTGCTCATAGGCGGGACCGCCGCAGCCGCCCTGGCCGTCATTGCCATAATCCTTCTCAAAGTTCGAGGCATGCCCACGCCAGGAGACATCTCCGTGGCACTCCGGCAGCACCCGGAGTTGTACACTTTCTCGTTGGGGCACATTGGAGACCTGACTCTGAGGGGCTTCGCCTACTTGCAGTCTCCCCTCCTGTTGGCAGGAATCGCGGTGTTCATCGGTGCGGCGGGTCTTTGGGTGTGGCGGGAGAACCCGCACCGGGCGTTCCTCGCCGCCGCGTGCATGATGGTGGTCTTCTTTCATGCAGCGCGACTGGCTATGGTAGCTTTTGACTCTTACCTCGGATCGAAGCCCTTAGCGGATGCGCTCATGACCGAGCCCGGAGGGAAGTTGGTCGAGGCGGACGCTTATTACAGCTTTTCGTCTGTTTTCTTTTACACAAACCGTCAAGCGTTGCTTTGGAACGGACGGAAAACTAACCTGGAATACGGTTCGTACGCTCCGGGCGCGCCGCATGTATTCATAGACGATGCGGACCTTAAGAAATTGTGGACCAGCGGGGGGGGATATTACCTATTGGCGGGAGGTGGAGATCTGCCCCGTTTGCGGGAGTTACTCGGACCCTCGGCGCTCCATATTGTCAAAGAGAGCGGGGGAAAGTACTTGATAACAACTCAGCCGCTGCCAGCGCCACCCTAATCATACTTTAAGCCAAAAGAAAAGAAGACTACGCCACGGGAGATTTTCACGGCATCGACTTTAACCGTCCTCGTCGCCGCCTACGCCGGCGTGGACGCCGCGCAATGCTTGCGGGTGTAGCGCGTTGTGCTCAAAGGACTCGGCGCTGTCAGTGGGGAGTGTCCTTGTCGAACACGGTCATGACCGGCAAAGCGTTACCCTCGTCGTCGGGAAGCCCACGACTCCTTGGCGTGCCGGAAACCGCGGGTTCCCAACTCGCCCAGCGGATTAGCGTGGAAACGGGGATTCCTGTGAAGCTGAGGAGTGTCGGCGCGCCGCAGGCGCTGGGCCCCGAAGGCGAATGGAGCCTGCTCATGCTCGTTCGTGAGGCCATCCAGAACGCCGTCACGCACGCCGCGCCCAAGAACATCGCAGTCGTTTTGACTTTCGATCACCACTGCCTGCACGTGGAGATCGAAGATGAGGGATGCGGCTTTGAGCCGTCCACCTGCCGCTCGCCGGATGGCCATCACTATGGCTTGATCGGCATGCGCGAGAGAGTCGAGAAACTGGGCGGTGAGTTCCATCTCACCAGTTCCCCTTGAAAGGGCACCCGGGTCCGGCTCAGCTTCCCCCCGCCCAACACACACCCGGAAATCGGCTGCACTCGCCAATTCCGAAGCCCTTTGAATGAGACCACCAAAGCCGTGAGCCTTCGCGGAGGCGGACGAACAGCCCGCCTTGGCAAGACTGTGGCAAAATCCATACGACACGATGGTGAACGCGGTGGCCGCGCCACCCCGAGGCGAAGACGCTATGATGACACAGTCCTTCTAGAGCGATTTTGATTTAAGTGCATACATATCCGCAAGAGGCAAAGTAGTTTGTGCATTCGCTTGGGGAGACCGTATTGAGCAACTCCCCGATTTCCTTCCAGAGAGCATCGATATCGCGTTGCGCGGCTTGGCGGAGCCGCGCCTTGAGTTTGGAAAAGAACTTTTCTATCGGGTTCAGATCCGGAGAGTACGGGGGCAGAAAGAGGACGATGGCTCCGGTCGCGGTGATCGCTTCCGCGACTCCCGCCACCTTGTGACTGCTGAGGTTGTCGAGGATCACGGTGTCTCCGGGTTGGAGCGTTGGGCACAGGCATTGACGCACGTAAGCCAGAAACATCTCACCGTCCAGGGGCCCGTCGGTGACCATCGGCGCGGTCAATCGGCGCCGGCGCAGAGCGCCCACAAAGGTCGTTGTCTCCCAATGCCCGTGCGGCGCTGCGTCGAGGCAGCGCCTCCCTCTGGGCGCACGTCCATAGCGGCGCGTCAGGCTGGTCGATGTCCACGTTTCATCGATGAACACGAGCTTTTCGACTTCCCTCGTGGGCAATGCTTGCCGCCGCGCGCTGCGCGCCTGCTGCACGTCCTCGCGCTCTTGCTCGCTGGCGTGCAGGGTTTTTTTTGAAGGTAAGATTCCATTGGTTCAATTGATGCCACAAGGCACCGATCTTGATCGATACGCCCTGCCCCACCAGACGTTGGCATAACTCGGCCAAGCTCAGACCCGGCTCCTGTTCGATCCAGGCACGCAGCACGGGCTCCAACCCCGCTACCCGCGAACGGCGATGGCCGCCGATTGGAAAGCTGGTACGCTGGCCTGTCTTCTGCTCCCGTCCCCGAACCTGGTAAACCCAAACGCGGCTGACTTCCAGCCGCCGCGCAATCGCTGTCGGACGTTCTCCCCGATCCAATGCCCATAACACCCGGTCCCGCAAGTCCTGTGAATAGGATTGCATCTTTGCCTCCCCTTTATTGGCAGAGGCATTATCGCACATAAATGTATACACCTAAATTAAAAACTCTCTAATCGCGACTAACGCTGTGAGTCACAGCGCACACCTCAATCTACGGGGCGTGTCTCAGGCCCCATCCAACTTCAAAAACTGAAAGTGCTGTTGTAGGGACAGGAGACACCCCAGCAGTGGAGAGCCGCAAGTCTTGAAGGGTCACCTCTTGGCGCGGAATACTCCCTGGGGCCACTTGTTTAGGCCAGCGAAGACTCCGAATCCGACCAGCATAGCACCCGTAAGTGCGTAATCGAGGCGCATCGCCCAGGCGAAAAGGAAGCCTCCGAGTAAGGTTCCGGTAACTTGGCCGAGGCTGTTCGAGGCGCTCTGTTCGCCAAGGGCGGCGCCCGAGTGGGCGCTGGCATTCTTAGAAACGAGTGCCGCGAGGTTTGGACTGATCAGCGACATACCGAGTGCCAGCGTACCGACCGTAGCCATTACGACGGGTGTCCTCCGAACCAGTACGAGCAACCCGAGGCTAGCACCCATCAACCCAAGCCCGACCGCGATCTGATGCATCTCGTTGACTCTCTTCGAGAGATAGCTCACCGCCGCTATCTGGAAGACGCTCATTACGAGACCACAGATCATGAATGCCAGTCCCACCTGAAACGCGCCATATCCCAACATATTCTGCGCATGAAGGGCGAAAGTGGTCTCGAAAACCGCCAAACCGAACTGCGCTGCGAAGGCGAGCACAAGAAGCCTACTCGGTGACCGTGGCGTGCCGAGCCAGAATATACGCGCCGCCTCACGGCCGAGCGACGATGGCTCGGGGCTGGACAACAGAGACTCGGGAACCAGGACTGCGGCCGCGAATAGCGTCAGAACGCCCAAGCCGGCCGCTGCCAAAAAAGGGATTGAGAAACGGTCAATTGAAAAACCACCGTATGACATGACGAAAGAAAGACCGTTACGCGCCAAGAGGCCCCCGAGTGCCGGCCCGACCACGACACCGAGGCTCACGGCGGTTCCCTGCAACGCCATACCCCTGGCGCGCTCGGTTTCCTTGGTCATGTCCACCACATAAGCGGCCACGGCCGGCAGGGTCGCAGCCGCCAGCAGGCCCCCAATAGCCCGAGCTCCATAAAGCATCCAGAGACCGGTAGAGATGCCGAATAAGGCCTGAGTCAAAGCAAAGCCGGTGATCCCCACCAGAAGCAACGGCTTCCGTCCGAATCGATCGGACCATCGCCCCCATAGTGGGGCAAAGAGGAATTGCATCAAGGGGTATATGCTCGTCAGGAAGGCGATATGTATTGCGGCAACAGCCTCGGACGTTCCCTCAGCGAGAGCAAGGCGTTCAGTGTAGAAAGGAAGAACAGGTAGTGTTATGCCGAATCCGACAAAGATCAAGAACACGCACGCGAGCAGAATGAAGAGCGGTCGGTTCATTGACGGAGTTCAAGGAGGCCCAAGTGCTGCAGCCAGTCATCGAAATATTCTGGCCACACTTGCAAACCACTCGGGAGAGTTCTAGGTACCAGGGTCGGAAATCGCCGCCTGCCGGGTTGCAGGTTGGCCTATAGCGGTCGGCCCTCGGTATGCCTGAATGCCACCCGCGGCCTTGCGCGCGCACAGGGACTTTGGTTTTACACGCGTGCGCCGCGAAGGCGCAGGGCGTTGGTGACCACAGAGACCGAACTGAAACTCATGGCGGCTGCCGCGATGACGGGGCTGAGCAGCAAACCGAAGAGTGGATAGAGCACGCCCGCCGCGATAGGCACGCCGATGGCGTTATAGATAAAGGCGAAAAAGAGATTCTGCTTGATGTTACGCATCGTGGCCCGACTCAGCATGCGCGCCCGAACTATACCGCGCAAGTCGCCTTTGACCAACGTCACTCCGGCGCTTTCCATCGCCACATCTGTCCCCGTGCCCATGGCGATGCCGACTTGCGCCTGGGCAAGGGCCGGCGCGTCGTTAATACCGTCTCCCGCCATGGCCACGAAGCGTCCTCCTTCCTGGAGTTTCTTCACTACGCCGGCCTTGTCCTCGGGCAGAACTTCGGCAATCACTTCGTCGATTTCAAGCCTCTTGGCCACGGCCTGCGCGGTCGTGCGGCTATCACCTGTCAACATCACGACCCGAATGCCATCAGCGTGCAGTTGCTGGATGGCCTCCGAAGTGGTTCCCTTAATCGGGTCGGCCACACCGACCATGCCAGCCGCTTTGCCATCCACGACCACAAACATCACGGTCTGGCCTTCGCCCCGCATCGCCTCAGCGCGATCGAGCATCCTGGTTGAGTTGATTTGGAGCTCTTCCAGGAGCTTCCGGTTTCCGAGGGCGATCTGCATGCCGTCCACGCGTCCTCGCACCCCTCTCCCAGTCAGACTCTCAAACTCTTCGACAGGCGACAGCACAACTGCCTGAGATTCCGCACCCGCCACAATCGCGGCCGCGAGCGGATGCTCGCTGCCCCGTTCCAGACTGGCAGCCAGATGGATCAGCTTTCCTCTGTCGAAGGGATCAACCGTCTCTACGGCTACCAGCTTCGGCTTGCCTTCGGTGAGCGTCCCGGTCTTGTCCACCACCAAGGTGTTCACCTTGCGCATGTGTTCGATCGCTTCTGCGTTCTTGAACAAAACACCCACCGTGGCACCTTTGCCCGTCGCCACCATGATAGACATTGGCGTCGCCAATCCCAGCGCGCACGGACAGGCGATGATGAGAACTGCAACAGCATTGATCAACGCGTGCGCCATGCGAGGGCTCGGCCCCCATATCGCCCAAACAACGAAGGTCAGAACAGCAATCAAAACCACAATGGGCACAAAGTAGCCGGCAACGACGTCGGCCAGCTTTTGAATTGGAGCGCGGCTGCGCTGTGCTTCCGCAACCATTCGCACAATCTGTGCCAGCAGGGTCTCCGCGCCGACACGCTCCGCCCGCATGATGAGCGTGCCCGTGCCGTTGACGGTTGCTCCTGTCACCCGGTCGCCAGCCTCCTTTTCAACCGGAATGGGTTCGCCCGTGATCATGGACTCGTCCACGCTGCTGCGTCCCTCGAGCACCACTCCATCCACCGGGACCTTCTCACCCGGGCGGACGCGGAGGCGGTCGCCCGGCTTGACGCGATCAAGAGGCACGTCTCCCTCTGTGCCGTCTTCCTGAATCAGCCGGGCAGTCTTTGGAGCCAACCCCAGCAGCGACTTGATGGCTGCACCGGTCTGGCTGCGGGCGCGGAGTTCCAGCACTTGGCCCAAAAGAACCAGCGTCGTAATCACCGCCGCAGCCTCAAAGTACACGGCAACTGAGCCGGCTGCGTCGCGGAATGCTGCGGGAAAGATTTCAGGGAAGAGCGCTGCGACAAAGCTATATAGATAGGCGACGCCCACGCCCAGCCCGATCAACGTGAACATGTTCAGGCTGCGATTGACGATGGACCGCCATCCGCGCACGAAGAACGGCCAGCCGCCCCAGAGGACCACTGGGGTAGCCAGCACTAGCTCAAACCAGGTCCAGAAGTGCTCGGACGCCCATTTCGGGATGGGGTTCCCAGGGATGTACTTTCCCATGGCAGAGGCCAAAACGGGAATCGTCAGAACCAGTCCCACCCAAAAACGCCGGGTCATCGCCTTGAGCTCCGGACTCCTTTCTTCCTCAGCGGAAACGGTTTTGGGTTCCAGGGCCATCCCGCAGATAGGGCACGAACCCGGCTCCGAGCGCACGATCTCCGGATGCATTGGGCAAACGTATTCCGTCTTGGCTGCAGGAGCGGCAGGGCTCACCGGCTCGAGCGTCATGCCACACTTGGGGCACGTACCGGGACGTTTCTGGCGGACATCCGGGTGCATCGGACAGGTGTACTCCGATCCGCCTGCTGATTGCGGATCGACCCTGCCCGACCCTGTTGCGTTCGAGCTCTTGTGTGCCAGTGGGGAACTCATCAGGACCCTCCTTGTTGGTGGCTGACGGCGAAGATCCGGAATACGGCCATCATAGATTGCGTCCTCTACCTATGCCCAGCGGCACGCACGTTACTTGTGGTGCCTGGGACCGCATGCTCGCGCCGCCACATCACATGCTCATACACGCTTGACCAGTAAAGCCCAAAGGTGAACGCAAACATGAGCTCCTCCAAAGGCACGCCAGCCACCCGCACGCCCGAGAGGTCCTTCAGGTTCCAGACAGCTATGACGTAACCAGGGAAGGCGAGGTTGAATACGACGAATACGAGGAAATAAATAGCAAGAAAGAGGCCGCCACTGACAATCATCTTCAGCCAAAGATCGCGGCGGCAGTACAGCGTGGCGAAGAATCCCGCGATCAGTGCAATCGCAGATGAGTAGATGGGATTCAGCTTTGTGAGTATCGCGACTATCACAAAAACCAGGAACGGCGAGGCAACCGCCAGCGAGTGATGACGATGTTCGAACTCGTACCGCGCGCCGGCCATGCTCTCGCTTGGCGCCGTACGAAAAAACACTTCGTATGCGGCGAAGACTATCCCGCCTATCGCGAAGGAGAACAATAGACTCTCTAAGTCGAAGCCGGTTCGGCGAGCGAGGTCGAACAGCGTAAAGGGATTCCAATACTTGGGCACGAACAATGGCTCGGTAAGCCCGAGTAACGCCGTAGCCAGACTCACCTGCAACATAGTCCGACGGAGGTCTCGGCGCACGCCGTAGAGCACGAACCACACCAGAAGCAACGCCGTGCTCATAATCAGGTACGCGAAAGGCCAAATCGCAGGCACGCGAGGACTCATGTTCGTGCCTCCTCATTAATCCGGGTGTGCACGACTGCCATTTCGCCCCGAGGCATTAGTTGCCCTCTACTTCCAAATCCGGAGCCCGAATTCGACTGAGAATGCCTGGCGCGCGGCACCATATAAGAAGCTGGAGGGTTTTCGGTTCCACCATCGCTCGCTCTGTTCAATGTGAATAAGACTCAGCTTTGAACCTGTTCAGTTCGCAAACGAAATCAAACGCCGGTCGCCTTAACTCCAAATCGGCGATAGAAGAAGTTGTGAATCGGCACGAACACAAGCCCCGTGTACGCTCCCCAAAGAAAACTCTCGACCAATCCAAGCAGGAATGCGCCGACGCTGATCCAGTGGAAAGCCGGCAGCACGGATTCCAGGAACTTGTGCATGTGCAATGCCTCGGGTGTGAGTAGCCCCCAGATGACGCAAAGGACGAACGATACTGTAGTGAACGCGCCTAGCGACCAAGTCCACAGCTTTACGCAAAACATGGCACTCCTCCTCGCTGGCGCCCAAGTTCAATGATGGTGGGCGTGAGCTTCTTTTTCGTCGCGCGTTTCGGTCTTGTCATCGGTCTCGTGCGCGTGACCTCCATGTCCGGCATGCATGCCACAACCGCCATGGCGGAACATCATGGCGAAAAAGGCGATAAGAACGAGAATGAAGAACCAGTTTTCAGCCAGGAAACTCATCTCTTAACCTCCTTCCTGGACCTCGGGAGCACGCCCAGATAAATTGGATGAACACAGGGGCGACTTGCCGGTAGGCGAAATCTGCGTAGGTGAGCTGAGTCCCACTTTGGCACGCTCGATACTGGCGGCGACCGTAGTGACAGCATAAGTCATGGACCGAGGTTAGGCAACTGGTAAACGCGATGCGGCAGCTGCACCGGGCCGTAAACTAAATTCACGTAAAAACCGGCTATGTGCAGAACTGGCCATGCGCACCTGTTACGCACTAGTTGTTGCGGACGGATTGTCGGCCACTCGGAAACAATCCCAGTCGGTTGCGGCTCTTAATCTAACGTTGGTGGTCATTTGGTTGTATTGTCCGGAAAGAGTAGATGTGGTACCCATATTTCCCTGCCGGTTCCTCTTACATGAGGGCATCTACGTAGGTAATCCACTTGCCTGCAAACGCCCATTCTAGGAAATGACCTCTTGACCTCCACGGTTTGCACGCCCGTCAGCCCCTACGCTATATTGGTCAGTGGGGCACACTAAGTTGAACACACAGCCCAGCCAATCCTTAGCAGCTCGGGCCACCGCCGTGCGCCCTCGTGTAGTGATTGTAGGCGCGGGGTTCGGCGGCCTCTATGCGGCCAAGGCGTTGCGCGGCGCGCCCGTCGATGTCAGTGTCATTGATCGGCGCAATCATCATCTGTTCCAGCCTTTGTTATATCAGGTAGCCACAGCGGGACTTTCCCCCGGCGACATTGCCTATCCCATCCGCTCCATTGTCAGCCGCCAGAAGAACTACCGAGTCCTGCTGGCCGAGGCGGTGGGAGTGGACCTGGCCGGGCGCAAGGTGCTGCTGCGCGACGGTGCAATCGGCTATGACTACCTGATTCTCGCTCCGGGCGCGCGTCACCAATACTTTGGCCACGACGAATGGGCGCCGCTCGCTCCGGGACTCAATACGCTGGAAGACGCGCTGGAAATCCGCCGGCGCATCCTGCTGGCCTTTGAGCGCGCGGAGCGCGAGCCGGAGGAATCCCGCCGCCGCGCTCTGCTGACTTTTGTGATCGTCGGTGGCGGCCCGACGGGGGTGGAACTCGCTGGCGCCATCGCGGAAATCGCTTTCAAGGTTCTGGTGCGCGACTTCCGCGCCATTGACCCGCGCGAGGCACACATCATCCTGCTGGAAGCCGGGCCGCGCCTGTTGCCGGCGTTTCCCGAGAGCCTTTCCGCCCACGCCGCAGCCGACCTGCGCCGCCGCGGTGTGGAGGTTCGCCTGAACACTGCCGTCACCGCCATTGAAGCGGGGAGAGCTCAAGCGGGTGGCCAGGTGATTCCCACCGCCACCACGCTCTGGGCAGCGGGAGTGCAGGTTTCCGCGCTCACGCGCTCGTTGGGTGTGCAGTTGGACCGCGCGGGCCGCGTGCCCGTCCAGCCGGACTTGACTCTCCCCGGCCATCCGGAAGTCTTTGTGATTGGTGATTCGGCCGCCTTCACTCACCAGACCGGCAAGCTCTTGCCGGGAGTCGCGCAGGTGGCCATTCAAGGAGGGCGCCACGCCGCGCGCTGCATTCGCCGCGCGTTGCGCGGCCAGAACTATGAACCGTTCCACTACGTCAACTTGGGCAACATGGCCACCATCGGCCGCGCCTCTGCCGTGGCCGACTTCGGTTTCCTGCGCCTTTCGGGATTCATCGCCTGGATGTTGTGGCTGGTCATCCATATCTCCTGGCTGATCGGTTTCCGCAACCGCTTCGTGGTTCTTTTTGAGTGGGCTTGGTCCTACTTCACCTTCGACAAAGCCGCCCGCCTGATTACTGGGAGCCTTGATGACGAGTGGACCGGAAGCACGTAGTCACCCCCTTTGAAAGTGCGATAATTTCCCGCTACCCGTCGCACTGACGCAAGGTGACCGCCGGCCTCGGGCTATCGAGCGTGGCGCCGGTGGGTCGGCACTTTCGGCTTGCGCATGCGCGATACAATGATGGTCGCTGATTCGAAAAGCGGGGCAGCGCTGGATCGTCCCCACCTCCCGTGGAGTTGCCAGGCGCCATCGACGGATTGGGAGAAAGGAAAGTGGGATTGGACTTGCGGCCGGAATTTAGGTATATTTCAGGCAGCACAGGGCGTGCACAACTTTCCAGGGGGGCAACCAGCATGTGGTCTCGGGTGCTTTTTGCGGTGGGCCTTGTCGCTTCCCTAGGTTGGCTCTTCAACACTACGAAAACCGTCTCGGTGACGGCTCCGCAAGCGGCCGTAAACCGGGTGGACTTCAACCGCGACATTCGCCCCATCTTGTCGGACACCTGCTTTAAGTGTCATGGGCCGGACGGCAAGCAGCGCATGGCCAACCTGCGGCTGGATAAGACCGAAGACCTGTTCGTTGACCGCGGCGGCTATCACATCATCGTTCCGGGCAATTCCGCCCAAAGCAAGCTCTACCAGAAGATCAGCTCCAAGGATGATTCCGTTCGCATGCCTCCGGTGTGGTCCGGCCGGTCACTGACGGAAAAGCAGATCGAGCTCATCAAAGAGTGGATCGACCAGGGAGCCAAGTGGGAGACTCTCTGGTCGTTCGTCCCTCCCAAACGTCCTCCGGTGCCGGCCGTGAAGGACCGGGCGTGGCCGCGAAATCCTATCGACAACTTTGTTCTGGCGCGCCTCAAAGCGGAAGGGCTGAAGCCGTCTCCCGAAACCGATAAAGCCACGCTCCTGCGCCGGGTCTACTTCGACCTCATCGGCCTGCCGCCGACGCCGGCGGAAATCGACGCGTTCGTTGCCGATCGTTCGCCCGACGCCTATGAGAAGCGCGTGGACAAGCTCCTGGCCTCGTCCCATTACGGTGAGCGCATGGCGATGCCTTGGCTCGACCTGGCGCGCTACGCGGACACGCACGGCTACCATATTGATTCCCTGCGCGACATGTGGGCTTGGCGCGACTGGGTCATCAAGGCCTTTAACCAGAACATGCCGTACGATGAGTTTACGATCGAACAAATCGCCGGCGATCTCTTACCCCATGCCACCCTCGAGCAGAAAATCGCCTCCGGCTTCAACCGCAACCACATGATCAACTTTGAAGGGGGCGCCATTCCGCAGGAGTATCACGTCGAGTACCTGGTGGACCGCGTCAGCACGACCTCCATGGCCTGGCTCGGCCTCACCATGGGCTGCGCGCGCTGCCACGACCACAAATACGACCCCATCAAACAGAAAGATTTTTATCGCTTCGTGGCTTTCTTCAATACGGTCCCGGAGCGCGGATTAGATGGCATGCTGGGAAACGCCGACCCGGTCTTGCCCCTGCCTTCCCACGAGCAGCAAGCGCGTCTCGACTCGCTAAAAACAGAGATCGCCAAGACGCTTTCCGCTTTGCAGGAAAAGCAAATCCTGGCAGAGAGGAACGATTGGCAGAAGACGGCCCTTGCTTCTATCCCGGAACCTTCCCACCAGGGTTTGACGGCTTACTACCCGCTCGATGGGAATTTGAAAGACGCCGCGGGATCCCAACCCGATGCCAAGGTCGTTCGCGGCGAGATGGTGTATGACGAAGCCATCGTCGCTCAGGGAGCGGACCTCAGCGGAGAGACGCAGGTCGACTTCGGTGGCACTGGGGACTTCGAACGCTCGAAACCTTTTGCGCTGGCTTTTTGGACCCGGCCTGGAACCGTTGTAGCCCTCAAGGTCCTGCAAAAGCGCACTTCCGGCGAACACTGGCAGGGATGGGAAGTGGCTGATGAAAAGCCCGTCTATATGGGGCGACTGAAGCGCCTGGCGAATTTCGTGGTGCGCCTCTCCAACCGCTGGCCGGACAACGCGATCGAGGTGACGACCAAAGAACCTCAATCGATCGATGCCATGCGCCATTTGCTGGTCGAATACGACGGCTCTGGGAAAGCCTCTGGCCTGAAACTCTATTTCGATGGCAAACCGGTTGAGACCACGGTTTTGAAAGATCAATTGAGCGGTGACTTCCGCACTTCGGCACCGATGGAGATCGGCGATAAGAATTTGGGTACGCCCTACGAAGGTCGATTGGATGACCTGCGGATTTACGATCGCGTGCTGAGCGATTCCGAAGCAGAACACCTTGCCATGCGCCTGCCGGCGCGTTCCCTGCTCGTGGCGCTTGATGGGCGGCCGGCAAAAGAGATTTTGCCGCTTCAACCCGAGAAGGAAAAAGAGGACATCCAGATCGGGGAGGAAGACAAAGCCAAGACTAAAGAGGAGATCGAAAAAGACCGGGAGAAAGACCGTCAAGCCCGGCTGACAGAGTATTTCCTCAGCTACGGCGCCTCCGACAAGGTGCGCCAACTTTACGCGCAACTGAAGAATTTGCGGGAGGAAAAGGAAAAGCTGGAAGAATCGATCCCGACGGTCATGATCATGGCCGAGATGAAGAAGCCCCGCGAAACATTTGTCTTGGGGCGCGGCCAGTACGACAACCCTCAGGAGAAAGTCTCGCCCGGAGTGCCCAGCTTCCTCCCTCCCATGGCGCCAGGCTTACCCGTGAGCCGACTGGGGTTGGCGAAGTGGATTGTCGATCCCGGCAATCCGCTCACAGCGCGCGTGGCTGTGAATCATTTCTGGCAGGAATATTTCGGAATCGGCCTGGTGAAGACATCGGAGGACTTTGGCTCGCAGGGTGAGCCGCCCAGCAACCAACCCTTGCTGGATTGGTTAGCCACCGAATTCATCCGCACGGGATGGAACGTCAAAGCCATGCAGCGGCTCATCGTAACTTCGGCAACCTACCGGCAGTCATCGCGCGTGACCCCGGAACTCGAGGAGCGAGACCCCGAGAATCGCCTGCTGGCGCGTGGCCCGCGTGTCCGCTTGCCGGCGGAGTTGATTCGCGATAACGCCCTGGCGGTCAGCGGCCTGCTCGATGCGCGCATTGGCGGGCCCAGCGTTTACCCCTATCAACCCAAAGGTCTGTGGGAGGAGATGGCGTTCGGGACGGGATTCACCGGGCAGACTTACGCGGAGTCAACGGGCCGAGATTTATATCGCCGCAGCATGTACACCGTCTGGAAACGTACCGTGCCGCCCCCCGCGCTCGTCACCTTTGATGCTCCTGACCGTGAGAAGTGCACTGCCCGCCGCACCATTACCAACACTCCGCTACAGGCTCTGGTGCTGATGAACGATCCCACGTACGTAGAGGCCGCGCGCGTACTTGCGGGGCGCATGCTCGCGCAGGGGGGAAAAACTGCGGAAGCGCGAATCAACTTCGCCTTCCGCCTGGCCACCGGGCGGCTTCCGGATCCCCAGGAGCGCGCCGTGCTGGTGGAGGCCGCGCATGAGGCACTGGCGGATTATCGTCTTCACCCCGACGAGGCGACGGTGTTGTTGAAAGTGGGCGCTTCCAAGAGCAGTCCTAAGCTCGACTCGAAAGAGCTTGCGGCCTGGACAACTGTGGCCAGCATGATTCTGAATCTCGACGAGACGATTACGAAGGAATGAGTGACTTATGACGGACTCAAAGAAAACGATTTGGCGTGACCTCAACATGGCCATGACGCGGCGGCATTTCTTTCGGCGCAGCACGGCCGGGGTGGCCCTGGGCATTCCGGCGCTCGCGTCGCTTCTGGCGGGTGAGGGTTATGCGGCCGATGCGGCGGTTGATCCCAAGACCGGCGGTCTGGCCGGCTTCCCGAACTTCGCTCCCAAAGCCAAGCGGGTCATTTACCTGCATCAGTCCGGCGCCCCGTCGCAAATCGATTTATTCGACCCTAAACCGAACCTTGCCAAATGGCGAGGCAACGACCTGCCGGCATCGGTCCGCATGGGCCAGCGCATCACCGGCATGACTTCCGGCCAGTCGACTCTGCCGGTGGCGCCGTCCATTTTCAAGTTTGCGCCCGCGGGGAAATCCGGTGCGATGTTCAGCGAACTGCTCCCGCAGCACGCGAAGATTGCCGATGATATCGCCCTCATCAAGACTGTCTATACGGAGGCGATCAATCACGACCCGGCGATCACCTTCATCCAGACAGGATTCCCGCAGCCCGGCCGTCCCAGCATGGGCGCATGGGTCAGCTACGGCCTGGGGAGCGAAAACAAAAACCTCCCGGCCTTCGTGGTGATGATTTCCCAGGCCAACGCCCTCAATCCTGACCAGCCGCTGTTTTCCCGGTTGTGGGGCAATGGCTTTTTGCCTTCCAAATACCAGGGCGTGAAGTTTCATGCCGGGGGTGACCCCGTGCTCTATCTTTCCAATCCTCCGGGAATCACGCCCACCACGCGGCGGCGTATGCTGGATGGGATTGGGAAGCTGAATCGCCTGCTGGCGGAGAAATACGGCGACCCGGAAATCGAAACGCGCGTCACACAATACGAGATGGCCTACCGCATGCAAACCTCGGTGCCGGAACTGATGGACCTTTCCAAGGAACCGGATCACATTTTTGAGTTGTATGGGCCGGATTCACGCAAGCCCGGAACCTACGCCGCCAACTGCCTGTTGGCGCGGCGATTGGCGGAGCGGGGGGTGCGCTTCGTGCAGCTCTACCATCGCGGGTGGGACCAGCACAACGATCTGCCCCGCGACCTTGCCCTCCAATGCAAGGGCGTGGACCAAGCTTCTGCGGCCTTGATCATCGACTTGAAGCAACGCGGCTTGCTTGACGACACCCTGGTCATTTGGGGCGGTGAATTCGGCCGCACGGTTTATTGCCAGGGCAAGCTTACGGAAACGAATTACGGCCGCGATCACCATGGGCGCTGCTTCTCCGTGTGGATGGCGGGCGGCGGTATCAAGCCCGGCGTTACCATCGGCAAAACCGATGACTATTGCTATAACATCCTCGAAGATCCTGTGCACATCCATGATTTGCAGGCGACCATCCTGCATTGCCTGGGCGTGGACCACACCAAGCTGACCTACAAGTTCCAAGGGCGCTACTTCCGCCTGACGGACGTCGCGGGCAACGTGGTGGACAAGGTGCTGGCCTAACCCGGCGTAGCCAGAACCAACGCACGGCCCACAGGCTGCGCCGGCCGGTGCAGAGGAGAGTTCTGCGCGCCGCGGATTGCTTAGATGTTTGATCGCTGCGGCCGCTGCAATATTTAACTGTTGAAGAGCCCTGCTCAAGTGGACGTATTATGGCCAGTTCATTGAGGTGTGGCCTCCTCCCCTCCAGAGGCCCAGTTCGAGGAAGTTTGGACTGGAAAGGTACTCGCGGGGATCGAACGAAGCAACCCCAGCATACTTACCACCCAGGAATCAGACTGTTGACCCGATTTGACTCTGTCACCGATCTTGACGACATCCATTAAAGTGACGAACCCCAGCAGGCCTTAGGCGATGTTCGTTCCGTCCACCTCCAGAAACCGCAAGAGCTTCCAAAGGGCCACAATCCTAGGCGCGAGATTCGTCTCGAATTAGCGTACAATGCATGTAGAGAAGGGCTTGAATTTGGGGTCAGGGCTCCCTGCATGCAGCAGATTGTCTGGAGTGTGCTTCGTTGAAAATTGCTTCCCTCCAGAGGATCATTCTTGCGACCGCCGAATCGGAGAGTGTGGATGCGGTCTTGCAGATGATTGTGCGCGGGCTCGCGGAAGAACCCGAGGTCGCGCTTTCGCGCATCTGGTTGATGGCGCCGGGCGACATCTGCAAATCCTGCCTCATGCAGAGCATCTGCCCAGACCAAACGCGGTGTCTGCATCTGGTGGCCAGCGCCGGCAACCCCCTTACTGATCATAGCCCTGAGGATGGTGCGCTGGAGGATTGGACGCGCATCAACGGCCATTTCCAGCGAATACCTCTGAACGCCCCCTCCAAGTTGGGACACCTCGCGACGATGGGTTCGCCGATCCATCTCCGGGTTGAAGACGTGGGAAAGGAGCAATCAGCTTTTTTCCGACCGGATTGGGTGAAGGCACAGAATATTCGGACTCTCGTCGGCCAGCCGCTCATCTTCAAGGGCGAAGTCCTCGGAGTGCTTGCCGTTTTTAGCCGAACCGACCTGAGAGAAACCGACTCTGGCTGGCTGCAGGCCATTGCCGACCATGCGGCCGCCGCCATTTCGACCTCGCAGGCCGCAAAGCAGATCACGGCACTCCATACCAGCCTCACTGCGATGGCGGAGCGGTGGCGAGCGGTTTTCGAGAAATCGGCGATTGGTGTGGCTCTCACAGATGAGAGCGGCCGGTTTCTGGATGTGAATCGTGCTTACGAAAAAGTGCTGGGTTATACGGAGGAGGAACTCCGGAAGCTGTCGTTCTTCGACATTACCCCTGAGGAATTCCGCGAATCCAACCGTGCGCTCGCCACCGAATTATGGGCGGGCCATCTCGGTCAGTATCAGTTCGAAAAACCCTATCGACGCAAGGACGGAAACCTGGTCTGGGTTAGACTTCATGCTTCTATTGTTCCGGGAACGGGCGGCACGCCGCGATTTGCCATGGCGCTCTGTGAAGACATCACAGAGCGCAAACGCGCAGAAGAGACGCTGAGGAAAAGCGAGGAGCGTTGGCACACGCTTCTTGAGATCAACAACGCCCTCATTACAAAACTCAATCAGAACGACCTCTTCCACGCCATTTGTGAGGCGCTGAAACGGGTTGTCCCCTTCGGCCGAGTGGCGCTCATCCTCCATGATCCGGCCACGGGGGTTCTGCGACTTGTTGCCCTGGAAGGGCCGTTTCGGGGCGAAAACTTCGCCGTGGGTTACGAGGTTGGGCAAGAGAGTGTATCGCGATGGGTCTTCGACCATCGCCGTCCGCTCCTGCGTAAGGACCTGGAGACAGAATCGCAATACCCCACCGAGCGACTCCTCGCGGCGGAAGGCATCCGCTCTCTCTGCGCCCTGCCCCTGATTGTGCGCGAGGAGCCCTGCGGCGTCCTTTTCGTAGGCAGTGCGACGAAGGGCCAATACTCCGAGGATGACGTGTCATTTCTGCAAGAAGTCGCGAACCAGGTCGCGCTTGCCGTCGAGAACATGAAGGCCTACGAAGAAATCGCGACGTTGAATGCAAAAGTCGCGCTTACGGCCGACCACCTTCGGACCCTTATCGAGGTCAATAATGCCATCATAACGAATCTATCTGAGGAGGCCCTCCTGCGCGCCGTCTCGGAGGCCATGCGTCGCGTGGTACCCTTCGACCGGGCCGCCCTGACGCTCTACCTCCCGGGGAAAGGAGTGTTTCGATACCTCGGAATGGAGAGTCGCCCAACCTCGGATTATTTCCGCTCCGGAGTCGAGTTCGACCGCCCATCGAGTGTTTCGGCATGGGTTTTCGATCATCAACAGGCGGTTGTGCGCCGTGACCTTGAGAAAGAGCAGCAATATGCGAACGATCGGCGACTGGTCGCGGAGGGCCTCAGGTCCGATTGCGTCGTTCCTATGATCCTGCGGGGAAAAAGCCTCGGCACCCTCAATGTGGGGAGCACGATCAGGAACCAGTACTCGGAGGTCGATGCGAAGTTTTTGCAGGAGGTCGCGAACCAGGTTGCCCTAGCCGTGGAAAACATGAAGTCGTACGAAGAGATCACGGTGCTGAAGGCAAAGCTGGAAGAGGAGAACATCTACCTCCAGGAGGAAATCCGCACCGAGCACAACTTCGAAGAAATCGTCGGCAACAGTCCAGCCCTACTCGATGTTCTGCGAGCGGTGGAGCAGGTCGCTCCCACGGATTCCACCGTACTCATCTACGGCGAGACAGGCACCGGCAAGGAACTCATCGCCCGCGCCATCCACAATCGCAGCGCTCGCAAGGATCGCCCCCTGGTGAGAGTCGATTGCAGCGCCATCCCGGCGGGCTTGGTTGAGAGTGAACTGTTCGGCCACATGAAGGGCGCCTTCACTGGCGCGTTTGAGCGCCGCACAGGACGCTTCGAACTTGCCAATGGGGGCACCATCTTCCTCGACGAAGTCGGGGAGTTGCCCCTGGAGACCCAAGTGAAGCTTTTGCGGGCCCTGCAGGAACATGAGTTCGAGCCAGTGGGCAGCAGCCGTTCGATTCATGTCAATGTCCGGGTCATTGCCGCCACCAACCGCAATTTGGAAGAGGCGGTTGACGTGGGCCGGTTCCGCTCTGACTTGTTCTACCGTCTGAATGTTTTCCCCTTGAAGGTGCCCCCCTTGCGCGATCGTCGCTCCGACATTCCTCAACTTGTGGCGTTCTATCTCTCCCGTTCTTCGAAGAAATTCGGCAAGAAGGTGGACACCGTCTCCCAGGAGACGATGGAAAGGTTAATGAACTACCCGTGGCCAGGGAATGTCCGGGAACTGCAGAATGTTATAGAGCGGGCCGTGATCTTGTCCCCTAGCTCAGCCCTTCTGCTGAACCAAGACCTTGTGCCGGGACTCTCCTCCGGGAGAGGCACGCAAAAACCTGAAATGTCTGGTCAGGGGTCTTCTCAGGCAAGCTCTGAACCTCCACGACTCTCAACCTTGGAGGAGGTAGAGCGCAGTCATATCCTTGCCGCTCTTCAACAGACGGGCGGAGTGATCGAGGGACCAAAGGGCGCAGCTAAAATCCTGAATCTCCACCCCAACACCCTCCGCCATCGGATGCAGAAGCTTGGAATCAGGCGCCCCGGCCACCACCCACGGTAGTTCTCCCACCAGATACGGTAGGGATTGAACCAGCGTGTCATTTGCTAAGATCTCCGCGACGCCGGTAAATTCTCACGCGGGGTCAGTTGAGCATCAGCCCCGCTGGAGGAAAGTGCGGAGGCCAACTGCAACCTGTTGATTTTGAGTACAAGGTTACTCGAGATTTCCTCTGAGATTGAGCCCGCAACACAATCCTCATCATCCGTAGGTAATTTCGCTGCCGCATCTAGACACTGGCAAGGCACCTGCTCATAAGGGCACTCGAGTTCAGGACTTTCAAAATGCTAAGGATAACAGTCGTTGACTCGTCGAATGCTACTGTCAGGCTCCGCGTGGAAGGTCGATTGACGGGCCGAAGTGTTGAGGAACTGCGGCGGTCCTGCGACCTGCATGCTCCGGGTGAGAATGCGCGGTTGACCCTTGACTTGGCGGACGTCTCGTTCGCTGATGCAGCCGGGATCGAGGCCCTCAAGGAACTCCAAGCCCGCAACGTTGCCATCTTGAACCTTGCACCATTCTTGGCTTTGCAGCTTCGTAACCCTAAGGGCGGAATTCCGCCATCACGGGGCAAAAGCAATGAGCCTGAATGGAGCTGATAGAACTTCCGATGCCTGCACACCTGGAAAATGAAGCCGCGGTGGTTCGAAGGGCGCAGATGGGCGACTCCGAGTCCTTTAGCATCTTGGTCAAGCAGTATGAGCGGCGGATCTACCGCTTAAGCTACGCGGTTACGAAGAACGCTGAGGACGCTGAAGACGTGCTGCAGGAAACTTTCTTGAAAGCGTACTCGAGCATTGGGCGTTTCAAAGTAGAGTCGCGGTTTTATACGTGGCTGGTCCGCATCGCGATGAATGAATCGATAACCAAGCTGCGGCGGAAGCGTGCACCAAGCTGGGTTTCGCTCGACCAGCCGGCGCGCAGTGACGAACCCATCTCAGCATCCAGGGATGTCGAAGATTGGCGCGATAATCCCGAGGAGAGCTATAGCGGGACCGAGTTACGCGCGATCCTGTCGAAGGCACTGTTAGACCTGGAGACTCGGCTGCGCATCGTCGTTGTATTGCGTGACATTGAAGGCCTTTCAACTGAAGACACGGCGCGTGTGCTGGGGCTTTCGGTTGCGGCTGTCAAGAGCCGTTTGATGCGCGGGCGCCTGCAACTGCGGAAAAGGCTGAGCAGTTGGTTCGAGCGGCGTCCTATTCTTGCCGCCAAATAGAGCGGGGATAAGAGCGTTATTCCTATTTGGCGGGGCGGCTCTGACCCAAAACAGAGGATACAAGTTGAGGTGATTCATGACGATCAATGGGCAGACAGTTCTCGACGACTACGGCGATACGGATATTCAAGCGCGTGGCCGAGATAGCAGGGAACCGCGCGCGGGATGGGTCGATGGCCCCTTGGCAGGCTTCATCTACCACGACCTGCGTCATCCCCTGACTGCTATTCTGGCTTACTCGGAACTCCTTGCCGAGCATGATCTGGACGGGTTGCAGCGCGAAGATCTTTGCCGAGAAATCCGTCTGGCTGTATGCCGGATGAACGACCTCATCTCGTTGCTTGTGGAATTCTCCAAGGGCACTGCAACCCCGCGGTTGGAAGTCGCCGACATTGTGGAAACCGTCAACCGTGCGGTCCATGTCGTGGCGGTAAGGCCGGAATTTCGGCGCATTGTGATCCGCTACGATCATGATGGTTTAACCAAGGGTTACTTCGATTCTAGACGGCTGCAGCAGGTGGTCATAAACGTCGTTCTTAACGCCTGCGAAGCGGTCGCACTCCACACCGGCAGGATCCACGTGAGGTCTTTGGGGCGACAAGATCATGTCGAAATCAGCATCTGGGACAATGGCCCGGGTGTCCCGGAAAGCATCCGCCACGCCATTTTCCAACCGTTTGTGACTTGTGGCAAAGAAGGTGGCACGGGTCTTGGCCTGGCGATCGTGCAGAAAATCCTCCACGACCAAGGCGGAGAAATCTACCTGGAACCCGCACGCAAAGACGGTACACTGTTCAGGCTTGTCCTGCCTTTTGTCTCCCCATCCGGATGATCGAGGATGTTGGTCTGGCCGTCGCTGTGTCACCGGAGGCATAATTGGTACCCCTTCGCTGTAGGCATAAATCCACAGGCTGATCAACAACCGCGGATCACAGGCTGGTCGCCCTGCCTCGCCTTCCACCGACTCAATCGTCCCCCTAAACCCGCTCAGGTCCAGCCGGCCCCCCAGTTCCCAAATCGCCCGCGCCGGGTGCTCCGGCTCGATCAACTTTTCCGCCTCCACGGCGCGCAGGATCATCTGCCGCCGATTCACGCCCTTCAATTTCAACTCTCTGCTGACTCCCTCTAGCCTTGGCTGCTATTCAGCTCCCATGCTCGATGGCTCGCCTCCGCAAAGCGCTTGCGAGCGGCCCTTCACCCCTTCCTGCCGCTTCGCTTTTACCATGAGCATCTCGCAATCCACTTCGCTCTTGCCTTCCACCAAAATGGCGAGATATTCCACAGCTTCCCTGAGGCATCTACGGAAGTCTAGGAAGCGACTGGGTGTATACTCGGCGTCGCTGCAAGGCCGGAATGGAAATTCCCGATGAATATCGACGAAAGGCGCGGTATCAACTTGCAGATGGGAGCGTGCAATGGGAAATCATAGACGTTCCGAACTCCTCCGTGAGGGATCGCAAAATGCCACAACCCTGACGACTCGTCGCGGCTTTCTGGGGACTGTCGGCGCGACCTTCGGAACAGCTATGCTCGCGCCTGCTCTTCCAGGGTCAGCCTCGAAGGCGGATTATCCACAACTCGCGGGGCTTTGCGCCGAGCATCAGAGAGAGGGTGTCATCTCTCCTGACAAGACCTACCGGACCATGGAATGGTCGATACACATTCCGCCCGAAGGGAAGTTCGATATCAATCTGGCCCCGGCTATGGCGCTGACGCGAGAGGCGGGCACTGAAACGGTTCTGCTCTATGCGCAGGATCACTGGGGTTACGCCCTCTACACCAGTGATGTGGGAGTGCGCCATCCGAATCTTGACCGTGATTTTTTTGGAACCGAGGTCTCACTGGCGACCCAAAACGGGATGTCCGTCATCTGCTATTACAGTCTGCAATTCAATACGCAGATTGTCTTAAGTCATCCTGACTATGCCTGGGTGAACGAACAGGGAGAGCGCCAACGCTGGGATGGGCGGTGGAACATAACTTGTTTGGACTCTCCTTACCGCCAGTATGTGCTGGGCATGATTGACGAGATCTTCTCACGATACGCAGTGGATGAACTGTTCCTGGACATCTTTGGCATACAGTTCTGGGCGTACGAAGGGAGCGGCAGAAATCCCTTTTGCTTTTGCAAGTACACGGAAGAGGCCTGGAACCAAGAGCACCCCGGCGATCCCTATCGCGAGGGTTTTGGGACGCGCGAAGGGTGGGAGCGTCGATATCGCTGGCACCAGCATCGCACGACGGTTGCCATGCTCGACGAGATCATGGCCAACGCCCGCAAGCATCGGCCCCACGCCTTGATCGCACTGAATGGAGGGCCGGAAGTTTTCCCCGACGAGATTCAGCAACGGGTGAGCTTTCCCTATGCCGAGCCAATTCTATCGGCTACGGGGATTGCGCTGGGCGCAATACTTTTGCGAGGCTGGGGGCGGCCTGATTACCAAGCCGGGATTTGGAATTGGTATCCTTACGCGGACCAAAACCCGGGATCCTTGGCGCGAGTCCGAGCCGACGCCTTACTCGTGCAAAATGCGCGCACCTTTTTCATCGGCGAGACGCCGCTGGTCAGTGGGCTGAATGGGGGGCAGGGTTACTCGGATGACTGGTTCAAAGTGGCGAAAGAGGCTTGGCACGATGTGCGCAATGTCGACTGCCTGCTGGAAGGCGCCGAACCCGTTCTGAGCTCCGCAGTGTTTTATAGCCAATCCACCCAAGAGGAACTCGCGGCCCAGAAACGCCCCACGGACTTCCGCCACTCCATGGTGGGGGCGCTCGAACTGCTCACCTATGCCGGGCGGCCAGTTGAGAGCCTTCCCGAATTCCGCCTGACCGTGGACCGGCTCAGCAAGTTCGATACGCTGGTCCTGCCCGAAGTGGAGGTGCTTTCGGATCATCATGCTGAGTTGATCAGGGCCTGGGTCGAAAAAGGCGGAACCCTGATTGGGACGGGGAAATGCGGCTTGCTGGACGAGAAGCGTCACGCGCGCCCGAATTTTGCCTTGGCCGATGTCTTCGGGGTTGATTATGTTTCAGAAGAGCGGAAATACGCCTACGATTCGGAAGGCAAGCTCCGGCAACAATTCATATCGACTTACCTCGAATCGGCCGGACATCCGCTGGCTGCCTTTTTGGGCAAAGGCACGGTCGGCCTGCCGGGCACGTTCCTTAAGCTGAAAACGCGCAACGCCAAAGAGGTGATGCGATACGTGCTGCCTTACATGGTCCAGGATTTGGAACATTACAAGTGGTACAACTGGTCGGCACCACCACCGGGTGAAGAGAAGGGAGGAACCGCCGTTACATACAACGAGTTTGGTAAAGGCCGGGCGATGTTCCTCGGTGTTCCCATGTTCCGCGCTCTGAGCGACTGGCCGTCGTACATTTCCAGCTTTCAGTACCGTGGCCCTTACTGGATCCATAACTGGGTCCCCGCGCTCGTGCGTGGGCTGGTGCCAAACCCTGTGGTGGAGCTGAGGTCCGAGCCTTCTTCCGAATACATTCATGGGACATTCTTCTGGGACAAAAGCAAGCGTTTCGTCCTCGTCCAGATCCTTAATTCGATCCAATCCGCGACCCAAGGTGAGCTGTGGAAAGCGCCGAGCGTGCGCATCAGGACGGACCCGCAGCGACTGCATGTGGTGGGGGCGAGGACGGTTTGGCCGGGGGGGCGGGATTTGCCAGTTGAATCGACACCAAGCAGGGATCAAGTGATCGTGGGTGATCCGGGAATCTACACAGCGCTCTATCTCCAGGTGGCCTGAGGTCTGCGGGTGCGAGGCGGGGAGGTTGGGGCAGAGGGAGTGAATGGTCGCCGGCGGCTCATCCTTGCCAAGTAATGGCCGTCCACCCACCAGCACTTACCTTACAACGTCATTGAAAACTCTTTGAGGCGGCGTTGAAACACGCATCCACATTTTTTTCGCGAATCCTTCGCATCACACTTCCCGGGCTGATGGTTTTGTTGTGCTGGCCGTCAAGTGCGCCCTCCGGGCTGCCAGGCAATTCCTCCACGTCCCCGCGGGAGCGAATCTGGACGAGTACCGGACCTGACGATGGCAGCGTTCACTGCCTTGGCAACGGAAAGCTGATTGCCTACGAGCAGGGGCCGGACATCATTCAGGTCTTTGGACCTCCGTATGTCGCGCCGACGGCTTTGTCGGTTCGGTTGGAGGCTTCGGCGCCTACTGTCACCCATTCGTGGCGCGAGCCCGGCGCGGCCATTTGGCATCACGAAATCTTTCAGGATGCGAAGAAGTCCGGCGCGATGCTGGACTTCGTCGATTCCGAATCGCCCGTATTCTTACGCCGCATTCAAACTGACGCGCCTCTTCAACTCCACCTCCATTGGGCCGAAGGCACCGACGTGGTGCAAAACGGAGACCGCTATGCATCGCGGGGTGCGGCAGGCGGCGCGCTGATTGAAATCCCGACGGGCAGGCCGATCTTCATGAACTATCTCACCCATCTGCCCGAATGGTACCAACTCGTGTGGAGGGGCAAGGTGCAAGCGAAGCGGCAATCGCCGACCGATCTGATGCTCACCGTTGAGCCGGGTGAATCGTCACTGGCGGTGGTCAGCGGCGACGAATATCCTGCGGTTGTCCATGATACGGAAGCAATATTGGTGAGCGGCGTCAATCCATTGCTCGAACGCACGCGCGCGCATTGGCAAAGGTTTTCGCGGGCGCGGACGGATTTCGGGTCGCGAATCAATCCCAATGTGCCGGACCGCGATCAGTTGTTGCACACGGTGGATGACGTCGCGGTGCTGCTGGCGGCGCAGCAATCGGATGGCGGTGGAGTTCTGGCGGGCCACAATTATCACTGGTTCGGGGTGCGTGACCAATACGGAGTGGGCCGCACGTTACTCTTTCTCGGCGAGCCGGACCGGGCGCGGGCGATCTACGACTTTTATTGGAGCCTCTGGCAGCGCTCCCACGTTCTTCACAATGGACAGGGCATGGAGCCCAACATGTTCTTCCATGTCCACGAAAATGATGAAGTTGAAAATCCCGGTTACCTCATCATGGGCGCGTTCGACCTTCTGGCAACGACGCATGACGAGCGTTACGTGGAAGAAATCTTGCCGATGCTCGAATGGGCCTGGGAGGTTCAAAAGAAAAACCTGGTTCTCGACATGTTGCCTTTCAATGGCGACGAAACCTATGTGGCGGGAGGCCTGTTGCCAAGAAGCGGCCTGAATGATGGGTCCGCGGAGGCGACGCTCCTTTTCCTCGAGAGCGGAAAGAAGCTGGTGAATTGGGCCGAGCAACATCATAAGTGGCAGGCGGCCCGAGTGGCCGCGGCGCGCGGCGTGCTCGATGAGGTGCAGCGCAACTACCGGAGGAATTTCTGGCGCGATGGCCGCCTGATCACCAATAATCCCGAGCGCGCGGCGGCAGCGCCGTTGCCGCAGTTCCGGCACGGAGTGTGCGAGCGCTGCATGGCCGAAAAACGATTCAAGCACCTCACCTGGAACGAGCGTAGCTCCACCGGCCGCTATTTGTGCCCCGCCTGCATGTCGATGGGAACTTACCATGCCGCTCCCGTGAAGATTTACGCGCTGGCCTCAGTGAGCTTGGCGCCGTTTTATTTCCACAGCAGCCTGTTTCGCAAGGAAGAATTGGCGCCTATCGTCAGGAAATTGGCGAATGACTTCTTGGAGACGGGCTCCTTCCAGGGCGCGGATGCGCCCTCGGTGCCGGGAAAGATTGTTGGATACGATCTCGGCATATTGCTTTACGCGCTCACGGAGTTGCACGACCCGCTTGCGAGGCCTGTCTACAGTCGAGTCCTCCAGATGGTTGACCCCACTGGCGCCTGGGCGGAGTACTACCTTGATGGACAACCCCGAGCTACCCGCTGCCGCCCGTGGGAAAGCGCCATTAATCTCGAAGCGTTGCTTCACTACGGCGTCCAAAGCAAATGATCGTGGGTGTAGCGCCGACCTTCAGGTCGCAAGTAACTGTAGCGGCACTCTCAGATCGACGTTTCGGTGGCCGTGGGCGTGGATGGAAAAGGTAAGAAGCACGTCCGGGAAATCGCCGCCGACGCCCGTGAGAATCAGGTGGTGGCCAAAGGCCTGCTGGAAGACCTAGTGCAGCGGGGCCTGAAGACCGGCCGGAAATACTTGTTCGTCATCGACGGTTCGAAGGCGCTGCGGGCGGCGATCGACGCAGTTCTCGGGACGGAGAATCCCGTCCAAAGGTGTCGTCAGCACAAGCTCAAGAACGTGATGGGCTACTTGCCGGACCCCCTGAACGAGCAGACCAAGGCGGCAATTCGGGCGGCTCTTCGGCTGCCGGCGAAGGAAGGCATGGCCAAGCCGGAGAAGCAGGCCGAGTGGCTGAAGCGAGAATATCCCAGCGCGGCGGCGAGCTTGCGCGAGGGCTCGGCAGAAATGTTCACCGTCAACCGTCTGGGTTTGTCGCCAACCCTTTCGCGCTGCCTGGTCTCGACCAACGTCATCGAAAGCCCCCACAGCGGCGTGCGACTGCGCACGCGGCGCATCTGCCGCTGGCGGGACGGGAAGATGGTGCTGCGCTGGGCCGCCGCAGCCTTGCTCATGACGGAACGAAACTTTCGCAGGATTATGGGTTACCGGGATCTTTGGATGCTGAAAGCGGCCCTGGATCAGAAGGGAGCGTTAGCTCAACAGGAGGTAGCGTAATATGAACCGGACCGTCGCTCACCTCCAACGGTCTCGGGGACACTTTCGATGAATCCGAGACAATAGGCAATTGTCATTCAAGGCGGCCGACTCTGATCGCATTAGCGGCTTCGGTTCCAGCGATTCCAACTGATAACGCCCAAATGGGGCTGGGGAGCCTCAGGCAGCATCGACAATAACTCGAGTAGGTTCCCATCTGGGCCGCGGAAGCAGAGCGCTGCAGCGGGCCTCCCTGCAAGCACCACCGGTTCCTCGGTCGGTTCCCCTTGAAAGTCGAGTGGAACAACGTAAGCAGATCGAAAGCGCGCAGGTGCGTCCGGACAATGGCAAGCTGCGACCGACTTACGGGTGTTGTTTCCGTGTCAGAAGGCCACAAGTCATTTCACGATGCGTGCCGCCCATTTGGGCGTAAGGTGAGAGTGCCATCGTCGTTCAACTTCTGGTGACAGGCCCACCGCAGCGGATATCTCATTCCTTTCACCTCGATCTCTGCCTTGAGCCTCAGTCCCGTCCATTTCGTGCCCTTGGGCAGCACAAACTGCGCCTGGCGGATTTTTCGCGGCAGCGGATACCCCGGGTCCAGACAACCACTCAGCAACACTGTCCCTTCCGGGCTTTCTACGGTCACTCGCAGCACCCCCGGAACACCAGCGATGCCGTCATTCGCAAAGCCGACAATCACGCCGAGGTATCCCTCATATTCATAGCTCCAAATCACCGATGGCCTGACCCGGTAACCAATCTGCTGATTAATTCGGTCGAACCACGTCGGAAAAGCCTGGTACCAGCTCATTAAGTTCCCTGCGCTGATGTCGTGAAAATTCCAGAGCGACCAGTAATTGGCTCCTACGTCCATGACGTGAGCGATGATGTCGTCCGAGGGCGAAATCCCCTCATCCAGATGAACGGATTGCGGTGCACTGCCCGGGACACCCTGTTCAATGAACACGGCAATCCAGGGCGGGCGATTGCTTAAGGCTTCGATCTGCTCATTCTCGATAAAGATCGTGTCACTCCGGATCCAGTTGTTACTGCGCACCGTGCGGTCAAGAACTTCGGAGTTTCCGACCCGGCTGAAATCCGGCTGCGTATTGGTGAACAAGGGCGTCTTGGTAAAGTGCTCCAACTGAACTTCCAGCATGTTCACCCAGGTGCGCTCCGCCGTCTGGTAATCCGGAAAGGGGTTGTTGCTGTACGGCCAGGTGTGACCTTCGCCCCAGAAGCCATACATGAAGGTATCCATAGACTCAATCAATGGACTTCCATTAAACTCCGCCGCCAACAGGCCAATCAGCTCCCGGAATGCCTGCTGGAAGAAGGGATCGTCGAACCGGGGCTGATATTGCGCGTAGGGATTGTGCATCCATTTTGCGTTGGACGTGTTCCTTTGCATCCCAGCGCCCACCAACTTCACCAACGGCACTTTGTTGAGAACAAAGTCCGGCAGCGCAGGCTGGTTGAAATAGTCCGGAGCGCTCATCTGAATCCGAAATCCGATGCGCTTGTTGTTTTTCCTGGCCAGGTCGAAGATAAGCTTCAGGTAATCGGGAAAATCAAGACGTCCCTGCCGTGGCTGGATTTCCCTCCACGTGGGCCGGATATAAAGCTTTTGTCCCAGCGGAAAATGAATCAGGTCCTCGATCGCCTGCGGAATGTTGTCCGACTTGATCTCATCTGTTCCCATGTCCGCCGTGACGTACGTGACCAGCCCCTTGCCGTAGCCAGGCACTACCTCATCGGACGGCGTGGTGGTCATCACCACTTCATCGCTGGGGATAGTGGCATCAGGAGGGTACTGTGGAAAGGGGCCCTGGTTCAGCCGGTCGCTGACTTGAGGACCTGAGCCAAAGTCGTATTTGCCCCAGTTGTGAGCAGGGACGATACCCTGAGCCGCCTCCGCACCAATCCCCGCGGACACTGCCAGCGTACTGCCGCTCTTGAGAAAGCTTCTGCGATTCATCGGAATTGTGTCCTCCTTCCGTTCCAGGCAATTTCGATTCTGCCGTGTCATCTGAGATCTATGTTTAGGACTCTCGATCCGGAGCCGGTATGTTCTATCACAGGATAGAAGTCGGGGCAGCAATCGCCAATCAAGCGCAGGGCCTCGTAGTCAGCGACTTGATCAAAGGCCGGGCGACCCCCGATGGTCCGCGCTCAATCAGGTCGTTTGCGTTTGGAACGACCGAAGACATCTCCATCCCGATTGGAATGTTTGTGGTTATGCCAAGCATCCACTCAAACTTAATTGCCACTTCGTTCAGCCTGTCTAATATACAGCCCTGGAATGGTTGACGTCAGACTCAAGGTCGGGGGCAGACGGAGCCCTACGCGCGCGCTTGCAATTCACGGCGCACCCAGAAACAATGACCCACTCGGACGTATTAACTAAACAACCCTCGGCTTGAAGCCGAGGGGTTTGGAGTTTTTGCCATGCGGCCTTATGTTCCGGCAAGTCCTGCTTTTGGAGCGCCGGTTGTCGTCTGGAAGACGACTTAAAGAATTCCTGAACTTAAGGCCCATGGCTCATGGCTGCGAAAGCGGCAGCCGTATCGCCAAACTATTCTTCGCCTGAAGGCGAGGGGTTTCCACCATCCCCGAGGGCGACACTAAAGAACCGGTTGGAGTTCGGAGACCTATGCCGCTCTAGCCCGAAGTTCCCCGGATAATCGTCGCTGAATTGTGGGTCAACGCTCTGATTTTGGAAGGGTTGGGGGGAGCTTTGGACGTCGGAAATGTTCCCATGTATATATTGATATTCCTCTTGACATGCCGATACCATGTG
>JAIQGA010000007.1 GCA_020072925.1 Terriglobia bacterium | reverse complement strand
CCTTCGACGCCTCCACCGGCGCGCTCGCCGGAACTCCCACCAACGCGGCGTCTTATGCCTTCGCCGCGCAAGTCAGGGACAGCGCAACCAACACCGCTTCCTATACCTATTCCATGACCATCGCGGCGCCCACGACAACGAGCACGACGTCCACCAGCGCCACCGTCTTCGCGTCCAACTTTGATTCGGGGAGCCTTTCACTTCCCTATAGCTCGACCCAGTTCAGTAACACCGATCCCGCCATCACGATGAATTCCAATTCGACGTATGTGACCAGCCCGCAGTACTCCGCGGCGGTTCACTACTACTTCACATGTGCGGTTACACCATGCACGCAAGATAGCGGCTTGAACATTTGGTACGGTGGTAGCAGTCCAATCGGTGGGCCTGCGAATGGCCTGACCAAGTGGGATCTTCGCTTTAATCTCTATCTGCAGCACCCCGCGCCTGGTGCGATAGTGAACGGCATCCAGCGAAAGCTGCTGTATGCCTGGCAGACCCCCAGTGGAACCCCCACGGGCTGGAGCTTCTTCTTGAAGGGTGAGGTGAACGGGGTCAACAACGTCCCGTTAGTGTACAACGTCCAAGACTCTCCAATTCCGGGCGGCGCGACCGTGGCGTACTATCCATACGTTAACGGGACCCAAGCCACGCTGAATTTTGATACTTGGAATTCTATAGAGATACAGGTTCAAAATGACACGAGCACAGGAGTCACGTGGAATGGATCCGGGTGGTCCGGATCTTGCAACGGCGTGTTGAAGCTGTGGGTCAACGGGACCTACTACCCCACAGTCAACTCCCAGCTCGTCGACGTGAGCAACTCCATGTGCCTCAACTTAGGCACAGCTTACGGGTTGCAGTATTGGGTACTAGGGGAGCAGGCGCAAACCTCAAGCAGCGCGGTCGGGAATCTCGTCGACGAGTACCGCTACTTCGATGACTTAAGTTTGACTAATCTGGGCCCATAACAATCACGACCGCGTCAAAACAACATGCGGAACAGCTCGTCGGCCCCCCGTGAGTTACGACATTGCTAGGGAACTAGCGACCTGACGCGCAGCGCATTGTCGTATAGTTCGACGGTGTCGCGGACCCATCGATCTATTGAGAAATGGGCTTTCACCCTTCCCTCGCCTGCGCGTCCCATGGCTGCCGCCTCGTTTGGCAAGTCGACAAGGCGCAAGCAAGCGTGCGCTAGCTCTCCGGGGCATTGGGGACTAACCAGGATACCCGTCACGCCGTCCTCCACAAATTCCGGAATACCCCCCACGCGGGTTGCCACGGTTGGGCGAGCCGAGGCCATTGCCTCAAGAACGACAAATGGGGCGGCCTCCCCACACGTTGAGGGGACCGCTACCAAGTCAGCCAGGCCCATAAGTCGGTCGACATCAGAACGAAGGCCCGTGAATCGGACGCTCCTCTCTATTCCGAGCTCCTCGGCTTCTGTCTCAAGCTTGTCGGCCATCGAACCATCGCCTACGATCAAGAAGATACAATCCGGTTTGTTGGCCAGCACTTCCTTTGCCGCCGCAAGGAGATCACTGATCCCCTTTTCGGGTCTGAGGTTCGACGCACAAATCACCACTGCCTGCCCGGACTGCAGGTGCAACTCATTCCTGAGCGAGGTTGCCTGGTCGGGGTCTAGAGCCTGGAATCTACGCAAGTTCACGCCATTGTAAAGGACTTGGACCCTTCCTGGCGCCATTTTGAACTTATTCACCAGAGTCCTTTTGATGTGATCTGACACTGCCAGAACTCTTGTGCCTAGGAGGCGCAAAACAACCCGGTCCCAAAGCAGGCACTGAACCTTTGTTTTCCAACTGATTCCCTCTCCCTCACGAACGTGATCTGTGAAAAATATCGCCCGTGGGCGCGAGAGCGAGGCAAGAATGGGCAACACTGTGAACACGTTGAAAAAGTGAAAGTGGACTATATCAGGGCGATATGTCCTAAGGATCCGAACCAGACTCCTGTAACGCTTGAAAGTTCCGGCGTCCTCAAAGACCTCAATAACCGCCCCGCTTCCTTCGAAGTGAGGGGAGACAGTCGCTGCAAGTGGACCAGAAAAAACAAGAATACTCCGCCACCCTCGTTGTGTAAGCGCCCGGGAGAGGTGAACCGCGTATTCCTCCATCGAGCCATACTTCAGAGGGTTAAGCCAGAGCACAGAGGTAACTGCGGGGGCTCGCGTCATCGGCTAATTGAACTGCTCAAAATTGAAGGTGTGGCCTCTTACTGCAGCCGCCAATGGTTCTCGAGGGCGCAGGTTCCCGAACGAGGGACCTTACCGGTCCCGTAAAAGTCCGACTCCCCTATAGTGAGACGGGCCGCATCCTCGACGAGGTCAACAACACCGCCGGAAATCTCCACCCACGCAACAAGCTTGTATTCTCCAGGGGTCAGTGTAAGCTGCGGAATCTCGCAAACAAAGACCTGCTCGCCCTCCCGGACCTCGTGGACGCGCTTCGGCTCGTAAGCCGAATGTGCCGAAAAAATTCTCTGCCCATAGAGATTATCGAATCCCAGGCCAACATCGAAGCTGGGGGTGGGGGATTCCAGCCGGAAATGGATCAGGGCTTTGAGCGGGGCTCCGATGGGGATTCCGCCCAGCAACGGCACGCCATTGTCGGTCAGCAACTCCAGGCGCCGCAGCAGGGGCCTATACTTCCTGTTTCGAGTCCCGGCACGACTGAGATCGACCACGTTGGCGTGCGAGGTTTCGCCGGGGCCCGAAACCATCTGCATGTAATGATCCACCGCATCGTTGGCGCCGCCGTTGAAGACCAGCCGCCCTTCTTTGAGGACCACTCCTTTCCGGCACAGACTCTGCACGGCCGCCAGGTTATGGGAGACGAAGAGCACGGTGCGCCCGCCCTGGCTGACCTCGCTCATCTTCCCCAGGCACTTTTTCTGGAAAGCCAGGTCGCCCACCGCCAGGACTTCATCCACCACCAGGATTTCGGGATTGAGGTGTGCGGCGACGGCAAACGCCAGGCGCACGTACATCCCGCTGGAATAGAACTTAACGGGCGTGTCGAGGAACCTGCCAATCTCGCCAAAATCCACGATCTCATCGAATTTCGTCTCGATTTCGGCCTTGCGCATTCCCAGGATGGCGCCGTTGAGGTAGATGTTTTCCCGGCCCGTCAGCTCGGGATGGAAACCCGTGCCCACTTCGAGCAGGCTGGCGAGGCGTCCCCGGATGCGCGCAAACCCTTCCGTGGGGTCGGTAATCCTGGAAATAATCTTCAAGAGCGTGCTTTTCCCCGCCCCGTTGCGGCCGATGATCCCGACGACGTCACCCTCCTCGACGTCAAAGTTGATGTCCTTAAGGGCCCAGATCGAGTCGTCATCCGAGTAGCCGGTGGCCTCTGCCAGGGGAGACGGCCGGCGGACCCAGGGCTTGCGCAGGGTCCGGACCAGAAGCTCGCGAAAAGTCTCGTCCTTATGGAGGTGCGCGCCAATGCGGTACATCTTGGAAAGATTCCTGATTTCGATAATCGGAGGCATTGAGATGATGTCCACTGCTGTAGCGGCGGCCTGCGACCGGCGTCTTTTCGGCGCTCATAGAACGCCGCTACAAACGACGTATTGCGTAAACCTCCTTAGATGATATCCGCGAAGAGGCGTTCCATGCGCCGAAAAGTGTACAATCCCGTCACGAAGATCAGCACGCTGACCGCGAGCGACAGCCCCATGACATTCCATTGCGCCGCCGTGCCCAGCAGGCTGTGCCGGAATCCCTCCACCATGCCCGTCATGGGATTGAGCGACATGGCCAGGCGATAGCGGGCGGGGATGTAGTTCAGCGGATAAATCACCGGCGTGACGAAGAAGCCCATCTGAACGGCAAAAGGCACGGCATACTTGACGTCGCGGAACCGGACATTCATCGCCGAGAGGATAAGCCCAAAGCCGCTGGCCGCCAGAAAACTGCCCAGCATGAACACGGGCAACTCCAGGAGGAGCAGGGACGCGGGCCAGCGATAATAGAGGAGCAGGGCGAACATGAGGACCAGGCTGATAAGCATGTCCAGCAGCAGGGCGCCAATGGCGCCCATGGGAACAAAAATGCGGGGAAAGTAGACCTTGGAAATCAATTGCTGGTTGCCGATCAGGCTGTTGCTCGAGGCGGAAACGGCGTTCGAGAAGAACGTCCAGGCCGTGACGCCCGCATAGGCGAAGAGCGGATAGGGCGGGCCGTTGCTCTGGATTCCCGCCAGGCGGTTGAAGAACAGGGTGAAGATCAACATGGCGGCGAGAGGTTGGAGAAGCGCCCAGAGGCCCCCCAGCACGGTCTGCTTGTAGCGCACCTTGACGTCCCGCCAGACCAGGAAACCCAGGAGCTCGCGGTAAAGCCAGATTTCGTGGAAGTCGAGCGGTTGCCAACCTTTGCGCGGCTTGACGACCAGTTCGAATGTTTGGGACATAATAACTTGCTCTTGGATGCGACGCTGAATTGATCGCTGGAATGGCATTTCCAGGATTCAGCAGGCTCACTGCTAAAATAAGGCACATGCCCTGAATATGCAAGACACTACACGCCCTGAATGATCTTGCTCGAAGGCCCGAACTAGGGGAGAATCAGCTCGCGAACTTTCGAAGTAGGAATCGCGCCAGAGCTCAAGTAATTGGGGTCCACTCGCGTGCTGGGTTCATGAGGCTACGGTGATACCACAGTGGCTGAAGAGCAATCGTCTCTATCCGCTTGCCCGGGTGGCTGCGCTGTCGTTATTCGGGCCGGACCGTTTCTACAGCCCCCTTTCCGCGGTTGCCCTCTACGACGGGAAATACGAGGAGGACCGGGAAGAGATTCGGCGTGAGATTCAGATCGTACGACAAGAGGGCGGCGTAACAATCTGGCGTACTCGATTAGGCCAACTGGCCACAATGGATACTGAGAACGTCGGACACGTGGGTTTTCTGGTAAACGAGTTCCAGACGAAGGCTTACTGTCACGGAACAGTTGACGTGAGGCCCGGAGCAGTGGTGCTTGACATAGGCGCGAACGTTGGTCTCTTCGCGAAGCAGGCGGTCAGGGCAGGGGCGCAGCGCGTCGTCTGTATGGAACCGACGCCGGGTACTCTCCTCGCCCTTCGTTGGAATCTCGCTTCAGAAATAGCTGCGGGCACAGTGGTGGTTGTGCCCAAAGGCGCATGGGACTCCACTGGTACCCTCCGGTTTACGGTCGACCCGAAACGCCCCGGCCGCAGCTCCTTCGTGAACATCCCTCCAGAAGAGGCGGCCTACGAGGTCGTTGTCGATGTAGAACCCGTTGACGCGGTCGTTCAAGATTTGCGGTTGTCCCGTGTGGATTTTATCAAGATGGACATCGAAGGCGCGGAGCTCAAAGCCCTAGATGGCGCGGCGGAGACGCTTCGTCGTTACCAGCCCCAACTCGCGATTGCCGTGGAACACACTACCGACCCTCGGAAAAATGCCAAGATGGTTCGGGAGCTAGTCTTGCGAATGAATTCCGAATACCGCTGCAAGGCGGGAAGATACACGATCACGAGAGAAAATCGACTAGCGCCGGAGATACTTTACTTCGCTTAGCAGGGTTCCGCGACTCCGACCATTAAACCGAGAACAAAAGGTCATACGGTGCCAACGGTATCAGTTGTCATCCCCGCTTTCAACTGCGGTCAAACCGTTGCAGAAGCCCTGAAGAGCGTGTTGGCTCAGACGTTCCACGACTTTGAAATCGTGGTCGTCGACGACGGGTCGCAAGACAACACGGCGGCAGGGGTCAGAAGCGCCGCGCCGAATGCCGTCTACGTAAGGCAGGAAAACGCCGGGGTATCGGCGGCCCGGAATCACGGAATCAGGATTGCCACGGGGGAATACATCGCTTTTCTGGATGCCGACGACGTCTGGGACCCCCACAAACTGGAAAAGCAGGTACGGGTGCTGGACGAGGAACCCGAAATCGCGCTGGTCTGCTCGGATTTCTCCACGGCGTCAAGCGAAGGATCGGTGGAGCCGTCGTATCTGAAGCATTGCCGCCACGCGCGAAGCGGCTACGTCTTCGATGAAGTGGTCCAGGAGTATTTCATTCTGACTTCCTCAGTGCTGGTGCGCCGGTCCTGCCTGGCTGAAGTCGGGGGGTTCGATGAATCCTTGCGCGTTACCGAAGACCGCGACCTCTGGCTCAGGATCTGTCACCGCTGGAAGATCAGCCTCCTGACCGATCCGTTGGTGATCAAGCGAAATCGCCCCGGGAATCTTTCCTCCGACACGGGAAGAGCCGGCTCATCCCGAGTGAAGGTATTCGAGAAGGCGCTGCGCACGCTGCCGGATTTAAGCTCGCGGAGCCGGCGGCTGATCCTCGATCAACTCTCGGCGAATTCGTGCGCTCTAGGTTACGATTATTTTGCCCGATTCATGATGGGAGAGGCGCGTCAGGCGCTCCGCAAGAGCCTGACGTACCGATGGACCAATGGTCGAGCCTGGCTGTACCTGCTGGCGTGCTACCTTCCCGTGCCCATGATTCGAGCCATCCGGCGGGCGAAGCAGGCGATCCTGTAAAGCCTTCCACTCATCCCATGGCGGTCAACCGCTCACCTCTTTGCAGGGCGTTCCGAAGCCGGCCTCCACAAGGGCGGTAAGGCGGCGGACCTGCTGCTGGGGGGTGAAATGCTCCGCCACGCGCTGGCGCGCGGCCTGGCCGAGGGCGGCGGCGCGGCAGGGATCCGAAAGCAGCGCCGCGAGGGCGGCGGCGAGCGCCGCTTCGTCGGCGGGAGGAACCAGCACGCCGCTGACGCCGTCTTCAATCATCTCCGGGATGCCGCCCACGCGCGTGGCAATCACCGGCTTGCCGCGCGCCATGCCTTCCATAACCGCAAACGGCAAGGCATCCTGCCACACGGAAGGCACCACGCACATATCGGCTCCCTCCAAGATTTCCCTCGCATCCGCGCGGAAGCCCGCCAGGAGAATGTCCTCCTTGGCCGTCAGGGTTTCGCGCAAGGCTTGCAGTTCGGGAAGCTGCGGTCCATCGCCGACGTAGAGCAGGAACGGGCGCTTGCCGGAGAGGTCCGGGCTCCGCGCCACGAGTTCAAAGGCGCGGAGCAGGTGGTGCACACCCTTCTCGGGAGTCGCGCGGCAATTGCAGACCACGAGAGGGCGCTCCGCGGGCACCGCAAACGTCGCGCGGACCCGCTGAGAGCCGCCCTGGGTCTCGACGGTGGGCAGGCCGTTTCGAATCGTCACCACGCGGTGGGGCGGGATGAGGCCGGCTTCGATTTGGCGGCGCGCCACGAACTCGCTGACCGCCACAACCACGTCCGCGACCACGCCAGGGACGCGGACGAGCAGCCACTTGGCCAGCCGCCTCAGGCCACGGGGACGCGTGTATTCTCCCGAATTGTGATCGTATACAATGATGCACCGCACACCGGCGCGACGCAGGCGAAGGTAACTCCAACTCCAGGCGGGATTGGCAATGGAACAAATCACTTTGACATTCTCGCGCTGTATCAGGCCCGACGTCGCGCGGACGGACTCGGCGGTCTCGAGGCGGCCATCCAACTGGATGGCGCGCGCCGCGCTTCCCGCCAGCGCCGGCGGAGGCGCCGGCATTTCAGGGTAAGCCACCAGCGTGGGAATCCCGTGCGTCGCCAGGTGATCGGCCATCGCCGCGTTGAGCTTGCCCAGAAGATCCCAGGCGTAGCCGCGCGTGGACTTGAAGGGCGTGATGCAGAGCAGCGTGCCTGGAGATCTGGGCATTAGCCGCTCCCTTCCGGGCCGGTCGTTCCGTCAAGGTTCGCGCGGAGAAGATTGTCTCTGCCCCCGCGGGGCGATTTGGCGCGGCTCAACTCCTGGTAGATGTCCCACAGACATTTACCAATCTTCTCCATGGCGTAGTGGTTCTCGACCCAGGCCCGACCTGCGCGTTGCCAGGCCTCCCATTGGTTCGGATGGTCCAAGAGCCACGTGATCTTGTCGGCCAATTCCGCGGAGCTTTCCGGTTGCACGAGAAAGCCCGCCTTCCCGTCATCCATGCATTCGGGGATCCCTCCTGTCCGAGAGGCCACGGTGATGACGCCGCTGGCTTGCGCCTCCTGAATGACCACACCCTGGGTCTCCGTGTGAAAGCTGCCGCTGCGGTCGTGGATGCTGGGAAGAATGAAGATATGCGCGCCCTCGTACTCCTTGCGCAAACCTTCGTCGGTTAATTCCCCACGCAAGTGAACACAATCTTTCAGACCTGATTCGAGGATCAGCCTCTCGATCTCGGCTTTTTCCGGACCCGTCCCAACCAGCCGGTATTCCAATTGAGGCCAGCGCTGGCGCAGTTTCTTGACGGCTTCGATGGCGAAGCGATGACCCTTTTCATGTGACAAGCGGGCCACCGTGAGCAAAATGATGGGCCCTTCTTTCGGATGGGGTCTTGGGCAATACGGAAAGTCCACCAGGCGGAGCCCTTGAGGCAGAATGCGGGTTTTTTCTTCCGGGCACCCCAAGCCTATGAGTTGTCGCTGCGCGAAACGTGTATTAATCAAGAAGAGGCTTCCCGCATGGAAAAGCTCAGCCGCCTTTTCCCCTCCAAGCTCGGGCCCAGTTTCCTTGACCGGCAACCCATGGAATGTTGTAAGCAACGGAATGTTCAAGAAACGCGCGACCGGCAGGAACTCGTAGGCGCCAATAAGATAATGGGCATGAAGAAGGTCAAAGGAGTCTTCCACAAGCAGGCGACTCTGGACCAGAGCCTTCATGCGGCGACGAAAACTTAAAGTCCTCAAATGAGGACTGGAGAGTATTCTCACTAGGCCCTTGTATGCGTGCCGTCCTGATCGAGTGAAGGGGAGCAGGTAGGGGCAAAGGCCTCGTAGGATGTCACGCGGGGAACCGAGGGGCATGTATCGGGTCCGCTCTTGAAGACCCAAGGCCTCAAATCTTTCGGGGTAGGTTTTTCCCTGGGCTCGGTCCGCCACCACTATAACCCGGCCTCCCAGTTCAACGGTCTCCGCGGTAGCATTGAACACTGCGGACTGGTTTCGGCTCGGGAAAAATGGGGCCACTACAAGTATGGAGGTTTGCCGCCCTGATGTAGGTACAGATGGCATTCACGCCCCGTGGTTACACACTCCGCAAAGTCGACTCACACCAGAGATTCAATCAGGCCGTTGTCACACCTCGACCTGAAGAAGGGTCGCCGGTTCTGCGTCTATTGACCTTGGCACGCAGCATTATAACTCGGAACTATCGCTTGGCAAAAAAGGGGCGCAGCGGGAATCCCCCCCGAGTTCCACCGTGCGAATTCAGGACCAAGGCGGAGTGCCGGAACTGGCAAAGCCTCGGGTGTGGTGAGACGATGTTTGCGTAAATGGGCGGGTTGCTGGCAAAATGAGTTCTCAGAGCAGGTGTCGAGAAAACATAAGAATCCAGGGAGGGCCAGGATTGAGTCTAAGTATAGACATCTGCACAAACCCCGCCGAGTGGGATGCCTACGTGCACGCCTCACCTTTGGCATCCAATTACCACCTCTGGCGTTGGAAGCAAGTGATCGAAGACACCTATGGGCACTCCACACACTACCTGGTCGCCACCGAAAGTGGAAGGATTCAGGGCGTGCTGCCACTGGTCGGAATGAAGAGTTGGTTTTTCGGGCATTTTCTGGTTTCGCTTCCTTTTTTCAACTATGGCGGAATGTTGGCCGAGACCCAGGAAGCGCGCATCGGGCTTTTAGCGAAAGCTGTCGAGCTCGCGAAAGACGCAGGCGCCCAGCACATCGAATTGCGCCAAGGTGCTCCTTCGGAATTGAGCTGGCAGGAGGTGTCGGCCAAAGTAGCGATGGTCGTTCATCTCCCTGAGAAAGCTGAGGAGCTTTGGGGGAAGCTCAGCTCGCGCCTGCGAAACAAGATCCGCAATTCGCGAAAACATGGCTTTGAAGTCAGTTGGGGCGGCAGCGAGCAAGTGAGCAGACTCTATTCGGTCTTTGCCGCCAACATGCGTAATCTGGGCACGCCGGTTTATCCCCGCGCCTGGTTCGAGAACGTCTGTCGCGCGTGCCGAGAGGACGTCCGGATTCTGACTTTGTCGCAAGGCGGGCGCGCCGTTGCCGCTACCCTGGCGATAAAATTCCGCGATTTTCTGGAATTGCCCTGGATTGCGTCACTTCCCGATGAGCGGAAGCAATATTCGACCGTCTTGCTTTATTGGATTGCCCTGGAATGGGGAATCCAGAACGGGTTTCGTCGCGTGGATTTGGGGCGATGCACCCCCGGTGGTGGGGTGTACCAATTCAAACGGCAGTGGGGTTGTGAGGAGATCGCTCTGCACTGGTATTATTGGCTCGCGCCGGGGATGCAGGTGCCTCACTTGAGGCCCGACAACCCTCGTTACCGCCTCGCCGTGCGGCTCTGGCAGAAGCTGCCGCTCGGCGTAGCCAATTGGTTGGGCCCACGCATCGTGCGTTCGATTCCATGACTATCCCTCATCGAGGCGATAATTTGAGGCAGGAACTTCAAGTGTGTTTTAAGGAGATCCTATCCAGGGAAAATTCCAACGCTCAAGAAAAGGCGGCCAGGCTCGAGTGGCGGCTCTCTTGTTTTGACACGGGCCTCAAATATGCCCACTACATTCAAGATCAGCACTTCGGCATTCGAGGGAAGAGAGTGCTCGATGTCGCGTGTGCGTGGGGAGGCCACGCTGTGGCATTTGCCCAGCGGGGATGCCGGGTGTTTGCGTCCGATCTCAATAACCACGCGTTTTCATCGCTAGCCCGGTTTTCGGAGGAACACACCCTTCCGCTACACATTCTCCAGGCAGACTGCAAGGATTTGCCTTTTCCGGACCAGGCGTTTGACATCATCTTGGCGCTGGAGCTTGTGGAACATATTGGTCCGGTCGAGCCGTTCGCGCGGGAAGTCGCCAGGCTCCTGCGGCCCGGGGGGATTTGTGTCATTTCGACCCCAGCAAGGTTTCGATCTTTTTTTGAAGGCGAACCGCATTACGGGGTCAAGGGCCTCACGCTTCTACCATTTTCCTGGCAGCATCTGGTGGCGACGAAGATCCTCGGCCGCTCTTATTCCTTTCCGATCACCAGCCAGTTCCCCACGGCGTCCAGCGTAATCCACCCGTTCCGAGAGCAGGGCCTTTCGGGTATCGCCGTAATTATAGGCCGGCTTGCCGAGCGTCTAAACAATTGGCCAGGTGTGCTACGCTGGGCTAGAGAATTAGTTTGGAGTTTCATTATCATCCAAAAACCTTTGCGCGCAGGTGCGCCCTTCGAGGAAGTGAATACAGAGCAATGATGCGCCCCGTGCCGCGGGCCGCAAAGGTTATGACCTGGGAGGGATATCCCACCGGCTAGACGCAGGAAGCTGATTACCGCTTACTGTCGGCCAACGCAAAGTCGGGAGGAGGCCGGCACCAATCCCACCTCGACCGATCGCATGGGCCGAAGATAATCGCGAGATTACGTCTTCTCCAAGTATTGCTCGTACCATAACACAAGAATGACCAACGCCCAAATCTTGTTCTCATGATTCGCCCGGCCTGCGAAGTGCTCCTCGAGTAATTGGGAGACATTTTGATAATTGAAATACCCCATTCGGATAATACGCTTTCGGTTCAAAAGGGTCTCGATGTAATTCCTGAGTTCACCACGAAGCCAGAAGGCCAGTGGGATCGAAAATCCTCGCTTCCGCCCTCGGAGAATCTCTGCCGGCAGGAGGCTCTTGGCGACCTTCCGAAGAATATATTTCTTGGTCATGGAATGAATCTTCATTCCCGGCGGAATGGAAGCGGCGAATTCGAGTAACTCATGATCCAGAAACGGCACGCGCACTTCCAGCGAGTGGGTCATGCTCATGCGATCCGTCATGGGCAACAGGTCTCCGGCGAGGTACCCGCGGATGTCCGCATTCAACATCTGGTTAACTATGCTTTCGGACCCACATCTGCGGAATGCTTCCAGCACCAGGTCTTCCGGAGCAAAGTGCCGAAGTTCATCCCGTGATCTTTCGACCAGGAGGTCCCGGAGTTCCTCCTTGTTGAAGGTGGAGAGAAGTTCCAGGTAAGCCCGCGGCGCATCTCTCTCCACGCTTTGAACAAAGCGCTTGAGCCGCGCCGTGGACATTCTTCGACCGCCGCCCCAGTCCGGCAGTGACCGGACACTGCGCGCCACGGCGCGCCGGGCGAACGACGGAAGGGCACGGTAGCGCCTCCCCAAAAGCACTCCGAGATAGCGTTCGTAACCGCCGGCCAGTTCATCTCCCCCCATCCCGGACAGGGCCACCGTGACGTGGGTGCGGGCTAGTTGGCAGATGTAGTAATTGGGCACAGCGGAGGAATCCGCGAGAGGCTGGTCCAAGGCCTTAACAATGCGCGGCAGAATCTCTCGCACATCAGGCTCAACCAGGAATTCGTGGTGCCGGGTACGGTAGCGATCAGCCACCAGCCGTGCATCCTTTCGCTCGTCGAAGAGCCCGTACTTTCCTTGGAAGCCTACCGTGAAGGTCTCGACGGGCCGGTCCGCCGCGAGCGCCATGAGGGAAACGACCGTGCCCGAATCGATGCCGCCACTCAGGAAGGCTCCGAGGGGCACATCCGAAACCAAATGCGACTTGACCGTCTCGGCTAATTTCGTTGCCAATCCTTCGACGTAAAAGCTCTCGGGATGCTTTCCATCGACGCGATACTGCAGCTCCCAGTACCGTCGCACCGTGATTTTTCCGCTTTCCCAGGTCAGGTAATGAGCCGCAGGCAATTCGGAAATCCCTTCGTAAATTGTGGAAGGGGACGGTACATAGAGAAACGTCAGATACCCGGCCAGGCTGGTGGAGTCAATGCGCCTGCCAAGCCGGGGCGACTGCAGGATGCACTTGATTTCCGATCCGAAAAGGAATGCCCTGTTCACTTCTGAATAATATAGTTGCTTGATGCCAACTCGGTCGCGCGCCAGCAGAAGCCTCCGCCGGCGCTCGTCCCAAAGGGCAAAACAGAACATGCCGCGCAAGTGTTCAACACATTGATCCCCGTATTCCTCGTACGCGTGGACGATTGTCTCGGTGTCGCCTTGAGTCGAGAATCGGTGCCCCTGGCGCTCGAGATCTTGTCTCAGCTCGCGGTAATTGTATATTTCGCCGTTCAGAACGACGGCAACGTTCTGGTCTTCATTCAGGATGGGCTGATGGCCCGTCTGCAAATCGATAATGCTCAGGCGGCGGATCCCCAGGCCACTTAGTGCGGAGAAATAGAAACCCTCGTCGTCTGGTCCACGGTGGACGATGACGTCGCACATGTGTTGAACCAGTTGCCGGTTCGCGGGGTCAATGCCCTGGGGATCAACGAGTCCGGTAATGCCGCACATTCTCGCTCTTCCTTGTGCCTCAACGGCACACGGGCCGTTCTAGTTTCGCTACATCCCGAAATACCGGTATCCCCTGGGCACCCGGCGAGTACCGTCCGCCGCAAAAGAACCGGTGTGGTGGAGTGCAGGGGACAACCTGCTCATACACGCCGTTACGAAGCGAACCGGGAGCGTCTGCGCCGACTCGAAATCGTCAGCCGCGGGCCAACACCCCCACGCGGCCGGTGCTCAGGGCGCTTTGATAGGCCTGATCGAGGCAACGCCCAATTGCTTCCCAATTGTATTCGCTTTCCACGAGGGCCCGGCCGCTTCGCGCCAGCCGCTGCCGAAGAGGAGTCTCCTCGAGCAGACGACACACCGCGGCCGCGAAATTCTCGGGATCATCCGCGACCAGAAGGTGTTCGCCGTTCTTGACCCGCAGCCCTTCACAACCGATGGAGGTACTGACGATGGGTTTTCCCATCGCCATCGCGTCGAGGATCTTGAGGCGCGTTCCCCCGCCCGACAGAATTGGGCAGATGAAAACCATCGCTCGCCCCGACCACGGCCGCATATCGTCCGGGTTGGGGACGACCACGATGCCACGGTCTTGCGCTTGCAGATGGGAAATGGAGGGAAGAGGATCTCTTCCTGCCAAATAGAGCCGCACACGGGGGCGGTCTCGGCGAATCAGGGGCCAAATTTCTTGCACGAAATACCGGATGCCCTCGACGTTGGGTTCCCAATTCAGCATTCCGGAAAAAATCATTGTATCCGGCTCTTCGGTACCCTCGATGGGCCGGAAATACTCGGTGTCCACGCCGTTTTCAACCAGGTGAGTGCGGATCCCAGCGCCATGGTTCCGAAGTGCCTGCGCGTCGACTTCCGAGCACACGACGTTGACCTCGAAGCGCGGGCAAATCTCGCGCTCCAGCGCGGCCAGCTTCCGGGCCTGATTGAGCAAATAGGCCTTCTTGAGCGGGTTTCGATCGTTTTGTCCTCGCCGCCGGAGCAAGGCTGATTCGCAATTGTGATGGTTCAAGACTTTAGGAAGATCCGCTGCCGCATAGAAATAGAGTGCAAGGTCCAGCGAGTCAAAGTGCAGGACGGATTCGCGGCAACCCCGGAGGACTTCTCGCCAGCGCCCGTCCAGATCCTTCGACCAGTAGCATCGGCAGTTATAGGGGACCGATGAAAAGGGGCTCGCCGCGAGGCCGACCCACCAGCGCACCCCGCGCCTCCAAGTGATTGGCATCTCCCAGACTTCGACGCGCTCGCAGTACTTCTTCAAGGCCGCGGAGGATTCGTCGACAACGGCCTTCGAGGCACCGAGGGAGTTGAAAGCCACCAATTGGACCGCACGTCGCTTGGAGACCTCGCGAAGCAGGTTGAAGCTCCTCTGGAAGACTCCACCTGTAGGAGGATAAGGAACAAAGTGCGAAAACCAGAGGACCCTCATCGCACACCGCACAGTGAATGGTAAAGTGCCGCGATGTTTGCAGCAGCTTTTCCGGAATCATATTGCTCGCTCACTCGGAGCCGGCCCGCGACTTGAAGGTTCCGGCGGAGGTCATTATCTCTGAGGAGCTGAAGGCATGCCTCGGCCAGAGCCGACGCCCGGTCGGAATCCAGAAGCACTCCGGTCCGGCGATTCTCAATTACCTCTCCGATCCCGCCGACCCGGCGCGCGATTACGGGCACGCCCAAGTGAAGGGCCTCGAGCAAAACCGTGGGCAAACCCTCATGATCCGAGCAAAGAACCAGAATGTCGAAGGATCGAAGGACGTCGTGGATATTGTCCCGGTGGCCAAGAAACAGAGCCTGATTCTCAAGACCCAGGTCACGCGCAAGCTTGCGAAGCTCAACTTCCTCCCGACCTTCTCCGGCAATCACAAACCTTGTCGGGGGCAATTGTCGCACGATCTCCCGGCCTGCCGCCAGGAACAGGTCAACACGTTTAATGCGGTCGAGCCGGCCTACTATGCCGATCACCGGCGCGTCCTCCGGAATACCCAACTGGCGTTTCGCTTCCTGGGCTGAAAACTCCGAGCGGACACACTCGAGGCTGATGCTGTTGGGAATCGTGCGAACCTTTTCCTGCGGGATTTCTTGGGTTAACCGGCGGCGCATTTCCTCGCTCACGCTAATCACGCAGTCGGTGGCGCGGCGCGCCACGAAAGTGTCCAGACGTTGAAGGAACCGTTGCTTGATGTTGCGGAAACCGTGAAAGGGTTCGGGCAGGCCGTGCTGCGTGCGGACCAAAACAGGAACCCCGCACTTGCGGGCTAACCAGGCGGCGAGCAAGTTCTCCTTATAACGGTGCGAGTGCAGGATTTGCAGCCCTTGTCCTTCGACAATGCGCTCCGCTTGTCTCAAAATCGAAAGAAAGCCGGTGCGCGACTCCGGAATGATTCCCACCGGAATTCCACATCCTTCGATTTCTGCGGCCAGGCGGCCCGCGTTGAGTAGGATGGCCGACAGCTTGAATTCCTTGCGCGCTGCCAGGGCCTTCAGCAAAGTGGCGACTTGAACTTCGGCGCCGGCCCAGCGATCCCCCGAAGCCACGTGGCAGACGGAAATACGCGCGGGCTTTAGAGTCTCCTCGGCCTCGCCTAACCTGCATTCCTTAACTGCGTCGAGTTGGCTCCCACTGGACATATCTCTCGCCCGTGCAGAATTTCAGCCACGCGATCAGGGTCGCCACGTTCCCGAGAATGAAAAAAGACACGAGCTTCAGCGGCTTGAAGCTCGCCCGACTTCCCAGGCTAAGCGCCAAGAGTCCGGAAAGCAACAAAAGCAGCTCCACAATAACCAACACCTGATAAAAGGCGCCACGCTGCCACAAAAAGGGAGCGGAGACCGCCACACCCAAGAAAGCAAAGGGGGCGAACCAGCGAAAGAGTTTGCGGCTTACGAACTGGCACGCAAAAAAGCCGTAGCGGAGCGGGTTTGCAAACTCCGTATGCGTAAAGAAGACATCCAGACCATGCACGATGGTCCGGACTTTTCTACGCAGCTCTCCCCGTTCCGTGGCGGTCAACGCGTAATGGCCGAGGCTCTCCGGGTCCACGACGGCGCGTTTTCCGAGGGCCACCGAATGCAGCGCCACGAAGAAGTCACTGGACTGGTCCGGGTGCCACTTCCTGCACACGTCTCGGCGGGCAGCGAAAAACGATCCGCTCACACCGACGAGAGACCGCACGCGGGATTCAAGCCGGCGCAGTCGCGTCTCGAGCTGCACATACGATTTCTCCCCCAGTGATCCGTGACTCGTCGTGATGAGTCGATCTTCACTGCTCACGCAGCCAACCGAATTGTCGGCGAAGTTGGAAACGATCTTGGTGAGAGCATCCGGGTCAAGGCGAATCGACACATCCGTAAAAACCAGGATGTCGCCCTTTGCGACATCGAGCGCGAGCATCTGGGCATGGTGTTTCCCTTGCCGCGCGGCAAGCTCGATAAATCGTACACCACGTCCGGAGTGCGCCCGCGCAATCTCCGCCGTCGAGTCCGTGGAACCGTCCGAGGCGACAAGGATTTCCAGGCGGTCTTTCGGGTACTCCAGGGCAAGGCAATTTTCGATCTTATCGGAAAGCATCGCCGCGCCATTGTGAACGGCCACTATGATCGAAACTGAAGGGAAAATGGGCGCCCGCCCATGCCCGCGTCTTCGGCCCAGTGAAAGCACCCAGACTAGGAACGGATATCCCAGAAAAGTGTAGCCGAGGAACGCCATCGAAATCCAGAAAAGCCAAAGCATGATTCAGTCTGAGCTCAGGCAGCGGTCGTATAGAGCCTCGTATTCGCGAACCATTCCCGCCAGCGAGAATTTCGATTGGACTTCACGCCGCGCGGTCCCGCTCATCGCCAGAGCGAGAGGCCGGTCCTTGACAAGCGTGATGATGCGCGAGGCCAGCGCGGCAGCGTCTCCCGGCGGAACGAGGCAACCCGTTCTCCCATCCTCGACAATCTCTTCCGGACCGCCGCACCGGGTGACCACCACGGGCGCGCCCGCCGCCATGGCCTCGATGGTCGCGATCGAGAGGCCCTCGCTGGTCGATGAGAGAACGAATACATCGAGATCGCGCAGGACGGCCTCGACGTCGGACCGGAAGCCCAGGAAGCAAAACCGTTTTTCGAGGCCGAATTGGCGTACCAGTTCGACCAGGCGCCCGCCGATTTGCGGATCCACTTCCCCCACCGCGACCAACTGAACCTCCGGCAAGGCATCCGCGACCTTCCGCGCCGCTGCAATAAAGTATTCGTAACCTTTACTTGGCCGGATATTGCCGACCATCCCGACAAGGGGCGTGTTCTCCGCTAGGCCCAGCTCCGCGCGCAGCCTGCCAGCCGGGGCGTTGGTATAGCGGTCAAGGTCCACACCATTGTAAATCCGCGATACTTTGGCGGGCGGGAAACCGGATTCAATGAGCAAGCGGCGCAGGTATTCCGAGACCGCGACCACCATCGCGGCGGAGTGACGGACCACCCAAGTCTTGAAGGCATTTTTCGCCCCATTGCCCGCGAGCTGTGGCGCGCCGTGGTAAGTCACGATGGTTTTCCGACCCTTCCATAGTCCGACAACACAGCTATAGAAATTTTGGTCGGGCAAGTGAGAATGGATCAGGTCGATGTGTTCCTCGCGAATTACCTGGGCCATTTTTCTCAGTAGCGTCGGGTCATGCCACGACCTGGATTCAGCGATGACCGTCGGGACGCGCCGCTCCTCCAATTGTTTTGGCAGCCATCGTCCAGGGGGCAGGACGACCACGGTGCGAAACCTGTCGGGATCCAAATGCGACGTAAGGTTCAGCAATACTGTCTCGGCCCCGCCGGGCCCTGCCGTCTCGATAGTTTGAAGAATCGTGTAGGGCCTCATGTGGATTCGCGCAGGAGGTAGCTTCTGGTACGGCGGACTGTGTCAAGCTGCCAGCACGCCAATCGCAGGAACGTGGCTTTGCTCCAGGAGAGGCGCGCCCGGGAGTCGGTGAAAAAGAAACGACTCCGGATCTGGTAACTTCCTCCACGTAAAATTCGGAGCACGGACTGCAGAGACAGTTCGGGAATCTCCATCTCAATCGCCACGTCGTAGAACCCATCCGAAAAGTGGAGATCGTGCCCGGCAACCGCCAACAATTGCGGGTTGATCTCCTTCATCTTTCGGAATTCCTGGGGTGCGTTGCGCGGCGGCAAAAACTTTCCGTCATATCCCACATTCCAGAATTCCACAGCATCCACGGCCCGCAACACCTCGCGCGGGCAGGACCACTTCAGGCGTTGGGGGTGGGCAAGGATGGAAAAACCTCCTTGCGCACGCACTTCACGGGCGACCGCCACGGGGTCAGTTTCGCGAATAAGGGAAGTAACCCCTGGCGCGAAGATGTGGATTCCCTCGCGACAAGAAAACTCGATCCCGGGGAAAATACGAAACTCCCCGTCCGAGTTCTCAGCGCTCAGTTGGTTGAGGCACTCAATTCTCTCCTCAGAAAGATCCTGCGAATGCTCCCCCATGGCGATGAATTGATAACGCCGCGCTCTGTACCAATCGGCCAGTTGGGAGATCGTCATCGTCCCATCGTGGGAGAGCGTAGAGTGAATATGTAAAGCCCCTCTAACGCGCACCGGCTTCCTCCGGGATTGACTTGTCCCTCCGAAGCCCATCTCGAAGATAGGTTTTGATCTCGTGCCAGCCGGGAGCGGGATCATCCAGCCGCAGGATCTCATAGTGCAAATCTCGCTCGTAGAACTTCAGGAAGTCCAGAACCGCCCTGAAGCGGGAAGGGCCTGGAAGAGCAGAACCGTTGAGCATCCGAGGGTGCTTAAACCGGATCCACAAGCAGTCCAGGTCGCCGAGCAGCCACCGGCTTTTGACCCCGACCTTGTAGTCATGTTGAGCGGGCGGGTTTTCCCCCGTCGCAAGGCGATAAAGCAGGAGAGGGAAATTCATTCCCGCGTCCACGGCGAGTTGCAGAGAGCCCCAAAAGCGGCCATTCACCTCCATCAGCTTGGGCTGGCCGTCTCGGCGATCCACCTTGTATTCGACCATCGCCACCCCTTGCCACCCTACAGCCCGCAATAAAGCCAGGGATTGACCAACAAGGTTCTCGTCAAGAGGAACGCTTTCACAATAGACGCTTACCCCACCCCAGGGCGGCTTTTCGCGCAGCCGGCGATGGCAGAACGCGGCTTTGAGTTCGCCATCCCACACCAGGAGAAAAACCCCGCGCCCTTCACCCTCCAATTTTTCCTGCACAAGCGGATAGGGAATTTCTGCGTGCATACGATGATATGCGCTGATCAGCGCTTCGGGAGTATGCGTAAATTGGACGGAACCTTCAGTCCACCCACCATCCCGGTAATAGCGTGAGTAGCGAGGCTTGAGGACTACAGGGAAGCGAGCGCTGCGCGCAACGTCTTCCACGCGCTCTCCCTCACGCAGCACGGAGGTTTCAGGGCATGCTATTCCCAGTTGTAGTGCCCGGAGGAGGACCTCGCGCTTGTCCTGTACCAACTCCACGTTGGCGCGGTCGGGAAACGGCAGCCGAACCATTGGCTGGAACGAGTCGCGCTCCGCCGAAATGATCTGCATGGTGATGTCCGTCATGGGAATCAGAACTTCGTGCCCACCTCCTTGCAGCACTCCCCGAAGGAAGTTTACGAATTGCTCCCCATCGTCAGCCGGCGAAGGGTAACGAACGGTCCTGCGGCAGTGACGCGAGGATCCTGCAAGGCTGGTTTGAGATGCCTCGCCCACCGTCACGGGTATCCCTGCAGCCCCCAAGGCGCGGACCAGGGCCAACGTTGCCCGCTGATTTCCATCCGTCACAAAAACCGCCACCGTGTGCCCTCTCTTAGCGCCAGCCCGAAAGCCTCAGGCTGAGCAAGGCTGGCGAAAACCTGCCGTTGATTCCGGCCACCTGCGCCTCATGAAGCAGAATCCTTGGAATGGTGAAGCGATCCTTGCCAAGTGAATACCAGCCCCTTTCGGTGGTGAATGCGCACTCATAGCCGCATTCCCGCACTATGTTTCGAACCTTTTCATTCCAGGTACCATTCGGATACGCAAAAGCCCGCACCTTCTTGCCCAATCGCGCTTCGATTACTTGCCTGCTGGCGACCAGTTCGCGCCGCACGCATGCCTCGTCCTCATAGACCAGAAGTGGGTGCGTCACGGTGTGCGCTTCAAACTCGATTCCCTCGCGCTGCATGGCCGCAACCTCTTCCCATTCGAGCATCCGGTCGCCGTTCCTGGCGGAGTCCTCTTTGGCATCCTGGGAAAGAAGGCCGGCCAGAACCTTGCCGCGCTCCTTCGCGGACATATGCTTGAGAGATTCGACGATCTCGTCGAAATCAACCCCGTGGCACTGTGTGCCCAGGCTGTGCTGGTAACATTCCTTGATTCGTTGCCATCGCGACGGGTCGCTGCATGCGCGCTTCAGTCGCTCAACCCAGAAGGTCTCACTCCCCCCGACCAACCCCGTAATTAGGAAAATCACCCCCCCCACGCCGGATTTCTTCAACAGCGGATAGGCGGTCGTGTAGTTGTCGCGCCAGCCGTCGTCAAACGTCAGGAGGCAACAGGGCAAGGAGCGATCCCCGTCATCCTCAATCTCCCCCAGGAATTCAGGCAGCGAAACAACCCGGTAGTGCCGCTTGATGAACTCCAGCATTTGCGCAAAAGTCGCCTCTCGCAGCACAATGCCAGGGAGGGAATTCGCCTGCGCTTCTTCCTCCGGAGAGAGCACGCGGTGCAGTCCCAAGACGCAAATCTCCCTCTTATGTAAAACCGCGCGCCGGAAATAAAGGCGCAAGCGGAATGCGCCGGTGTAGTACAGCACGCCGGCCGCAACCTGGAGAATGAGGCGCTTCAACTTACTTGCCATGGCCGACCGCCGCATTCAAAACTTCCGCCAGTCGTCCCGCCAGGCGGTCATACCGGAATTGCTCCACGAACTCCGGGCGCGATGGGCGGGGATTGCCAGATCCGGGACCGTTGGAGACCACGGCTTTCAATGCGCGTTTAATTGCCTCAGGGTCTTCGGGATTCACCACCCAACCCGCCTGCGCTTCCTCGATTAATTCCTGGGTCCCGCCTTCGAAAGCCACTGCCAAAATGGGGCGACCGACGCGAAGATAGTCATAGATTTTGCCCAGGCCGGAAAGGCGGGCCACATCGCGGTTTCCCAGAAAAACCAACAAGCAGTCGCTCGATTGCATGGCTCCGAGAGCTTCGTGATGCGGCACAAAGCCATGTAGCCGGACGACACCTTGAAGGTCGGCGCGCGCGGCACATTGTTGCACTACGTCGTCAGAAAAACCGATGACATTCACCCGTAGGCGATCCCTAAGCTCAGGGTGCTCGCCGAGCAGGCCTGCCAAGGCTTCAAAAAACCGGCCACTGAAGTTTGGATACACGGTTCCGAAATGCGACAGGTGAAAGTGACCCGGCTCGAGTAGAGCGCTTCGCTCGCCATCCAGGCAGTCGAATTCTTTCTCATCATAGCCATTGCTGACCACAGCCACCTTCGCCTTCGAGACCCCGTGTGACCGCTCCATCTCTTCCGCATTCCCGCGGGAAATCACGACAATCTTGTCCGCGCGACGCAGGATGCGCTGTAACAAGGCGCGTTCGAATCTCCGCCGCCAAGGCCCCGGCGGGGGGTACCAGGGGTCTCGAAACTCCGCCACCCAGGGGATGCCAAGCAGGATCTTCAACAAGAGTCCGATCACCGGTCCCGAGCGTGGTGGGCTAGTAGTGTAGACTGCGTCGAACCGGTTCTGCAGGTGCAATTCGATGGCCCTGGCCAGCCCCAGGGGAACCCAACCTACCGTGTCGTCGGGAAAATAGAGACAGGAGCGAACCAAGCGGCCACAGGAACGAATCCAGCGATCCCAGAGAGGCTGTCGGTGGTCCTGCTCCTTCGACTGCAGGCCCCCTAAGGCCCGCACCCCAGCACCGGCCGTGTTTTCCCACGCCGAGATTTCCAAGCAGGAAGTTCGCTCGACACGTATCTGGGCGGGGAAGTCTGCCAGCATTCGAGGGTCTTCAGCGTCACCGCGGTTTCCCGTAATCGTCAGGACAGTCGGCTGCCAGCCATGTTCCAGCAGGTGCTTCGTCAAGTTCGTAACCCGATAGACCGCACTCGTTCGCCGAGGCGGAAAATCGAAAGAAACCACGAGCACCCGCCGCATTGGCGACGCTGGTTTCGCTCCTCCGGTTGGCCCTTCCATACTCACGGCGTATCAGGCACCATCGTCAGGTTCAATGGTCATCGGATCGTGCCGCAACTCCTCCCCAGATTGTTTTTTCTCTCACCTCCTTAAAGCCGACTGCCCCGCGCGGGAGTTGCTGTAATCCTGATACGTCACCCTGGATGGGCGCGCAGATGGGAAAACAGAACGCCGCGGCGGAGAGGAGAGAAGGGTGAGGAGTGTGTACGAGCAGCCGGAAAACCGTTCCGCCGACCCAGGAGATGTTGGACATGGTGGCCGTCGACATCAGATGTGCTTGCGACACCTTTCAACGCGTCAGGTGCTGGCTCCCGCTGAGCACACTCTGCGCGAAGACGATGTCCTCTGAGGTTGCTCGTTGTACGAGTTCCTGACCCGTCGTTTCGTTTTGTGCCACGGCGCGGTGCAGCCCCACGCTCATTCCCACCAGAAACCACATATGCGGGTAATACAGGGTTGTCAAGAAAGCGCCGCTTACCAGAAATGCCACGATGGCCATCTCGAATCCGAGCGCCAGGCGGAGTTCAAAGCATTGCGGGGAGGCTCCCGACCCGAGGAGGAGCCTGCGTGTTTGCCCGTTGAGCCGTAGAGCCAATCCCCAGAGGATGAAAAGCGGAATTGCTCCCAAAAGGCCCAATTCCGCAAAACCCTGAATGTAGATGCTGTGGGGGGCCCAAGCCCCCGGATCTTTCTCGACGACGGAGTAGTGGTCACGGAAAGTGGGGGCGAAGTTGCCGGGGCCGACGCCCGTCAGCGGGTTGCTTTCGAACATCTTGAAGCTGGCCTTCCAGAAGCCGATCCTTTGCGTCGCGCTTTGGTCACCCTCAGGGCTGAGGGCCGACCGGAGGCGGTCGAGATTCCCCTGCGGGAGCAGGAAGAGGGTCCCAATGACGATGAGCAGTCCCACGAGGACCGCGGCCATCTTCCGATTCCCTCGCACAAGAAATACCAGGGCGGCGGTGCAGGTTGCGGCGAAAGCTCCTCGGCAACCCGAAAGGAGCATCGCCACGAAGATTCCAAGCGAGGACGCCAGGTAGGTAAGGCGCGCCAGCAGTTTGGACTCTCCCGTGAATAGACTCACGGCCAGCGGCAAGACCACACACATGCCCACCCCAAAATCGTTGGAGTTGCCGAAGAAATCGTTGGCGCCCAATCCCACCATGGCAACCGACTGCCCCCCTTGTTCCATGGTCCCGTACTGCAGATAGAGCCGAATGGCGAACTGCGCGAGCTTGAGATTCAAGAGGAGGAGGACCACCACAAAAACCTTGGAGCGCCACGAACTGACCACGATACGAGAAACCAGGAGAATTTCCCTTCTTCTTTGAGCCGGGGGGAGAAAACAAGTCCCAGGACGGCCACGCCGGCCGCCACCTTGGATATGCCAAAGTGTTGCAGGACTGGAAACATGAGCGGGAGGCGCGTGTATTCGATGATCAGGTAGGCAAATATTCCGAGGAAAGCCAAATCCCAGCGGGGCTCGGTGACACGCCGCGACGTCCAGCCGGGGGTTGGGACGGGAGTCTCTCCAAGTCGTGGTTCGCCATTCACTAGCGACTTCCCCTTCCAAGCAAGACAGTCTTAACGGACTCCGAGAAGATCAGTAGATCCAGACTTAGAGACATGTTCTTGATGTAGTAAAGGTCGTACTTGAGTTTTTCTCGGGCTTCCTCCAAGGAGGCTCCATATCGGTAACGTACTTGAGCCCATCCGGTAATCCCCGGGCGTATGACATGGCGCAGGTGGTAGTAAGGAATTTCGCGGGCGAGCCACTCGACGAATTCGGGTCGCTCGGGACGCGGGCCGACGAAACCCATATCCCCCCGGAAGACGTTCCACAGTTGTGGGATTTCATCGAGACGCATGCGGCGCAGCCAACGACCGACGCTGGTGATGCGAGGATCGTCGTCGCCTGCCCATTTCGCGCCTCCGGTGGCCTCGGCGTCCTGGCGCATCGTGCGGAATTTGAAGCAGGTGAAGACGGTCCCGTTCTTGCCCACGCGCTTCTGCCGATAGAAGACCGGACCGGGTGAGGTCAGTTTAATCAGCAGGGCAATGATCGGAAGAAAGGGCAGGATCAGAAACAGGCAGGTCAATGCGACGAGGATAGAAATCAGGCGCCGCGCCAGCACAAACGCGGGATTCAATCGGAAGCCCTCGGAAAAGATCAGCCAACTGGGGTAGAGCGACTCCACCTCGATCTTCCCCGAGATCTTCTCCATGATACCTGTCGCGTCTTCGACTTTGATGCCCGCCATGCGGATTCCGAGAAGTTCACGGACGGGCATGGTGCCGCGTCGATCCGCCAAGGCCACGATGACGCGGTCCAATTCGTGCTTGCGGACATGATCCATGAGGTCGGGTGCAATCGCCTCACGGCTTAGCGAACCGGTCCCAACCGATCCGGCCCAGCCAATGACTTCCATGCCCAGCTCCCGGCGGGTGCGCATGGCTTCTACCAGTCGTTTCGCGCGGTCGCCGTCGCCCACCACATATACGCGTTCGCGCAGGAAGGGCTGGCGAATCATCCAGTCATAGGCCCCTCTCCACGCGAACAACGCGAAGGTCAAGATCGTAAGACCGAAGACGAACGTGTCACGACCGAGCATGAACGCCGGGAACAGATACCCCACGCCCGCCAGGCAAAATGAAAGGATTGCGAGCACCAGCAGCAAGCGAAACCAAATTTCGCCGCGCGAACTAATCCGCTGCGCATCATAGAGGTCGAAATAGTGCAGGAAAACGAGCGCCACAACGGCAATGCCGAGAATCTTGTAGAAACCGAACTGGTAATTGAGAACCAGGAGCGAATCCTGTCCAAATCGCATGAACGCGGCCAGGATGAAGTAGGCGCAGACAATGATCCCTTCGCCGGCCACGAGGACCAGCAATCGCGTTGGATAGTAAACATTGAAGAGGCGAACCACGGATTGTTAACCTTTACCCTTTCGGTTTCCGTCTTTGGGTGTGTCCTTTTCGGGACCGCGGTAGTAACCGTAGTACTTGTAGCTGTAGCTCGTGCGGGGCTCCGCGCGGTTGAGCACGACCCCCAGGAGGTGTTTGTTTTCAAATTGCTGTTTGGTCCTCTGCACCGCATCGAAAGGCTCCAGGCCCGCGGAGACCACCAGCAAAACGCCATCGCACAACTCGGCCATGACGCGCGCATCGGAGACCGCCATGGCCGGCGGGGTGTCGATGATGACCCAGTCGAACAGTGGCGCAAGGCGCCCCAGGAGATCTTTCAAGCGGCCATTGGCAATCAACTCCGAAGGATTCGCGGGGTGCGTCCCACCCGGGATGAAATAGAGATTCTCGAGCGGCCCTCGCTGAATGATCGAGAGCTCATTGATCTCACCGCCCAGGTAATCCGATAGCCCTGGCGTGGCCGGTGCGCCCAATGAAAGGTGCAGGCGCGACCAACGCAGGTCGGCGTCGATGAGCAGTGCGCGCTGGTCGGGTTGCAGCACCAGAATCTGCGCCAGGTTAGCCGCGATGAACGATTTGCCTTCGCGCGGCGAAGAGCTCGAAATCAGGATAGTGCGAAGTGGCTGCATGGCGCGGAATCCATGGAGCCGCGAGCGCAAAGTGCGGAATTCTTCCGTCCCGGGGAGGTAAGCGCCTTGCCCGAAGAACAGCATGGTCTTGGTATTGGGATTCCACTGGAGTTTTCGGACTTGCGACTTCAACTCCTCCCAAGTGAGTTGATCGGGGCTGCCCACTTCGACAGCGCCTGGCGCCGCCGGCTCCTCGTCCACGATAGGGACCATGCCCTCCGCCGTGGTGGCGGGGAGTTCGGCGACCTCCGCCGCTTTCACCTCCGGCCCGTTGTGCGCACGGTTGGCTTTCTCTTCCTCGGCCTTTTTCAATGCTTCATGAATTCGGCTCATAGCTTCCTTGTCTCGATACGCCGGACACCTAGCGTGGCCGGCGCAGCTTATCCATCAGCGCTGCCAGGGTCTGGAACGCCTCCATGAGAGGCAACTCCTCATTCTTCTCGGCTGTCTTTGGCGGCGGAGTCGGGGCGATTACATCGAGTTCGAACTCCCGAGCCACCTCTTGGATCGTTGCCACGGAGATGGGCCTTTGTTCCTGGGCGAAGGCGCTGATCAAACCATGTTCACAGAGCAGATTGATGACGCGCGGAATCCCTCGCGAATAGTCGAACACCGCCTCGATCGCCTCTGGTGAGAAGATCGGCTGGCCATCGGCCCCCGCGACCGCCAGGCGTGTCTCGACATATTTGGCGGTTTCCTCGAAGTTCAGCGGCAGCGTTTTGCACCGCATGGTGATCCGCTGGCGCAGTTGGCGCAACTCGGGCCGGCTGAGTTTGTCCTCCAGCTCCGGCTGGCCGGATAAGACGATCTGGAGGAGCTTTTCCGTCGAAGTCTCGAGGTTGGTTAACAGACGTATCTCTTCCAGCACTTCCGGCGAAAGGTTCTGCGCTTCATCCACGATCAGGACCGCAGTTCCACCCACTCGATAGCGCTCGAGAAGCCACTTATTAAGGCGCCAAAGCATCTGGCTTTTCTGGCCCGACGTGGAGTCCAAACCGAAGTCCGCCAGCATGTACTCGAAGAATTGAGAAGGCTCGAGGCCGGGATTGAATATAAACGAGGTCGCAACCCGGTAACGCTGCAGCCAGCTCAACAACTTGTTCAGGAGCGTCGTCTTGCCGGTGCCCACCTCACCGCTCAGCAGGATGAAGCCTCGCCGCTTCTGGATGCCGTAGGTCAGGCACGAGAGCGCTTCCTGGGTATTCTGCGTCATGAACAGATACCGCGGATCCGGGTTGACGTTGAACGGATTTTCTTTCAATCCGAAAAACTTCTTGTACATGTCTGTTCCTACGCAGACGTGCCGAGACCCAGCGTCGCCTCCGCGTTCTTGCCGGGCCGGGCCTTGCGTTTACCTTTTTCCTTCCACCCATTGATCAGGGGCACCGTGGCCAGCGTGGGGAGACCCAGGAAGTGCTCGACATCGGCCTCGGTGCGCAATGCCTTGTCGCGCAGTTCGAGCAGTAACGTGATGCCGACACCCAACGCCAGCCCTACTCCCAGCCCTGCTCCCGCAAACTCCTGCCGGTCGGGATAGGACGGCTTCCCCGGAAGATCGGCCGGGTCCATGATGGTGAACTGCTGGCCTTGCTGGCGGCGTTCGAGATTCATTGCCATCTCCGACTGGTTCTTTTTGGCCAGCAAATCGTTGTAAAACTGCAGCGCGGTCTGGTAGCCCCGGGTAAGCTCACTGTACTGCTGCTCGACCCCCGGAGTCATCGAGAGCCGCGCCTGATAGGTGCTCAACTGCTGCTTGAGCCGCACCTGCTCCGCGGTTTTCTCCTTGATGAGGATTTCAGTCTGGTGGAGTTGAAAACGCAGTTGCTGGATCGCGGAAGGTTCCAGACGGCTTGCAGCCTGCGCCGGCTGGGCAGGCTGGGCGGGCTTGTCCTTGGTACTGGCAGTGGAGGTGTTGTCGGCGATCCTCTTCTTCAGGGCTGCAATGTCTTCCTTAAGCTTGACGACATCCGGATGGTCGGGTGTGTAGTGTCCCTGCATCGCGGTAAGTTGAGCTTGCAGGGCGGTTAGTTGAAGTTGCAGCATATCTTCATGAACTTCCCCGGGCTTCTGCGACGCCTGCCAGGCCGCAACCTGCTGGGCTAGCAAAGACTCCTGGTAGGTCTTGTCCTGCTGAGCCCGGCTGAGCTGACTCGTCACCGCATCAAGCTGGCTGGTGAAGCCGGCCAGCATGTTCATGTCCGTCTGCGTGTTGCCGGGGAGCGATCCCATGTACTTGCGTTTAAAGTCCGCCAGCTTGGCGTCCTGCGCGTCGAGGTTGCGTTTGGCGTCGTCCAGTTGGTCCTTCAAGAAGTCCGTAGTTCCCACGGCGCTTTGTTCGCGCAATCGCAGGCTCTCCTCGATGAACATGGAGGTGATTTCGGAACAAACCTGCTGGGCCAGCCGCGGATCATTGGCCGTGAAGGTAATCGTGAACCCTGGGAGTGCACCTTCGCTGGTGGAGACGAGTGACTTAACGGGAATCACGGAAATTGATTTACGCAGGCGATCGACCAGGTCCTCCATGGGCGCGTGGCCCTTCTGATCTTTGAACAGACCGAACTTCTCAATAATAGGCTGCAAACGGGTCCGGCTGAGAATTTGTTCCTGCATGGTCCCGAGCATTTGCGTTATGTCTCCGGTGACCACCGACTTGACATAGGTATCGGGAACTTTCTGTTGCTCGACAAGGACGAGGGTGCGGGAAGTGTACTCATTTGCGAGCGTGCGCGAATACAGGTAGGTCCCCACACATCCCACGATGGCAGGAATCAGGATGATCCACCAGCGGCGACGGAGAATCTCAAGATAATCGTCGAAACCCAATTGTCGATGCCCTAACATGTGCTCCTCTTTCCATTCCTGCCCCTGCCGTCCTGCAGGGCTATTCCACCACGATTTGGCGCGGGTGCCAGTTGAACCCCAACGTCATCATGTGTCGCAGCAGGCTCGATTGGGAGTTCCCGCCCACGCCCCCGGCCTGGAACCGTTGAGTCTGCAGGTCGTAGCCAAGGAACATCGTGGTGTAGCGGCCCAAGGCCCGGCTCAGACTGGCCATTCCATACACCGAATCGTAAGTGAACTGCCCATTCCCCACGGTGGTCTGCCGAAAATTCTGATTGCGCGAGTACCCGGGGCCGATGGAACCGGCCCAATTACGGGTGAGCTGTCGGCCCCAGGTAAAGTAAAGGTACTGGGTCTCAGCTCCGATGAAAACGCCTCCCCCGTTTGTGGTATACCGCGAATAGGAGAGGGCGAAGGAGTTCCGGGCGGCGTTGTAGTTAAGAGACCCATTCGCGATCCAGGAGGCCGCGGTCGTGCTGGACCCCGCCAACTTTGCCGGAAAGGCAATGAGCTGCGCTCCACCACTCGCCGCCACCGCCAGCCGGCCGGTAACGCGGTGCCCGTAACTGAGTTGGACCAGGTGCGTCGCAAACGAGGAGTGAAGGTCCGGAAACTGGAACATCGTGTATCCGTAAGACAGACTGACCGTATCGCGCGCGGTGAAATTGCGGTTATAACCCGCGAGGAATACCGCATTCCTGGAATCGATGGAACCCGGAGTGCGAAAATGCAGAAGCCCATACGAACCGGCGAGGGTGAAAGTGGACCGGGGGCCGGCTATATAACTCACTTGTGCTGTCGCGGCATTCATGATCTGGGAACCGCGACCTGTGATGAGCGATTGACCGGGATTGAAGAGCGAATTCAGCGGGGCGAGGTTCGAGCCCAAAGCGCCCCCAATACCGAGTCCCAGACTCCCGCCCCAGCCGAAGCCCCCGTAGCCAAAAGGGGATTCCGGCAAATAGGTGGCTCGGTCATCAAGGACCAAACCCCACCTGCGTCCCTGATAAGTTTCTGTAATGCCGAACTGATGCATGGTGTAGTTGAGGTCCGAGTGATGAGAAAAGAATGTTCCGCCCCCAAGATAGTCGAGCGCGACTTGATTTCTCTTGTCCACGTGTTGGAGGGTAAGGCGGCCTAAGACCGTGCTCTCCGTTTCGAATCCCTGCCCACCAGGCTCCAAGCTGAAGTTCGAGTCCCCCATTTCGAATATTTGGAGGCTCGGTTGAACGTAGTTGCGCACCTGGCCGGGGCTCCCCGAGGTGAACCCCTCCACACCCGTCAGCGGCGCAGATGGACCAACAACCGTTGCCGGTTGGCTTTCCTCCGGCGTTTGCGCGGTCTCTCCGCCAGTTGCGGGAGCCGCAGGCTGAGCTCGCTGGTCACTCCCCGGTTCCTGCTGCCCTAGACCTGCAACGGGGAGACAGACTGCGACCGTCACGAGCAGGATTCTTATGCGTGCGCTGATGCTCATAGAAAGTGCTCCTACGGAACGACGATCGTGTCCCCGGGCCTCAATACAATGTTTTGCTCCGCCCGCTGACCCCGGACCACATCTTTGTAGTTGAACGGGTAGGTCATTTGTTTTCCGTTTTCAGTCCGCAGCACGTAGATCCCATTCAGCTTGGCGAATTGGCCAAATCCGCCGGCCGTGGAGAGGGCCTGCAACACCGTCATATTTGGAATCATGGGAAATGCGCCCGGGCGGGCTACCTCTCCCAGAACGTAGACGCGGCGGCTGTTGATCTCTCGGACAATGACCGTCACTTGCGGCCCGGTAATGAACTTCTTCAGGCCTTCCGTAATCGTCGCTTGCAACTGCATGGGCGTGAGCCCGGAGGCCTGAACGTCATTCAACAGCGGCAGCGAGATCTTTCCGTCCGGCCGCACGGGAACGGTGCGTGAAACTTCCGGCTCCTTCCACACATTGATGTCGAGCACGTCCTGAGGCCCGATGATGTAACTTGATTCTTCCGCAGCCGACACCGAAGTGGTGTCCTGGCCGGTCGCCGCGGCCGCTTGTGCCGTCTGTTTGCCTTTCTGTTTTTGACTGCCCTTAGCCGGGGCAAGAGCCGTCAACGAACCCAACGTGAGGAAGAGTGCCATGCCCAACAATCCCAGTCGTCTCATGCGAATTCTCCTCATAGAACTTACAGATTTCCCGTGTCCTCCAAGCCCATCTGCCGCAGTTTGTACAGTAACGCCTTGTAGCTGATTTGGAGCTGCTTGGCCGTACGCTTGCGATTCCAGTGGGTCCGTTCCAGCACTTTCAAAATCAGTTCTTTTTCAGCCTGGCGCGAGGCCGCACGCCCCGTTTGCTTCAATGAAAGCCTTTCCACTGCTGGATTGCTGGAAAAACGTGTTCCCGCGACAAGAGATCCCAAATCTGATATCGCCGACTCGTCGCCGAGTGCCACCATCCTCGTAACGGTGTTCTCCAGCTCTCGAATATTTCCCGGCCAGGAATAATCTCGCAGGATTTCAAAGGCCCGAGGGCTGAGCGATGGCCGGGCACGTCCAAGCAACAGAGAGCCCTTGCGGAGGAAGTGCTCCACCAGCGCGGGAATATCCTCTCTTCGCTCACGCAGAGGCGGTAGACGCAAGCACACGCCATTGATTCGATAGAAAAGATCCTTCCTTAGAACGCCCCGCTGCAACGCCTCCTCGAGGTCATCCAGAGTCCGGCCAGTGGCCGAAATGATCCGCGCACTCAGGGAGCGAATAGGGGCCACAACTTCTCCGTCCGGGAGGGCGTGCAGAAAGCTGGCCTGGCAAGCCGGGGTCAGTTCGATAAACTCGTCCAGGAACAGTGTGCCCACTCTGGAAGATCCATTGTCTTTCTCGAGGCCGCGCCGCAACCCCTCGAAGGCTTCCGGCGTTAAGGCTCCGCATACGATCTTAGTAAAGGGCTCATTGTTGCGTTGCGAAAGGCGGTGAATGTGCCTCGCCACCACTTCCTTGCCGGACCCGCTTTCGCCCACCAGGAGGACCGGAAGCTCCGTCGCCGCGACGCTGCTGATTGCCTGCTCGACCAGTCGCATTGCAGCGCTAACTGGTGGGACAAAAAAATGATCTTCGTTAGACGGCAGGCCTGTTTTGCCGCTGCCCACAGTCTGAATGCCTGTCGACTCCATCCTTGCCCTCACAGCCAGAGGTCTATCGCAGTCCAATCTGTTTCTGTGGTGCTGGACCCCAACTAATGCACTAGGCATGCCATCTCGGCCGGGCCGATGTTTAGTCCGGAGGCTCGTTGTAAGTCTTTCTGAACAAGGCCATTAGAACCGCCTACTTGGCCACACACTATACCCGAAAAGATCCAAGAAACTCCAATGTATTTCTACTAAGTGGAAAAACTTTTCTCTTGTGCTCCATAGGTTATTCACTTATGGTCAAGCGGCGAGTCCGAGGTGATTTGGGGTGACTGGGAGGGCCTTATTTGCGAGTTGTGTTTCTTGCTATCTCATAGATTCGTAAATCTGTTGCCGTTTATTCTCCGGAGGAGTGTCTCTGACTGAGCGAACAAGTCTGTGCAAAACATGGCCAATGGCCAGAGCCTGGTTGGAGGCCAAGGAACCAGGATTGCTACTGGAAGACCGATCAGGTATCTTCAGCGCTCGGGTCATGGGTTATGAATCGACTCGCGACAAGCGTAGCTGACAAGCCTGCACCGCAGGAAACCACCCGTCATGGCAATTGGTGGGTCCAGGCAGCTCTGCTGAGCGTATTGATCGGCCTCCTCTATTACAGCATCCTGGGCCAGCTCATCCTGGAGTGGTGGAGGGACCCGAACTTCTCCCATGGATTTCTCGTTCCGGCATTCTCCGCCTTCATCGTCTGGCGAAATCGCCGAGAACTTGCCGCCCTTCCACTCGTATCCAGTTGGTCTGGGCTGGCCATAATCATCGGCGCTCTGGCAATGCTGATCGTCGGTGTGCTGGGCGCCGAGTTCTTTCTTTCGCGCTGCTCCTTCGTATTTCTCCTCGCGGGGCTCATCGTTTTCTTCCTGGGCTGGCGACACTTTCGGTCGGTGCTTTTCCCCTGGGCGTTCTTGTTTTTCATGATTCCTATCCCGGCAATTATTTTCAATCAGATCGCTTTTCCGCTTCAGTTCGTTGCCGCGCGTCTTGCGGATTCCCTCTTGACGCTCTTGGGCGTGCCGGTGTTGCGAGAGGGCAATATCATCCAACTGCCCACGATCACGCTAGAGGTAGCGGAAGCTTGCAGCGGAATTCGGTCGCTAATGTCGCTAGGGGCACTGGCAGTCATCTACGGATATTTCCTGGAACCGCGGGCTTTCCGCCGCGTGCTGCTGGCGCTGGCGGCGATCCCCATCGCCGTCGTCGCCAACGGATTGCGCGTTATGGGAACCGGCCTCGCCGGCTACTATTGGGATCCCGAAAAGGCGGAGGGTTTTTTCCACGAGTTCTCCGGGTGGGTCATTTTTGTTATTTCTCTGGCGCTGCTTCTGGCTTTCCATGCAGTTCTGCGCTGGGTTTGGCGCCCGAGGGCGGGGACGAAGCAGTAGCTCGAGCGCCTCGCCCGTGGATGTTCGGCGCAAATGGGCGTTGCCGGCGGCAAAAGACATGAAACCACAAACGGGTACATGGTTACGCCTTCTGATAGTTGCAGGTTTGATTATTGGAACTGGCTTGTTTCTGCGCTCGCGCGCCCAAGCAGACATCTTGCCGCCACGGGATCCGCTCTCCTCATTTCCCTTGAACATCGGAAACTGGCAAGGTGCCGAAGTCACCATCCCACAGTGGGCGCTGGACGTCCTGGGCGGGGGAGAATTTGCTGAGCGGCGATTCAGCCGCTCGTCCCAAGAACCCTCGGTCGACTTGTTCATGGCTTACTTTCCCTCCCAACGCATGGGTAGCACCATGCATTCACCCCAGAACTGCCTGCCGGGTTCCGGATGGACACCCGTCAATTTCTCGAGAGTCGACTTGGCTCGCCCCGGAGGCGGAAGCATTCGCGTGAACCGCTACGTTCTCGCGAGAGGAATGGATCGCTTGCTCGTCTACTACTGGTTCCAGGAGCATGGCCGCGTGGTGGCGAGCGAGTATTGGTCGAAATTCTACCTGGTGGCGGACGCCATTCGACTGAACCGCAGCGATGGAGCTCTGGTTCGCATTACAACAGGCATTGATGACCCAGTTCGCGCCGACCGGCGGGCAGTCGAGTTCGTCGAAACTGTCCTGCCTTCCCTTGACCGCTACATTCCGCGCTAATGCAATTCACATCTTGATCCACGGCAGAGAGTCTGCCACCAAATGTCATTTTTCTTCATAGATGAGGCATTCTACATTGACAAAATGTCTATAGAACCCATATTATCCCTATGGTGAATATATCTTCACATTGCATGCGCTTGGATGGCGCGTCAGGCCAACCGCGCCGCTCATTGCCACCACCCAACCCCTGTACTTTCTGGATGTTAGGCGAGCACGACATTTTCATAGAGACGAGCCCTCTTTGGTGGCGGAATTGCCCTTAGTGTGCCGACGTTGAATTCCGGAAAATTGAGGAGGAGTTTATGAAGTTAAGAAGTTGGATTTCGCTCGCGGTGTTGGGTCTGTTACTCTTACTACCAATCGGGGCGTTGGCAGACCAGTATACGATCAGCGTTCCGAACGCACAACTTTCAGGAACACCGGGGCCGTACGCGACGGTGGACCTAGTTTTGAATGGGGATGCAACAATCACCGTTACCGTGACCATGCTGAGCAACTTCACGACGTTTGGGAATGGCGCTGGCAATGGAGCATTTGGCTTTAACGTCGATGGGTCCACGGCTGGGCTCAATATCACGGGACTAACGGGACAGGTGGAGGGAGGCGGAGTCTATGGCGGCAGTCTAAGTTGGGATCCATCAGGAGGCAATTTCGACGGATTTGGAAATTTCGACGTTGGTATCCAGGATGGGACGCCAGGCGGCCTCCTGGCCATAATCACGTTCACGGTGAGCCGTGATGGAGGGTTCTCGTCAGCTTCTGACCTCTATTCACCGAATGACACCGGTTCGCACTTCGCAGTGCATGTGGCGCCGACCAACGGCAATCCGACCGGGTTTGCCGGTGACGGTACCCCCACAACCATCCCTGAACCCGGGTCGCTGATGCTGTTTGGGACAGGCTTGCTAGGTTTGGCGGGATTTATTCGTCGCCGTTTGAAGGCCTAGCCGCTCTTCATCCGGAATTCGACGTGCAAACTCCCCACCGGGGTGGGGAGTTTGCTATTTCATCCCACGGACAATTAGTCCTAGCCCATCATTTTCTCCTCACCCACCTCGATCCGCACCCTCCGTTTCTGACTCAGGTCAAAGGGTTTCTCTGCATCAAGCTTGTGACTCAACACGATCTCACCAAGGCGTTCTGTTCCCCAAGGATATTGCCCTTCCGCTAATATGAACTTCTCTTCACTTTGTCCGAATTACTCGACTGACCCAGGCGGGTCATGCTGTCGCGTGTACAGGGACAAAATGCTGACTACAAATGGCTTATCAGGATTGAACAATCGACACTAACAAAACTGCCAGTTGGCACATAGCCTGCATATAAGGAGGCGTCCACGGACTGAGAGCAGGGCTTACCAGGAATGCGCATAGGGCATAGTGGGGACTGTGCGCCCGTCTAGGTCGGTCATTCTGGTTGCCTGCTAGCGAGTTTACGTGGGGTTAGGGCTTGAGTAGTCGGAACAAGTTCAAAACTTGGACTGCCGGTTCTCGGGGGTCCTAGGCGGGTTTGAGCAGGACTGGTGTCCCTAATCCAAACTCAAAGACCCAAACGATCGGGTCTGTGATGGAAGGGGTGGAGGAGAATCTATGAAACAGAGGATCATGAGCGTTGCGGTGGCGGCTGCTTTCTTACTGGCGCTTAGCTCCGCAGCCAAGGCAGACACATTCAGTTTCACGGTGGCAAACGCTGGCGTTCAGCCTCCGAATGCGAGTTATGGAACAGTTACTCTGACGCTTGTTGATGCTAACACCATTTCGGTCAGCGTAACCATGACCCCAGGCTATGTAGCCTTCGGGAGCGGAGCCGGAAGTCAAATGTTCGGGTTCAATGTTGCCGGTGGATCCACCCTGACGGATCTCACTAATTGCACGAACATTACCGGTGGCTGCCCCACGCCCAGCACCGGTGTCAATTTCGACGGTTTCGGGAATTACGAATACGCCGTCGCAGGTGGCACGGGCAGCTCGGGTGGAGTAACGAGCTTCTCCTTCGATATCGTGGGCACCTTCGTCGGCGGTCTTGCCGCTATCGAGATTGTGAATCCGACCGGAACCAATGGCGGTAAGAACCCCGGCACGTATGACTTTGCTATACAGCTTGGAAACGCCACGTGCGGCACGGGGTTCGCCGGTGCAACCTCCGGGTTCACGGCGCCCAACCCGTCCAGCGCAGACACGAGTAATTGCGGCGGCACCACGACGGTCCCCGAGCCCGGTACGCTGACGTTGCTGGGGACGGGTTTGCTCGGGCTTGCGGGTCTCGTCCGCCGCAAGCTATCTGCATAACGAAAGTTCAGTAAAACCGAAGTCCCACCCCTTGGAGCCTCGATGCTCAGTGCGTCGGGGCTCTGCTATTTTCCCAAGGGTGTCCATGACCTCGCACTTCCCTTTTGGCAAGGCGGCAGCGATCCGGCGCCCTGCCACCTCTTCAAAGCCACCTTCTCTTCAAGTCCGGAATCTGATACTCTACAGCAACGAGACGCATTGCCAATACGGACCGACATATTGCGGATGACCTTCCTGTTGGCTGGCGAGGTTTCCCCAGGCATCTGGAGCCAGGAACTCGCCGGGAGACGCACAACATGAGAACTCCACATTCACTTCGATATTCCATCATCACGATCATGGCGTTGGCGGTAATGGCCGCGTGTTCGCGCGACCCCAACGTCTTAAAGCACAAGTATTTCGAAAACGGTAATCGCTACTTCCAACAGGAGAAGTACCGTGAAGCCTCCATCGAGTATCAGAACGCCCTCAAAGTGGACCCGCGCTACGCCGACGCTCACTACGAGTTGGCGCGCTGCTACATGAAACTGCAAATCTGGAATGGGGCTTACACGGAATTGATGCGCACTGTGGATCTAGACCCCAAGAACTTGAAGGCTCGCATCGACTTGGGCAACATTTTCCTGGCGGGGAAGGAATTCAAGAAGGCGGAAGAGCAGGCCCAAGCCGTGCTTGCCGGGGACCCCAAGAATGTGGAGGGGCACGCGCTATTGGCCAATTCCTTCGCAGCGCAAGGAAAAATGGACGACTCGCTGAAGGAAATGAATGCCGCCGTCCAGCTTTCCCCCGACCGCGCACAGTCTTATTTAAACCTGGGTGTCTTGCAGCTCGCCGACAAGCAAACGTCGGCGGCGGAGGAGAGTTACAAGAAGGCCATCCAGCTTGATCCCAAGTCCGCCAAGGCGGTGATGGCTCTGGGGGCATTCTACGTTCAACAGCATCGCTTGCCTGAGGCAGAGCAACAATTTCGCCACTCGGTAGATCTCGCGCCGGAGGACCCGGCGCCCTACGGGGCGTTGGCGCGCCTTTACGTCCTCGAGAAGCAGAACGACAAGGCTGAGCAGGTGCTCAAAGACGCAAAGGCCAAGATACCCGACAACTCCGAAGCCTACCGGATGCTGGGAGACTTCTATTACAGCTTCGGTCAGATGGATAAAGCTCTGGCTGAATACGCCTCGCTCTATCAGCAACACCCCAAGGACCTGCGGGTAAAGAAGAACTATATTCAACTCCTCATGGCCAAGAATCGGCTTGACGAAGCCAGCAAACTGAACGACGAAATCCTGAAGGCCAACTCGAAAGATCCGGACGCCCAGGTCTATCGCGGGGAAATGCTCAGCCGGCAGGGAAAAGTAAATGATGCGATTCCGTTGTTCCAGTCAGCCTTGAAGGCAGACCCGAATAATGCCACAGCGCATTACCAGCTTGGGTTGGCCTTTGCGCGCTCGGGCGATCTGGGCCAAGCCGAAGGCGAATGGCAGACGGCTGCCCGCTTGCGCCCTACGATGACCGGCCCTCTCGAAGCCCTCGCGGACGTGGCCGCGCGCAAAGGTGACGCCGACTTGCTTGAACAGAATGCCGAGAAACTGGTTAGCGCCGCACCGAATTACCCTAGGGGTTACATATTTCGCGCCATGGCGCGGATGATGAAGAACAATACCGCGGGAGGCGAAGCCGATTTGAAGAAAGCCATCGAAGTGGCTCCCCAGGACCCCACCGCGTATGCTCGCTTGGGGGTCCTGCAGATGGCGCAAAAACACTATGGCGAGGCTGAAAAACTCTTTGAGCAGTCCCTGGATCGCGACCCGAATTTCGCCGAAGCCCTCCAGGATCTCGCAGGACTCTACATCCAGCAGAAACAGATGCCCAAGGCCATATCGCGCGTGCAGGCCCAGATCGCCAAAGCCCCCAACAACAGCGCATATTATTCCCTGCTGGGCACCCTGCTCTTTGGCAGTAAGGAGCCCGACAAGGCGGAGGCGGCGCTGAACAAGGCCCTCGAGATAAATCCCAATGACCTCAATTCCTTCATTTTGCTGGCACGCGTTCAGGTGGCGCGCGGGTCAGTCGACCAGGCCTCGGCGAATTACGAGCAAATGATCCAGAAGAATCCCAGGGACGTCCGGCCCTACATTCTGCTGGGGACTCTGGAAGAGTCTCGCGGGAATTGGGAAAAAGCCCAGAGCCTGTATCAGCGGGCAATGCAGGCGCGGCCGGATTTCCCCGTCGCGGCGAATAACCTGGCTTACCTGTTGCTCGAACACGGCGGCAATACCGACGTGGCGCTCAGCTACGCGCAAGTGGCGCGGCGCGGCATGCCGGACTCCCCCAACTCCGCTGATACGTTGGCTTGGGCGTACTACCAGAAGGGCAATTACCAGCTTGCCATCGGACTGCTGGAAGAGGCAGCCAAGAAGGTCCCGAACAACCCAACTTACCAATACCACCTTGGCCTGGCTTACCAGAAGACAAACAACCGCTCTCAGGCAAAAGAACATCTTGAACGCGCGCTGCAACTCGACCCGAATTACCCTAAGGCTGCCGAAATCCGAAAGGCATTGGCAGAGGTGGGAGCTGGATAAGGAGTTGTCGCGACAGATTCCAAGGCTGGGGAAAATACAAACCCCACCGACCAGGCGGTGGGGTTTGTTGGTTTATGGTTCTATTGCGTGATTGTTGTTAGGCACCTAGGCGCGAAACTTACGACGGACAAAGCCCGCCAAGCCGAGGAGGCCCGTACCGAGGAGTGTTAGCGTGCCGGGTTCGGGAACCGGGATTTCTCCGCTCGAAGGGTCCGCGCAAGTTATGCCACTCGGCCCACTGGTACATCCCTGGAAGGTGATGTCAATGGGATATACCCCTCCCGAAGCATACTCGCCGTAGAACCCTGAAGCGCTACTAACGGCCAAAGTCCCCGAGAGAAGGTCAATTGACCCAACCAGTCCCGAGGTCTGAGTCCAGGTGACCGTTCCATCAAGGGTGTCACTTCCTCCCGCGAGGGATACCGTGAGGGCTCCGGTGTTTGGATCATAGCTCCATGTCGAGCCTGAGCTGCCGATGTTGCCATTGCCTGAGCTGAAGCTTGCGTCATTGGAGCAATTGAAGGCAGTGCCGCTGACAGTTGGCCCTGCCCCGATTAGAATTGGGCCTCCGCTGCAGGTGTTATCGCCCAGGTTGATCTGGTCGGCTCTTGCAGAGCCCATTGCGAATACCACCGCTAACGCGAGCAAGCAAAGTCTGATGCGCATTTTTGAGGTCTCCTGAGAAATAGCTAGGCCCGCGGGCGATCGAGATATTATTCGCCCAAACTCCCAATCCGTGTGGACTAAGAGGATTTCTTCAAGCCCTGATCTTGCACGACAAGACGTAGCAAATGTTGTGCCAAATCAAAGGTGTCGCCTATGCAAGCATTTTCAACACATTACAGCCTTCATAGGGTCGGTCTGTCCGAATGCTGTGAAAAGGTATGCACATTAGGGACATCCCGTTTCAGAACCCCGAGGTTGATCACTAAGAAGTCATATCCGACTCCCCAGCCTGCAATTGTCGGTTGAGTGCAAATTTGAAATCGTCGAGACTTGCACGTCAAAAGGAGACCCTCATGACTCAAGTTAACCGCCCCAGCTTTCCTGAAAGTCGCCGAGCTTTTCTTCGAGACAGGGGCGTGACCGCGCCACTCGCCGCGGCCCTGCCAGATCCTGCACTTTTCCCTGAACAGGCCGACGATTACCCGCGATTGGAACTAATGCGCACTGAGCATGAGAAGGAGGGTATCATTCCTCCCGAAAAGGCCTACCGCATGATGGAGTGGTCCCTTCACTTCCCGCCCCAGGCCAAGTTCGAATTCAATCTGGAAGAGGCCATGAAACTAGCGCGAGACGCTGGATCCGAATCGATGCTGTTTTATTCCCACGATCACTGGGGCTACGCGCTCTATCCGAGCGGTCGCGGCGTGCGGCACCCGAATCTCGTTTTCGACTTTTTCGGCGAAGAGGTGGAACTAGCGCGGCAGCACGGGATGTCGGCAGTGGCTTACTACAGCCTGCAATTCCACCATCAGATCATCCTGAGCCATCCAGACTGGGGATGGGTGAATGAAAAGGGCGAACCACAGTCGGAGCGCGGGCGTCCCGCCCGCATGCTTGCGGCGCTGCAACGGCCAATCACCCTCGCGGACGCGGTGCGAGTCCGATTGACTTCAGGGTCGTGATAGGAGCAGAAACGGGCATTTATTCCCCAAGATTTGTGCCGCAAAATGCGCCCCCAATCAGCGCCCAGTATGTGGTGTGGTTTGAGCCGGCGGCGGAGAAATTCCGGGCCGCTGCGAGCAGCCTGCTCGGGAACTATGCAGAGCGGCGGGAGAACGCGGTCTACTTCAGGCGGGTCTTGCCCATCAAGAACTGGTCAACGGCGGACGCGGCTTTCCGTCCCTCGGAGATGGCCCAGACAACGAGGGACTGGCCGCGACGCATGTCGCCCGCAGAGAAGATGCCAGGGACAGAAGTCATGTAGTTACCGTCGGTCGCCACGTTCCCCCGCGAGTCGAGCCGAACGCCGAGTTGTTGCAGCAGGCCGTTCTTCACCGGGCCAGTGAATCCCATCGCCAGGAGCACCAAATCGACTCCGAGCGTGAACTCCGTGCCCGGCATGGGCTCGAACTTGGGCGGGGGGCCGACGCGCATGGCGTGTAACTCCTTCACCCGGCCGCTCTCATCGCCGGCAAAACGAGTCGTGGCCACAGCCCATTCGCGCGTGCCGCCCTCTTCATGCGAGCTTTCCGTGCGGAGTTGCAAAGGCCACAGTGGCCAGGGGGTACTGGGAGCGCGCTCGCGAGGTGGGGTGGGCATGATTTCGAATTGATGGACTGACGCAGCCTTTTGCCGATGCACGGTGCCGAGGCAATCGGCGCCCGTGTCGCCGCCGCCGATGATCACCACTCGCTTGCCGGTGGCTACGATTTGATCCGGCACGGTGTCTCCCGCCACCACCTTGTTTTGCTGGGGCAGGTACTCCATGGCGAAGTGAATGCCCAGTAACTCCCGGCCCGGCACCTGCAAGTCGCGCGGGCTCTCCGCGCCTCCGGCGAGAAGAATAACGTCGAACTCCTTCTGAAGGTCCTCAACCGGTACGTTTCCCCCGACTTGAGCGCGCGTCTGGAATTGAATGCCCTCATCCACCAACTGCTGGAGACGGCGATCCAGGATTTGCTTCTCCATCTTGAAGTCCGGGATACCGTAGCGCAGCAAGCCTCCGACGCGGTCCGCCTTCTCGAAAACCGTAACCCAATGCCCCACGCGGTTCAATTGTTGCGCCGCGGCGAGGCCGGAAGGGCCGGAACCCACCACCGCCACGCGCTTGCCGGTCCGATGCTCGGGAGGCTCGGGAACAATCCACCCCTCACGAAAAGCGTGCTCGATGATCATCTTCTCGATCGTCTTGATGGCGACCGGCGGCTCGTTGATGCCGAGCACACACGCGGCCTCACAGGGCGCGGGACACAGGCGACCGGTGAACTCCGGAAAATTGTTGGTCACGTGGAGGGTGCGAATAGCTTCCTTCCACCGGTCGCGGTAGGCGAGGTCATTCCATTCCGGGATGATGTTATTGAGTGGGCAGCCCGTGTGGCAGAAGGGCACACCGCAATCCATGCAGCGCGCCCCTTGCACTCGCACCTTCTCGTCGGGAAATTCCTGATAGACCTCGAAGAAGTCGTTGATCCGCGTAGTCACCGGACGCCGCGCAGGCGTCTCGCGCGTATGCTCCAAGAAGCCGGAGACTTTACCCACGGATCACCTCGCGATTCTCGTGCGAACTGTCCGGCGGTGGCGCCACCAGCACCGCCGGGGCGCGAGGGATGCCGAGGACGCGCTTGTACTCATGCGGGAATACTTTGACGAACTTCGGCAGTGTCTCTTCCCAACTGTCCAGAATCCACCTGGCTCGCGGGCTGCCCGTCAGTTCAGCATGGCGGGAAATCAGCGATTGCAAAGTGTCGATGTCGCGCGGCTCGATGACCTGCTCCAGATCGACACCGGCGCGATTGCAGTACACGGTCGCGAACTCGCCCATTTCATCCAGCACATAGGCAATCCCGCCGGTCATGCCGGCGGCAAAGTTGCGGCCCGTCCGGCCCAGCACCACGACGATTCCCCTGGTCATGTACTCGCAACCATGATCGCCCACCCCCTCGACGACGGCGACGGCGCCGGAGTTGCGGATTGCGAACCGCTCGCCGGCCATGCCGTTGAAGAAGGCCTCGCCACGTGTGGCGCCGTAAAGAACCACGTTGCCGACCAGAATATTTTCCTCGGGGACGAAGGGCGCGTTTCGTGGCGGATAGATAATCAGCCGGCCGCCCGAAAGCCCTTTGCCCACGTAATCGTTGGCATCCCCCTCGAGCGCCAGGGTGACTCCGGGGGCGAGGAACGCGCCAAAACTCTGGCCGGCGGAGCCTTGAAGCTCAAAACGGATCGTATCCTCGGGCAAACCCTTCGAGCCGTACCGCCGCGCAATCTCTCCGCTCAGCATAGCGCCCACCGTGCGGTGAATGTTGCGGATGGGTAAAGAAAAACTCACCGGGGTGCGGTTCTCGAGCGCCTCTCGGGCGTGGTCGATGAGTTTGTAGTCGAGGGCCTTTTCTAGGCCGTGGTCCTGCGGGATCAGGCAGCGACGCCCGACATGAGTCGGGACCGGCGGATTGTACAGGATGGAGGAGAAGTCCAAGCCGCTAGCCTTCCAATGGTCAACCACCTCGCGCTTCGTGAGGCAATCCACGCGCCCGATCATCTCGTCCATGGTTCGAAAGCCCAACTGCGCCATGATCACGCGGATCTCTTCCGCCACGTAGAAGAAGAAATTGATGACGTGCTCCGGCTGACCCTGGAACTTTTTGCGCAGCACCGGATCTTGCGTGGCAATGCCCACCGGGCAGGTGTTGAGGTGGCACTTCCGCATCATTACGCAGCCCATGGAGATTAGCGGGTGGGTGGAGAATCCAAATTCCTCCGCGCCGAGCAATGCGGCGATGGCCACATCGCGGCCCGTGGCAAGCTTCCCGTCCACTTGCAGACGCACGCGGCTGCGGAGGTCGTTCATCACCAGGACTTGCTGCGTCTCCGCAAGCCCGAGTTCCCAGGGGATTCCGGCATGTCGGATGGAACTGAGGGGTGAAGCGCCCGTTCCGCCATCATAGCCGCTGATCAGGATGACATCGGCGTGAGCTTTGGCCACACCCGCCGCCACCGTGCCGACTCCGACTTCCGCCACCAGCTTTACTGAAATGCGCGCCTGTGGATTGACGTTCTTGAGGTCGTAAATAAGCTGTGCCAGGTCTTCAATCGAGTAGATGTCATGATGAGGCGGAGGAGATATCAGCGTCACGCCGGGAATGGAGCAGCGGATGCGCGCCACCACTTCGTCCACTTTGTGGCCGGGCAATTGGCCGCCCTCGCCGGGTTTGGCGCCTTGCGCGATCTTGATCTGCAAGTCGTCGGCGTTGACCAAGTAGTGCGCTGTAACCCCAAAGCGCCCAGAAGCCACTTGCTTGACAGCGCTGCGCCGCAGATCGCCGTTAGGATCGGGGCGGAAGCGAGTCTCGTCTTCGCCGCCTTCGCCGGTGTTGGAGCGCCCGCCCATCCGGTTCATGGCGATGGCCAACGTCTCGTGGGCCTCCCTGCTGATGGAACCAAACGACATGGCGCCGGTTGCGAACCGCCTGACAATCTGGGCAGCGGGCTCGACGTCCTCGATCGGCACCGGCGGGCCCGCGGGACGAAATTCCAGCAAACCCCGCAGCGTCTGTAGGTCGCGGTTCTGCTCATTCACTATCTTGCTGAATTCCTGAAAAGTCGCAAAGCTCGACTGTCGCACGGCGTGCTGGAGCTTGCTGATGGTGAGCGGGTTGATCATGTGCCGCTCGCCGCGCACCCGGTATTGATAGTTCCCGCCGACATCTAACTCGGTGTCCAAGGCGGTGGGCGGGCGCATGGCCAACTCGTGCCGCATCCGCGCTTCCCGAGCCAGCACTTCCGTTCCCACGCCCTCGATGCGCGACGCCGTGCCGGTGAAGTAGCGTTCCACCAGCGCGCGATTCAGCCCGATGGCCTCGAAGATTTGCGCGCCGCAATAACTCTGCAACGCCGAGATGCCCATCTTTGAAAAAGTCTTGTGGAGGCCCTTGTCCACCGCCTTGAGGTAATTCTTCAGAACCTTGTCGAAGGTGTAGCCCGCCGGAAAGTATCCGCGCGCGAAAAGGTCCTCCAGGGTCTCAATGGCGAGGTAAGGGTTGACGGCGCTAGCTCCATAGCCGAGCAGCAGGGCGAAGTGCATGACTTCCCGCGGTTCGCCGGATTCGACGATGAGCGCCACCTGGTTGCGCGTTTCTTCGCGCACCAGATGATTGTGCACCGCCGAGAGCGCCAGCAGGCTGGGGATCGGCGCGTAGCCCTCATCCACACCGCGGTCGGAGAGAATCAAAAGCGTGTACCCCGACTTGATTGCCAGCGATGCGCGGCGACAGAGGCCGTCCAAAGCCCTCTCCATCTCTGCGCCGCCGTCCACGCGGAAGAGCATCGGCAGGGTGGTGGCAAGGAAATCGCCCCAACTAACCCGGCGGATTTTTTCCAGGCCGCGGTTGGTCACGATGGGGTGCGGGAGCTTCAGCGTGTGGCAATGCTTCGGAGTCTCGTCGAGGATGTTGCCCTCGGAGCCGATATAGCCGGCCAGCGACATGACCAGTTCCTCACGGATGGGATCGATCGCGGGATTGGTCACCTGGGCAAACATCTGCTTGAAGTAATGGAAAAGCAGTTGCGGCTTGTCCGACAAACAAGCGAGCGGCGTGTCCGTGCCCATGGAACCGACGGGCTCTTCGCCTTTCGTCGCCATGGGCAGCATGATCATGCGCAGGTCTTCGTCGGTGTAGCCGAAGGCCCGCTGCCGCATCAGGATCGTGTCATGCTCCGTGGGCTGGACTCGGGAGGGAGCAGGAAGTTTATGGAGGGTAATCTGGTTTTCGCGCAGCCATTGCGCGTAAGGCTGCCGAGCGGCCAGTTCTGCCTTGATTTCTTCATCGGCGATAAACCGCCCGCGTTCAGTGTCCACCAGCAACATGCGGCCGGGCGCCAGTCTTCCCTTGGCGCGGACGTCCTCCGGCTTGACCGGCAGCGCACCAGCTTCCGAGGCTACAATTGCCAGACCATCGGTCGTCACCAGGTAGCGGATGGGACGCAGACCGTTGCGATCGAGCTTGGCACCGACCACGCGCCCGTCGGTAAACGCCAGGGCCGCCGGCCCGTCCCAGGGTTCCATCAACGAGGCGTGATACTCGTAGAAGGCCTTGACGTCCTCGGGTAGGGTGGGGTCGTTCTCCCAGGCCGCCGGGACGAGCATTTCCAGCACGTGCGGCATGCTGCGTCCGGCCATGGCCAACAGTTCCACCGCATTGTCCAGATTGGCCGAGTCGCTCCCGCCCGGCGCAATTACCGGCAGCAGCTTCTTGATGTCCTTTCCAAATAAGGGAGAAGACAGCACCGATTGCCGGGCGTGCATCCAGTTCACGTTGCCGCGCAGCGTGTTGATTTCCCCGTTGTGGCACAGGTAACGATACGGGTGTGCAAGCGGCCACGTCGGAAAGGTGTTGGTGGAAAAACGCTGGTGGATAAGGCAGAGCGCGCTCGTCACTTCCGGGTCCGACAGGTCTTCGTAAAAACTCGTGATCTGCGGCGCGAGCAGCAATCCCTTGTACACAATGGTCCGTGAGGAGAGCGAAGGGATATAGAAGTGGCCCTTGCCACTTATGTCGGAGCGCGCCACCTCCACCTCGGCCCGGCGGCGAATCACATAAAGCCTCCGCTCCAAGGCGTCCTGGTCCATGCCGGGCGCGCGGCGGATGAAAACCTGCTCAATATAGGGCTGCGTGCTGCGCGCCAGACGGCCGATCCGCCGGGCATCGACCGGGGTGTCCCGCCAGCCGAGCACGGCAAGGCCTTCCTCGCGCACAATCTTCTCAATGATGCCCTGACAGAGTATTCGTTCGTGCATCTCCACCGGCAGGAACACCATGCCGACGCCGTATTCGCCGGGATCGGGAATCGTGAAACCCGACCCCGCGCATTCGCGGCGGAAGAAAGTGTGCGGGATCTGGATCAGGATGCCAGCCCCGTCGCCTGTCTCCGGGTCACAGCCACACGCCCCGCGGTGCGTGAGGTTGATCAGAATCTGGATGCCCTTGGTGATGATGTCATGGGATTTCTGGCCCGCGATGTTTGCCAGAAAACCGATTCCGCAGGCGTCGTGCTCGAACTGGGGGTCGTACAAACCTTGCGGCGCTGGTAGACCGGAGTTGAAATCTATGTTTTCCATAATGGTTCCAAGTTTCTTGGAACACGAGACGTGGGCCGCGGAAGTACCGTGAGTATGAACCTTAGCACACCCCGTAATTGAACAAATGACAAATGTTTTTATGCTGTCTATAAGGGATATTTATCTGGCAGTGATTTCGGCCCATCCAGGTTGTTGGCAAAAGCCTGACTGGAAAGGAGCTCTACTTGTCTGTCGCAACTTGCTTGCGGTCATCGCCTCCAATGCAGAATCCAGCACGATTACTCGTTCTGCCAAGTCGCCCCAACCTGAATTCTCAATATGATTCCGCAGCCGACCGGTAAGCGGCATTCCGCCCTGAGATGAAATGCTTTACTCAATTGCAGACGGTTGAGGAAGTCCGGGAGGCAGTGGAATGGGGAAACCTGAAGGCCTTTGCGGGGCACAGCGTTCCGGCAGGGTCACGGGCTACCGGGACGCCACGCACATATAGCTCCGGCTGTTGCGACCCCTATTGAAGCGTTGCGGTCGAAGGAAGGCTAGAAGTGGAGCCTCCACTGGTCCACACGCGGGGGGCGAATGTTCCGCCCCCTGCGGCGTGGGAGTTGTGAACCAGAATTCGATACTCGCGTGCGCCTCACCAAATCAACTTCATAGCGAACTGCAACTGCCGGTTGGAAGCGGCAGTGCTGCCAATCGAACCAAAAACACTTCCTAACGAACCGTTATCAACGGGTTGCGGCACGGGAACTGGCGAGCCCGTGCCGACTCCTGGGTAACTGTCCAGAACCGTTTGAGGCATGCTGAACACCGGGTGATTGAGCAGGTTAAAGGCTTCGAAACGGAACTGGAGTTTCAGCTTCTCGGTCAGGTTCGTTGTCTTCATGGCGCTGAAGTCGAAGGTAATGAAACTCGGGCCGCGCAGGGTGTCACGCCCCGCGTTCCCGAAGACTTGGTTATCGCTGGGAAAAGAGAACGCCTGAATGTTCCACCACTGCTGGAGGGTACGCGGGCCCCAATTAGGGTTGACGCCCGAGAGCGCATCGCAGTAGTCCACCTCGAATCCCGCATTGCTGACCGCGGCATCGTTGTCCACAATGCACGAGCCCGGGAAGCCGCCCCGGATGACGTTGATGCCGCCGATCTGCCACCCGCCCAGCGCCTTGTCTACGGGAGCGGACCAGTTCTGGCCCCAGCGCTTGCCGCGTCCGAAGGGCAATTCGTAGAGGGCGCTGTTGACCAGGTTCTGGCGTACGTCGAAGACCGAGGGTCCATAATCATGACGCCGGTCGAAGAGGCGCGGAGTGGCATTCGCCAGCCAACCGCCTGGGCCACCGTCACGCGTCGAGGAAGAAGCGTCCAGCGACTTCGACCAGGTATAGGAGCTGAGGAAGGAGAACCCTTGCGCCCACTTCTTCTCGACTTTCATCTGTAGAGAATTGTAGTTGGCGGAAGTGGCATGCTCGACCATGTTGGCAAAAACGCCCAGGCTGGGGTAGTAGGGATCTCCGTACGTGACCGGCTGGAGCACGTTGTGGTGTGCATCCATGGCCGGTAGATTCCAGTTGAAATCCACCAGGTGCGGCAGATGCGTGGATGCGGAAGCCACGTAGGCCACGTCCAGGAGCAGGTTGGGGACGATTTCGTGCTGAATTCCCAAGCTCCATTGCTGCACGCGCGGGGTGCGAGCGCGGGTCTCAATCCCCAGCACGAAAGGTTGTTCGATGACGCCCGCGGTCGCGTTGGCAAAGACCTGGTCGACGACCGAGAAGTTGCTCAGCAGGTTCAACTGCATGCTGCGCGGCACGTTCTCGGCGAAGTTGTACCAGGGATTCGCGAGCGGCGGGGAATAGAAAATTCCCGCGCCTCCGCGGAGGACGGTCCGGCCCTTGCCCCATTCCGGCGCCCATGCGAAGCCAAACCGGGGTGACCAGTTGGTTCGATCCGGCGCCACCAGGGCTCCCCCGAACTTGTTGGTGCTGACGAAGGGCAGATCGGGGCCGAGCTGAATTCCTCCCGTGAATCCGGCGTACGGGTCGCCGGTTCCCGGCCGGATCAGCGTGGCGATGCCAGGAGCCATGAGCCCGTTGCTCAGATCGAGATTCACGAGGAGATTGTTGGTGTCGTGCCAGTAAGGCCCGTATTCGTAGCGGAGGCCGAAGTTGAGGGTGAGGTTCTTGCTGACTTTGAAGTCGTCCTGAATGTAATAGGCTTGCGCCCAGCGGCGAAGGTGGACGTAAGTGTCTCCGACACCGACTGCGGCCACTTGGCTGACGCCTTGCAGGAACGAGGCCACACTCTGCCCGCCCGCGCTGGTGTCGAAGCTTAGGGTGCCGTCGGGGTTGACAATCGCCGGCGCCGAGGAGGCCGACTCCAGGGTGAAAGCGCCGCGCGGCCAGTTATGGGCAAACACGTTCAGTTGTTCGCGGCGGATGTTGACTCCGGCCTTGATCAGGTGGCGGCCATAGCTTAGGGACCAGTCATCACCGTATTCATAAACGTTATCAATGTTCTGAACAGGGTGACCGATCTGGTCTTCTCCCAGGCTCACCAGCCCGTCGTCGCTTTCAAAATCCGGAGCGCCCCAGTCGGCAGGAAAATTGGAAGTTCCAGGAATGCCGATCTCGGCTGCCACATTCTTTTTGAAAGCCAACGCGCCGTAATTCGTAGAACCCAGCCGGAGGTAGCTGGCGCGGATTTCATTCACCATCCGCGGCGTGATCGTCCATGAGAAATGAAGATTCGCCGTGGAACTGATCACGTCCTGAAGGAGCCCGCGCTCCGGCAGGGGGTTGGCATCCACCGCCTTCTCGCGCCCGAAAGAGTAGCGGCCCCAGATGATCATCTTGGGGTTGAGAACGTAGTCGAGCCGGCCGGCCGCCTGGTCCCAGCCGGTGGTGTTCCTGACGACCTGAACATAGTTGCTGTAGATGCCGTCGCGGTTGGGCGGCGGCGCATAAGGGCTGGCGAGAAACTTGGCGACGGCCGGGTTGATGCACTCCGGCGAGATCGTCATGTTCGGCCATTCTTCGTTAACGTTGGGGTCGCTGGTGTAGCAGCCCGCGGGCAGGGTGTTGCCCGGATAGAACAGAGAATCGCCGTTGGCATCCACCGTGTGAGGTTTGAATATCGGTATGCCGTAGTCGGAGAGGTCGCCGGTTCGCGCCAGGGCCGTCGGCACGGTTGCCGATCCCGTGTAACTGGTCCGATCACGGAGCCCTTCGTAGCTGGCGAAAAAGAAGGCCTTGTCGCGAAGGATCTTGCCGCCGGCAGTCGCTCCGAACTGGTTTTGGCGAAAAGCCGGCTTGGGCCCGCCGGGATCGAAGACGCCATCGAAAAAGTCGTGCGCGTCGAGCGCGTCGTTGCGCAGGAAGTCATAGGCCGTGCCATGAAAGCTGTTCGTGCCGGACTTGGTGGTGGCGTTGATCTGGGACGCGCCGCGGCCGTATTCCGCCGTATAGGAATTGGTCATGACCTTGAATTCCTGAATCTCGTCGATGGAAGGGACCGAGGCAAAGGTATTGAAGTCCGGCTCGGTATTCGTGCCGCCGTTCAGCAGGAAGTTCGTATCCTGTGCCCGAGCCCCTCCGACCGCGTACTGATCGCTCACCCGACGTCCTACTTCGCGGACCTCTCCAAAAGAATCATTCCCATCCTTGGTGAACGTCACGCCCGGGCTGAGGGTCGTCAAGTCTAGAAAATTCCGGCCGTTCAGCGGCAGGTCGACGACCCGCCGGTTCTCAATGACCTCGCCCACCGTCGAGGAAGAAGTATCCAGCACAGGTGCCTCGCCGGTCACCGAAACGGTCTGAGTCATCTGGCCGACCTGGAGGGTAAGATCCACGCGCGCTTTTTGATCAACTTCCAGGGTGAACGCCGGCACGGAGGCGACTCGAAAACCGGCCCTGCGCGCGGTCACGGTGTAACGTCCGGGAAGCAAGCCGGTCACCGAGTAGTCGCCGCTGGCTGTAGTGGTAGTCTTGCGGGATACATTGGTATCAACGTTGGTGACGACAACTTCCACTTCCGGGATAACGGCTTTGCTGGGGTCAAAGACCATGCCGGTGATGCTCCCGGTCCCAATTTGTGCCCACGCTGGCATCGCGGTGAGGAATCCAAATGCCGCGACCAGCCAGAATATCTGCGCTGCTCTCTTCATGGGGGCTCTCCCTCCCGGAGCTATGCTCCTTACGATTAACGACGGAAAGCGTTCGGGTCACAACAAAAAGGATACAATCGTAAGGTTTCGAAGTGAGTCTACTCCCAACAGGGCAAATGTCAAGTCAGTTGGGACACTGGCTTGCTGGGAATCAATGTCTCGTCGCCAGGATGCACGAGCGCCAAACGACGCTTTGTCCGTATCATGAGAATCGCAGTCCAGACCAGTCTCGTTGTTGTCCAAAAAGAACGATTCCCCCGCGGCCTTGTTGCCAGCCTTCGGGCAGGTGGGCTTTTGCTGCTCCTGTTTCTTGGAGGCGCGGCCCGCGCCCAAGTCCGGGAGGACTCACCAGAGTTGGTCTTCCAAAGGGCGCAAGCCGCCGCCCACGCAGGCAATTACGCTCAAGCCGAGAAACTCTACCGGCAGATTCTCGCTACGGACCCCGGCAGCGTGCCGGCGCGCGTCAATCTGGGGCTAGCCTGCTACTGGCAGCACAAAAATCGCGAGGCCGTGAGCGAACTTTGCCGCGCCCTGGAGGCAAGCCCTCGCGAGTTCAGCGCTCGACTCTTCCTGGGGCTCTCGTATCTAGACTTGGGGGAATACGACCACGCGCAGCGGACACTGGAGGAGGCGGCTCGCATCAAGGATATGGACCCGCTGCTGTTCTGGGCGCTGGGTAGCCTGGCGATGATCCATGGGGATGCCAACTCGGCCGTTGCTTTCCTGGAGCGGTCCGTGGCGCTCGATCCGAACAACGTTCAGGCGGTCTGGTTGCTCGGACAGGCCTACGCGCGGCTGGCCTATCGCCAGGATGAGGAAAAGCCCCTGGTGCCCGCTGATTATGCCGCCCTATCTGATCAAGCCTTGCGGTGGGTCGAGCAGAAGGCGCCTGACTCCGCGCTCCTACGTGTGTTCAAGGGCGACGTGCTCTCGGCGCGCATGCTGACTTCCGAAGCGCTTGCGGAATACCAGCAGGCGCTCAAGCGCGATCCAAACTGGCCCGACATCCACTTGATGCTGGGTTCGTTGCTGGGCGTGATGGGGCGCTCGGACGACGCCGTGCGAGAACTGAAGATACAGCTTGAACGTTACCCGGGGGACACGCGCGCCCTGGTGGAAATGGGCGGCGTCCTCTGCCGCGCCGGGAACTACACGGCGGCGGTGCCTTATCTTGAAAAGGCTTTGGCGCGAGACCGCGACAACTACGATGCAAACTGCCGGCTTGGACAAGCTCAGATCGGTTTACGTCAATACTCACGCGCCCTTCCGCACTTGGAACGTGCCACCGAGATCAGCCCCGAGAAGAGCGAAGCTTATTACCTGCTACACCGCGCTTACAGAGGGCTGAATCTCGACAAGAAAGCTGCCTGGGCTCTGGAACAGTTCAACCTGCGCAAGGCCACCCCACGGTAGCAAGTTTGCCTTCCGCTCTTCTAATCCCGGTCATCTCTGCGTAGATGGCGAGCAATCTCGTCAGAGAAGCTGGCGCCAAGTTCGTCGGCAAAGGTCAGGAGAGTCTCGAGATTTGCGGTGGGATGGATTGTGTGCGGAGAAGTAACGGTATAGGCAGCAAGGAGAACACCCAGGTCCAGCGCGCTTCCCAGTGGCCGCGAGGCGAAGGTCTCCCGCGCCGGACCGGGCTGAACAAAGGGTATCCCCACCGCAATCGCCGCGAGGACACCCGCCATCAGGGCATCCCCGGCTCCCGCCGTGCTGGCCACAGGTACCGACGGGGCCGGGCAGTGATCCCATACGCCATTCGCAAAACCGTAGGCGCCGTGCCGACCGGCGCTGACCATGATCCAGACTTCAGGGTTGGAGGAAGTCAAGACTTCAGCACATCGGTCAAGGAATGCTTGGGGGGCCTCTCGGTCGAAGGTCTGATCGATCAGAGTTCCTGCTTCATCCTCGTTCATGCACACCAAGTCGAGAAGCGCGAACAGACCGCGTTGCGAGGCCTCGCGTACTTCTGAGGAAGTAAAGGCGCCTGCCCGAAAAGCTCGCGAAGGGGTGGCCGCCCGGAGCAGGCGGTCCCGGACCTCGAGAGAAGCCTCCGGCGCGGCCAAGGCCATACACTTGCCGCCATGTGCAGCGAGCCAGGGCAAACAGACGTCAATGTCCTTGGGGGCCAACCTCGAAGCCGCCGATTCGCTGGTGGTGAGATTGCCACCGGTGCCGTCCGGATACTGGAAGCAAACGCTGAAGAGAGTCGGTTGGTCTTTTACTTTTGCGACGAAGCGTGTATCGATGCCGGCAAGTTCCATTTCGCCCAGCACGCGATGACCCGAGTCGTCATCGCCAACTTTGCCAATGGGAAGGATATGGAAAGGCGAGCCGCCCGGACGCGCTCCCAGGAGGACCGCCATATAGTGGGTGATGATGTGCAGCTTGCAGTAGTCCCGCACGTCAAGCAGTCGGGCCGGGCGGCTTTCGTTACGCCCGAGGGTGTGGTCTCCTTGCAGCGCAAAGAAAATGCCGGTCCCGATTCCGCCCACTCCCACCAGAGCACGGTACGGCGAGGCGGCTAAGAATTGCAGGGTACGTGGCGGCATTTCAAGCTCCAGGCTCGGAAGGTCCAAAAAGATCCCACTCCGGATGCTCGCTAATAGGATGCCGGGCCGTCTCGAGCGTAGCGGTGATGAGGGCGTCCGGATGCCTTTGCAGAAGGGTCATGGGGTATTCCGGTGTCGGCTCCGAAAACAGCGCAACGCGAAGGGCGGTTTGTTTCCACGCCCCGGTATCGCTGAAGACACGAATACGTCGAGCCGCCAGGCACTCTCGCATGCCAAGGGTAATCGACATGGGAGGAACAAACTGGTAGGCGGAGCCGAAGGTGCGCTGGGCGAGGGCAAGAATTGTGTCGAGGTTGTTCTCCTGAATCCGCACGGTTGAATTGGCAATATCCTCCAGGGTGACATGGCTGAAAGGGTGCCGTCGCGCTTGGTTGTAGGCCACGTGCCCGTCCTGACCCCAACCCCCCAGGGCGATGTCCGCAGGCTGCTCCGCCAACATCTTCCGGATCTCGTCGGCCGTGGAGGGGAGCAGCCAGAACCTTTGCGATTCGGGCACCGCCAGCGCGGGCTGAATCCCCCCATAGAAATGCTCCTCCATGAAAGTCCGAAAATTGTAGGGGTGGTTGCGAGGCAGCAAGCGCCCCTGCCAATCCAGGCATTCGTCCATGTGGTACACGAACAGGTTGCGCAGTGAGACGCCTCGCGAGTTCACGAGGTCGGTGAACGGCGCGTACCAGCAGGTTGGTCCGCAGGGGACGATCGCGCGTGTAGGTTGTCCCTCCAGATTCTTGGCCGCAATTACCGCGACGAGTTCTTCGGCCATCAGCAGGCCCATTTCACGCGAATCACGAACCAGCCGGAATGGAACGCGCCGGTCAGGGTGTCCAACCAAATCTTCAGCACGGACCTTGCACCATCGATACAGGTCGCGTGGTTTCACGTGGCTCATTGCTTCGCCTCCTTCCTGGGTGTACCGACGAAGACTTCCAGTGAGTACCCTCCGGCAAATCCGAGGAGTTCCCTGGTGGATTAGTCACATCCACCTTGGGATTGCGACGGATCAAGTTACCAGACTTGTGCCGTCTCTCGCCAGCGGGCCCCGAATCTCTTCAGCGAATTGCAGAGGGCTTCGTCCTGAACGGATCTTTTTGCCTTGACAAATTGTCCGTGGCACCCTATAAGCTAATGTATTGCGTCGGGGGGCTTACTGGATCATTCGCAGGAAGGTGCGGAGCGAATCCGTTCCGAAGTGGCTTGCTGAGAGGTGGCAACCTTCTCACCTGCTAGTGCCGCACCGCGTTGCGTCACATCTGCTACGAGTTAACTGGGTCTAAAACTCACTACGGCCATTTCTGGTGACGTCCAGAGTGTTTCTGGTGTCCATCCGGGGGGCCGAGAGGTCTCTCTCGAGTGCTCAAAAAGCAGTTTCAGTAAAATCCTGGGGAGGTATGGATATGACGCGCATGCGATCCAAGGGAATTGCCTTTTCACTGCTCCTGTTCGGGCTCCTGGTAATGACTCGCCCTATGTTTGGGCAATCCATCACGGGAGACATTCTGGGAACGATCTACGACTCAACGAAAGCCGTCGTGCCGGGCGCCAAGGTGACTTTGACGGCGATGGATACCGGTATTAAGTCCGAGGCTCCTTCGGATGAGAGCGGCAACTACCTTTTTGCTCAAGTGAAACCCGGTCGTTACAGCGTCCAAGCTTCCAAGGAGGGATTCCAGACATCGCAAATTACCAATATCGATCTCCTGGTGGGACAACGCCCACGCGTAGACATCACTCTGCAAGTCGGAGCCGTCAGCCAAACTGTGGAGGTGAGCGCCGGGGGTGTGGTCCAACTCGAAACCCAAACGTCCTCAATGAACCAGGTGACGCAAGAGACGGCGGTACAAAACCTGCCGATCGTCAACCGCAATTTCATGGGCCTGGTGGCTCTGTCGGCGGGAGTGGCACCCATTGGGCAAGGAAACTCCCCGGCGTCCTATTGGACCGGCGCCGGATCAGGAAACGTCACCGCCAGCGTGGCCGGAGGGCGGGAATCGGACGCGAGCTTTCTTGTCAATGGCATCGAGTCCCGCAATGCCCGCTTTGGAAGCGCCAACTTGCGCCCTTCCTTGGACGCCGTCCAGGAAATCAACGTTCAAACCAGTAACTTCTCGGCGGAATATGGAAGATCGGCGGCCGTGATCAACACCACCCTGAAATCCGGCTCGAACAGTCTGCACGGCGACGTCTATGACTACGTCCGGAACGACAAATTCAATTCGAATGACTTCTTCTCGAATCTGGACGGCCTGCCGAAGGGCCGCGTCCGCTACAATGATTTTGGGGCGACCATTGGCGGTCCGGTGGTCTTGCCCCATTACAACGGGCGCGACAAGTCCTTCTTCTTTTTCTCTTACGAGGGCCTGCGCAATCCCACGGAATCGAACTACCAGGCGCTCGACCCCAGCCCCGCCCAATTGGGCGGGAATCTGGCCGACAATAGCTTCGGGACGGGGTTTTTCCCGACCTCTTCTGCTTACTGCCAAAATCTGCCGAGTTCTCCGCATTGCGTTGATATCATCGATCCTGCCACCGGGACAGCCTTCCCAGGGAATGTGATCCCCTCGAACATGCTCAGTTCTTTTACGCAGAAATGGCTGCCCTATTGGCCGGCTCCCAATCTCTCCAACGCGCCAATTCCCACCCCGGGCGCGTTTCCCGTTTACAACTATGCCGTTACAAAGCATGGTTATGTCAACAGCGATCAGTACAACGCGCGTGTCGACCAAACCTTGACCTCCCGCGACCAGCTCTGGGGCTCCTTCACCCATGATGACCGCCCCACCTTCGTTCCGGGAGCTCTCCCCTTGTCCGGGAGTTCGTGGCCTCTTTCCGATACGCTGCTCACGATTACGGAGACGCACACCTTTTCCCCCAACGTCGTTAACGAGGCGCGCTTTGGGTACAACAAGGGCAAGACGTACCTGGTCGGCGAGGGCGCGCTGACGCAGAACTATGCGGCGCAATTCGGATTCACCAATACCTCGGGGAATCCCTTCGATTTCGGCGTGCCCGATGTGGGGGTGGCCGACTTTAGCAGTCCGGGCTCTCCCGGGGAATCCATTGGGGCGCTCGATACGGATTACCAGTGGGTTGACAACCTGAGCATCGTCAAGGGAAGCCATAACATCAAACTGGGAATCAATTACATTCACGAGAAGTTCTATCAAATCACTGATTTTAGCGGCATTCCCAGCGTCAGTTTCGGGGCCCTCTTCAGCGGGAATAGCTTAGGGGACTTCCTGCTGGGCGATCCGCAGAATGCCACCGCCTCCGTCGGCGACTCCTCACAGAACCTGGTCAGCAATTTCTACGCGGGATTTTTGCAGGATAACTGGCGCGTGCGGCCCAGCCTGACCCTCAATCTCGGCGTCCGGTACGAATACGGTCAAACCCCGTATGACACCAGTTCAAAAACCGGCTGGTTCGATCCCACAACGCAACAAGTGGAGTATTCACGCAGCGGCGCCGTGCGGAACGGCATTGTGGATCCCGATTGGAACAACTTCGCTCCCCGCGTGGGATTCGCCTATACCCCTTCGTTCAGCGGGAATACCGTGGTGCGCGGGGCGTTCGGTATCTTTTACGCCACGGACAACTGGAATGAACTCCAATTCCTGGTGATCCAGCCCGACTTCTACTCAACCCAAACGCTGAATTCTGATCCCAAGAAGCCGACACTCTCAATGTCGAGTCTCTTTCCGGCCGGCACCCTGGGGGGTGGAACCACGGTTCCGTTCAGCGTCGACAAGCGCAATCGCACCCCTTATGTCCAGCAATGGAACTTCGATATCCAGCATACGTTCTCTGGCAACTGGTTCCTCGATGTAGGGTATATCGGCAGTGTCGGCCAGAAGCTGCCCCAGCGGCGAAATGAGGACCCGCCCTCGTTTGACCCGACGGGTACCATTCCCATTTCGCAGCGCATCCCCTATCCCCAATTCAGTTGGATCCTGCTGACTTACAACGGCGGATGGTCCAGTTACAACGGCCTTGCCACGCGTCTGCAAAAGCGCTTCGGCAACGGGATGTTCCTCCAGGCAGCTTACACGTACAGCCATGCGATCGACTTAGGAAACACGGACGATTTCTCATTTTCCCAGTGTTGCTTCAAAACGCTGGACAAGGGCAACAGCGATTACGATGTTCGTCACCGTCTTGTCTTGAGCTACGTGTATGATCTGCCGATTGGCCGGGGAAAGCGCTTCCTTTCCGGCGTGTCAGGGGTGGAAAACAAGTTCGTGGGGGGTTGGCAGGTGAGTGGCGTCACGACGTTTTCGTCCGGTCAATGGCAGACTGCCAATTTGCCCGTGGACTGGCAGGATTTCGGAGCGTTTAGCACGTCCGTTCCCAACAAGGTTGGGCCTGCCTATCCCACCGTTCGGACACATTCGAATTGGTACAACATCAACTCCTTTGTGTTTCCCGGGTGCCCAGTCGGCGACTTCTCCCCAAATACCACGAACTGCCCCAACGGAAACTACGTCCAGGGAAATGCCGGACGCCACGCCTTGGTGGAGCCTGGGATTAATAACTGGGATCTCAGCGTGTTCAAGCACACCCACATTAACGAGCGATTGAACACCGAGCTCCGCGCCGAATTTTACAACGTATGGAATCACACCCAGTTCAGCGCCCCCAGTGCTACCCTTGCTCCGGGGACTTTTGGTGTTATCGGTAATGTGCTGGAACCGCCCAGGGTAATCCAACTGGCCCTCAAGCTCCTCTGGTAAGCGGCTGGGAGTTGTAGAGACGCCCCGCTGGGGCGTCTCTACGACAGGTCCCTGCGGACGCGGGGATGACCCCTGTAGCGGCGGTCTATGACGCCGAAAACAAGTTGTAGCGGTGATGTCCTGATCGGCGCGCGCAGCCTGTGATGACTGCCCGTAGGGGCACGCCATGGCGTGCCCCTACATGCGGTGGGGACACCACGTTCCAATGATCCGCATTTTTTGCTCGCCCTTGTCTGGAAGACTTAAGATAGAAATCTGCCTGGGAGGAACAACGATGAGCACAAATTGTCGTCTGCGAGCACTGTTGACCTTGTTACTGATAGTTCTTGTTGCCGGGGCGTGTTCCAAAACCAAAGCAGCCGAGCAACCAGCTCCCGCGCGGCCCCTGGAGGTCAGGGTCAACTGGGACAAGGTGGTAACCGTTTCGAAATCGACCCCGACCCTGCAAGTTGTGGTCAATCCGCCGTTGCGGCGTGGTTCGCAGATTCACGACCGTACCTATCAAGCCCTGAAGGAGCTGGGGGCTGACTACGTTCGCTACGTGCCCTGGCTGCCCTACCCCAAGCTCGGCGTTGCTGAGCTCGAGCCTCCCAAGGACGGGAAGACTTCCTGGGACTTTTCCCTGATCGACCCCATGACGGAAGATTTTATGAACGCCGCAGCCGGACACCCGGTGATCATCAATTTCAGCACCATTCCCCAATGGATGTTCAAGACCGAAAAGCCGGTGCCTTATCCTGCGGACCCGGACCAGGCGTTCTGGGACTACGAGAAGGGAACACAGTTCCGGGATCCGAGCCTGAAGGAAGTGGCGGATTACTATGCGCGGCTGGTGAACTGGTATACGCAGGGCGGCTTCACCGACGAATTTGGCCAGCGGCACCAGTCCGATCATCACTACAAGATCGCCTACTGGGAGGTCCTCAACGAAATCAACGGCGAGCACTCGATGACGCCCCAAACCTACACCCGCGTGTATGACGCCATCGTGGAGGCCATCCGTCGCGTGGATCCGCAGATCAAGTTCGTGGGATTGGCGCTGGGGGGCACCTCGAAGGACTACTTCGAGTACTTCCTGAATCACAAGAATCACAAACCCGGCATTCCCATTGACATGGTCTCGTATCACTTCTACGCCGTGCCGACTCCCGACCAGACGCCGGAGATCATGCAGTACACCTATTGGGAACAGGCGGACCATTTCCTGGAAGTGGTGGAGTACATCCAGAACATCCGGGCGCGGCTGTCGCCCGAGACGCAGACGGACACGGACGAGCTCGGCTCGATTTCCGCCGACGACCTCGAGCAGGACAAGCCGGGGCACATTGTCAAACCGATTCCAAATTCCTTCTGGAATCTCTGCGGCAGCATGTACGCTTACCTTTACTCCGAGCTGGCGCGGCGCGGCGTCGAGGTGGTTGGCGAATCACAGCTCGTCGGTTACCCGACGCAGTTTCCCAGCGTTTCGATGGTGGATTGGAACACCGGCCAGCCGAATGCGCGGTTCTGGGTGCTGAAGCTCTTGCGCGATAATTTCGGCCCCGGCGATAAGATGGTCGAGACGCATCTCGATTCTCCCTACGTCTACGCGCAGGCCTTTGTAACGCCGCAGGGAAAGCATAAGCTCCTGTTGCTGAGCAAGCGGGACCGCCCGTTTGATCTTTCCTTGCCCGGGGCGGAAGGGGCGCAGGTGGAGCTCGTGGACCAGACGACCAGTTCCCAGCCGCCGGCCTCCAGCACCCTGGCGGGCAATCGAATGACCCTGGGAGGGTACGCCGTCGCCGCCGTGACTCTGGCGAAATGAGGCAGCACCTCCTCTTGAATCAGTGAGCCAAGGACGAGTCTGGACCCTCCGAGGTGCGCAATGCCTTTACTGATATCACTTCGATTGCGATGGGCACGACATGTAATGCTTCTGGCCGTGTTCGCGGGAATAGCCGCTGCCGCCACATCGGCCCAAAATGCGACTTCATCTCAGTCCACCATCCTCGTGATAAATCCGGGATATCGGCTATTGATCGACGCGAAAAAGGGAAGCATCGTTTCCTTCCGCTCGACCTTTGGCACAGACCACGAGCTGCTGATTCCCGAGCACTCGCGCTTGCCTCTCTTCAAGATTGAGTTCTTGGTTGACCCCGGCAAGTTTAGAACAGTCACGTCTTCGGAAGCCAAGGAGGTGAGCGTAAAGCGGCGCCCCGACTCGGACGGTCAGACAGTCACCATCGATTTCAAAACCATTGCGCAATTGCCGCTCGATGCCCGCGTGACGGTTCGCTGCCCGCGAGACGAATCGCTCACCTACTGGAGTCTTGAGCTCAACAACCGCACGACCTATTGGATCGGGCACATTCAGTTCCCGGTGATCGAGGTGCCATTCGACGCCCCCATTCACGGCGGGAGTTTGTATGGACTGGCAGCCGACGAATATCCAGTGATCGACACGCCGTTCGACAGTACTGCCCGCGAGCACTATAGCCATATCCTCTGGTCATTCGCGGATGGCGCCCTGGCGGGCCCGGTTGAGCCCTGGATGCCCTTGGGGACCTGGGGAGGGCGGGATTACGATAGTCCCGAAATCTGGCGGTACAACAACTATCCGGGTGAATGGACCTCGACGCAATTGATGGCCTACTACAACGATGCCGGCGGGCTCTACGTGGCGTGCGACGATCCCAAAGGGCTGCCGAAGTTCATAGATCCCCTGCTCGAACAGGACGGAGTCACTATGGGGCTGGGACACTACCCGGGCACGCGCGGGCCCGGGGAGACGAAGCTGCCCTATCATGTGGTGCTCGGCACATTTCACGGAGATTGGTATGCCGCTGCCGAGATTTATCGAAACTGGGCATCCAAGCAGCCCTTCTGCGCGACGAGGCTCGCTCAGAGGACGGACGTTCCGAAGTGGCTCGCAGAGCCTGCGGTGGCCATCGCGTTCCCGATGCGAGGCCAAGGAGACTGGGACCCGCACGGGGTGAACTCGGAATACACGCCTTTGACGAATGCCCTGCCGTATCTGGATAGACTCGCGAAAGCACTCGAAGCTCCCTTGTTGCCTATTGTCTTTAATTGGGAGCACGCTGGACCGTGGGTGCAGCCGGATGCTTACCCGCCCATCGGCGGCGAAGCGGCTTTCCGTGAGTTCATGAGCAAGGCGAAGGCCCGCGGCTGGCACCCCGTCATCTACGGGGACGGCCTTTGCTGGGTGACTTGGCAGAAAAACACTCAATACGACGGGATGCCGTACTTCAAAGCCCACGACGGCGAAGCAGCCGTCGCGCGCAAGTGGGATGGCAGCCCGCTCGAAGATGTGTGGGCGTGGAGAAAGAACTACGTGGCCTGCGTGGGCACCGAAAAAGGCCGGCAGATGGTTTTGGATATGACCCGGCACATGGCGGAATTCGGGCCCGACGTGGTGCAGCAGTTTGATCAGAGTCCCGGTCCTCGGGCTTGCTACGCCACGGACCACGGCCATCCGCCGGTTCCCGGACCGTGGCAGACTGAGTCATTCACCGAGTTAGTAAAATCTGACGAGGCGATTGCCAGATCTGTTAATCCCGGCGTCGCGATGTCCTGCGAGGGCGCTCCGCCCGAGACTTACCTGCAGAACTTCCAAATCTGGGACGCGCGCCTCCACACGTGCCCCTTGTATTCCTTCCTTTATCACGAGTACGGCAATGCCCACGTGGGGTTTTATACCAATCGCGTAAATGATGAGGCCCTGCGCGCCTCGGTGGCGCGGGCGCTGGTGACGGGCTACATCAGCAGCTTCACGCTGCGAGACCGGGGATTGATTGAGTATGACTGGGACCAGACCTGGACTCGCGCCATACCGGACCAGGCGGCGATTATCGATTGGGCAAACCGGACGAGTCATTTCAGAGGCGGAGCGGCGCGCGACTTTCTGGTTTACGGGCGCATGCTGCGGCCCTGGAAGGTCGGCGGCGTCACGTGGCACGATTATGGGTGGGGACCTGAACCCGTGGTCGAGTCCGCAACCTGGCAAGCGCAGGATGGACGGATCGGCGTGGTGCTGGCCAACTATGGCGACTTGCCGCAGTCCCCGCGTGTAGAGTTGGAAGGCATGGGAAACAAAAAGCTCACCATATACCTGGACGACCAACAGCAGGAACAGGAGGCGGAACTTCCGCGCGCGATCGACATCCAGATGGAGCCGAGGTCTCTTTGCCTGGTCGAATTGCAGTAGCGAGCGCAGGGAACATTTCGCCCCATCGTGCGAACCTGTCGACTGTATTTTGGCAAAGGGCAGGCCCTTGAGTTCCTCTACTTGTTGAACCAATAAAGCAGGATGCCGTAACCGACGCCAGCCGGATCGGTGACCCTCGCCGCCTGAAAGGCCATGAACCGGCCATCGGTCGAGACCACAGGGTTGGAGGCTTTACCGCCTTCGTAGTCGTTAAAGTGGGTCAACCTGATAAAATCCTT
>JAIQGA010000274.1 GCA_020072925.1 Terriglobia bacterium | reverse complement strand
CGACGACGCCGCAACCTACGAGTTGCTCGGCAAGGGTCTGACGGCGGGAATCTTCCAGTTTGAAAGTCGGGGCATGACGGACATCCTCCGCCGCGTCAAGCCCGACCGGCTGGCCGACCTTACGGCGCTGAACGCGCTCTACCGCCCCGGGCCGATTCAGGGCGGAATGATCGACGACTTCATCGCGCGCCGCACCGGCAAAAAACGCGTGACCTACGATCTGCCGCAGTTGCAGGAAATCCTGGAAGAAACTTACGGTGTGATTGTCTATCAGGAGCAGGTCATCCAGATTTTCAATAAAGTCGCGGGATTCACGCTCGGCGAGGCCGACGTGGTGCGCCGCGCCATGGGCAAGAAGAAGCACGAAGAAATGGTCGCGAACCGCGAGAAATTCCTGGCCGGGGCGCAGCGGCACGATGTTCCCGCGGCCAAAGCGCGCAAGCTGTGGGAACTGGTCGAGCAGTTCGCGGGTTACGGCTTTAACAAATCGCATTCGGCGGCCTACGCCATCGTGGCTTACCGCACGGCTTACCTGAAGACACATTACCCTGTGGAATTCATGGCGGCGCTGCTCAGCTCGGAAATTGGTAACCAGGACAAGCTCACGATGTACTTGAATGAGTGCCGGGACATGGGCATCGCGATTCTGCCGCCCGACGTCAACTCAAGCGATCTGACGTTTACGCCCTCGGGGAAGGACATGCGCTTCGGGCTCACCGCCATCAAGAACGTTGGCGCGAGCGCCATCGAATCGGTGGTAGCGGCGCGCAAGGAGCTCGGGCGGTTCGAGAGTTTACTGCAATACTGCGAGCACGTGGACTTGCGCCTGCTGAACAAGCGCGTGCTCGAAAGCCTTATTAAAGCCGGCGCGTTCGATTCGCTGGGTCGGAGGCGGTCGCAGTTGATGGCCATTCTCGACAAGGCGATGGAATTGGGTCAGAAGCGCCAGCGCGAGGCGCAGAGCGGCCAGCACGGCTTGTTCATGGGAAGCGGGGAAGCGGAGGCTGCCCCGGCGTTGGACTTGCCGGATATTCCGGAATGGTCGGAAGCGGAGCGCCTGGCCGGCGAAAAAGAAGTGCTGGGTTTTTATGTGACGGGACACCCGCTCGAAAAATACCGCGCGCAACTGGCGGCACTCACGCGGCACGACTCGTCGTCGCTCGAAGAATTGGCCACCGACGCGACCGTGACGCTGGCGGGCATTCTCACCGGACTGCGCGTGCGACCCAGCAAGAAAGGCGACCTGTGGGCCGCCGCCGCGCTCGAAGACCACCGCGGCAGCTCGGACCTCCTGGTTTTCCCGCAGGCGTACCAGCAACTCCAGGGCGTGCTCAAGTCCGATGCGGTGCTGCTTATCAAGGGCCGTGTTCGGCACGAGGAGAATCAAAAACCTAAGGTGGTGGTCAGCGAGGCCATACCGCTGGAGAAAGCCATGAACGGCCGCAAGCCACCGCTGCGCATCCGCATCGATCTGGGGGAGGCACCCGAAACATTGGCCGAGGAATTGGCGGGTCTGCTGGCGGCCTATCCGGGAGAGAATCCCGTGGTCTTCGAGTTGGTGCGGCTCGGGAATTTTCGGGCGCGTCTGGAACCGCGACCGCCACGCGGCGTGAAGGCTGAGGAGGAATTGCTGGGCCGCTTGCGGGCCCTTTGCGGGGCCGACGCGGTGACTTTTGACCGTCCGAATTGAGAGGGGAGGGAAGCGGCGCGGCGCCGCGTTGCGCCTGCCCTCGCATCACGCATCCAAGTAGCAGCGCCTTGAGGGCGCGAACTTTCCGGGGAAACGATGGGCGACACGGACACACGCCTCGAGATGGCGCGCGAAATCGAGAAGCAGATTGCGGAGCTTGAGCAGAACTCCGATTCCGAAGCTGCGCGCGAGGAACTCGAGCGCCTGCGCCTGCAACTCGAGGCGTTGCGGCGCCAGACGATCGGCCCCCCGCAGGACGCCTGGGACCGCGTCCTGCTTGCCCGGCATCCCCAGCGGCCTTTCACGCTCGACTACATCAGCATGCTGTGCACGGAATTCACCGAGTTGCACGGCGACCGCCGTTACGCGGACGATCCCGCCATGGTCGGTGGCCTGGCGCGCTTCGAAGGGCAAGCGGTGACAGTGGTAGGCCATCAGAAGGGCCGAGATACCAAGCAGAAGCTGTTCCGGAATTTCGGCATGCCCAACCCCGAGGGCTACCGCAAGGCGCTGCGCCTGATGCAACTGGGCGCGAAGTTCGGCCTGCCCATCATCGCCTGGGTGGATACCCCCGGCGCCTATCCCGGCATCGGCGCCGAAGAACGCGGCCAGGCGGAGGCCATCGCTTACAACCTTAAAGAAATTCCTAAGCTGCGCGTGCCCATCGTCGTGGTGGTGCACGGCGAAGGCGGCAGCGGGGGCGCGCTCGGCATCGCGGTCGGCGACGACGTGCTGATGATGGAGAACGCGATTTACTCCGTCATCTCGCCGGAGAGCTGCTCCTCGATTCTCTGGCGCGACTGGGACCACAAGAAGGAAGCGGCGCGCCTGCTGCGTTTGACCGCTGAAGATCTGTTCCGGATGCAGATCGTTGACCAGGTGGTCCCCGAGCCGCCCGGCGGCGCCCATGCCAATCCTCACCAAGCGGCGGAAATGCTCCGGCCTATTCTGCGCGGCCGCCTGCAAGAACTGCAGAAACTCTCGACCGACGAACTCCTGCGCAGGCGACATGAGAAGATTCGAAAACTCGCGATGTTCGTCACCGGAGGCTGAATACAACAATGATAAATGATGAATTATGAATGGTGAACCCAGAGGATATACACCATTGTGGATTCATGAGTCACCAGCCCACTCGGTCGGCTTCCTCATCCTGCCCTAGAACGGAGCTCGAAGCGGCTAACCCGGTCGGAATCCCCTAAGACGAAACAGAAGACGACGTCTGGCAGCGGGCTGCCTGAAAGCGCTTGCAAGCGGTGATAGCGTTATCAGGGATACTCTGCCCACCTGAGACAATAAGTCGGTGGGACTCAATGTCTCTTGACATTGGCAAGTATCCAGACCATGTTAGCGGCAGCGTCGGTCTTCTATCTTCTAGTTAGGAGTGAAAGCGCTTACGACTGGTTCGCCTCTCAGCGTGGCAGACGGCGCCGCCCCGCCCGACGCTCCCGCCTTCCCCGCGCTGAGCCCTCAGGTGGTCTTCGAATTCTTCGCTGTCTCGTTGCGAGGTCCACATGGAAGTCGCCGGCCGCGAGGCCGCCAGTGCCCTACGCCCGATCCAGATTCTCTCCGCGCCCGCAGCGGCGGCTGAAGCTTTGCGCAACGGCATCATCGCCGGGGATCTGAAACCCGGCGAGAGGCTGATTGAGCAAGCGCTGGCGCGGCGTCTACGCATCGGGCAGCCCACCCTCCGCGAAGCGCTGAAGGAACTCGAGTACCAGGGGTTCGTGCGCAAAGGCCCCCAGCGCGGGACCTACGTCACCAAGCTGGCGCGCGAAGATTTCCGTTCCATCCTCGAAGTACGCATGGCGATGGAAACCCTGGCCATCGAGAAGGCGGCGCCGCAATTGACCGCCGAAGCCGAAAAAGCCCTGGGCACGCTGGTCGAGGGCATGGGAATTGCGGCGCGAAACTTCGACCTCAATTCTTTTCACCGCATTGACGTGGCCTTTCACCGGCAGGTCTGGGCGCTCGCGGGCAATCCTTATTTGACCGAAGCGCTCGAACTGGTGGCCTTCCGCCTGTTTGCTTTTGTGGTCATCCAGCGTGGCCGCGATTCGCGCAACGAATTCCTCGCCGCGACCGAGCAGCATCGCGCCATTCTGGCGGGGCTCGCGTCGCGCGATCCCGGGAAGGCGCGGCTGGCGTTTATCTCGAGCACGCTGCGATTTTGGAGCGAGAACCACGCGGTCAAACTCAACGGGAGTTCACTTCGTCCCTCATTTCTTTATGCCAACGGCGCCACGAACGGCGCTCCGCAGAGCGAGGCGATGCGTGCCGCGGTAGGTCAAGTTAAGAAGTGAAGTTGGGATTTTAGTGACAGATCGTTCTGTGCAAGAGGCGGGCGGGGAAGGTCGATCCCGCCTGCCGCCCGCGGGCACGGTTCCCGCGGACATTAAGTCATATGACATAAAGGCTATTGACATCCGTCATTATGGATGCTAATCAGCAGGAAGTGGACAGGAGTTTAGGGGCTAGGGCAGGATCGCTTCCGCACGCCCGGCCTCCTAAGGGGTGACATTTTCGGCGCGCTGTCTCCCCGGCAGTTCTCACCCGGGACCCTCGTTTTCAGAAGTTGCCTGCTGATTGTTCCCTCGCCAGTCGGGATTGGGCCACGGAGCCCAATATGAAGGAGGAATTTACCATGAAGCGTTTTCTCTATTTGGCCGTATGGATAGTCTTCCTGGCCGTCCCCTCTTGGGCGCAGGCAGACAGGGCCACGCTGACCGGAACGGTCTCGGATCCTTCCCAGGCCGTCATTGCCGGGGTTACGGTCACTGCCACCAACCTCGATACCAAGGTGCAGTCCTCCGCCACCACCAATGAGGTCGGGATCTACCGGATTCTCAACCTGCCGGTAGGCCAGTACAGCATTTTGTTCAAGAAGGATGGGTTCGAAAGCCTGGAGCGTACCGGCATCACACTGACCATCAGCCAAGTGGCGGAAATCAACGTCACGCTGAAGCTCGGCGCCGTCGCCCAGACGGTCGAGGTCAATGCCCAAGCTCCCGTCCTGCAGAGCCAGACCAACGACACGGGCAGCACCATGACCCTTCAGGCCTACCGCGCTTTGCCCCTAACGATTAACGGTGGCCGCGACATCATGGCTTTTGCTTTCGCCGTGACGCCGGGCGTCGAGGGCAATAGCTGGACCAGTTATATTTCGGGAACGCAAGCTTTCAGCAACGAAGTGCTTATCGACGGCACGCTCGCGCAAGAGTCGGAGACCGGGCAACTTCTCGAGAGCGAGCCGCCTATGGAAGCCGTCCAGGAATTCCGCGTGGACACGGGCGGCATGAGCGGCCAGCGCGCCATGTACACCGCAGGAGGCACGTTCTCCTTCATCATGAAGTCCGGCACCAACCAATTCCACGGCAGCGCCGCCACCTTCTGGCAGAATGAAGCGTTTAACGCCAACTCCTGGATGAACAATTACTATGCGACACCGAGGCCGCGCAGCCGGCACAAGGATTACACTTTCAGCGCCGGCGGGCCGATTATCAAGAACAAGACATTCATTTTCGGCGCCTTCGAGCAATATCGGAAGGCCGACTATACGGCGGGTTCCGCCGACCGAACGGTGCCGACCCCCGATTTCTTGCAAGGTAACTTCAGCGCCCTGCTCGATACTTCCACGCCACTGGGGACGGACGCGGGTGGCAACACGATCTACAAGGGAGCCGTCATCGATCCCACCACCGGCCTGGTTTTCCCCAACAACACCATTCCCAGCAACCGCTTCAGCAAGGTCGCACAACAGATCATTCCGATCTACCAGCAGTATTACAAGCCGCTGGGCACGGGCTTACTCAACAACAACGCCGCCACAGACAGTAACAACCCGTGGTTCCACCAGACGCAGTTCAGCCTCAAGGTCGACCACAACTTCTCGGAAAAGAACCGCCTCGCCAGTTCCTACATCTGGACGGCGCGACCGCGCGTCCTGGTCGACGCGGGGGGCATCTGGTCCACGCTGGATCCCAACGGCGGCCCGCTCGCTATGTCCCGGATGCAGAAGAATACCGACCAGAAGTTCCGTCTCAGTGACAGCTACAACCTCACGCCCAGCGTCCTGAACGTCCTCAGCTTCACCCTCGAGCACTTCCGCAATCCCAGCCTCGCGATGGCCGCCAGCGGGAACTGGCCGTCCAAACTGGGCTTCGTAGACACGGGGGCCGGCAACTTCCCGCAGATCGACTTCGGCAACACGATAAACGGGTTTTATGAAGACCCGATTGGCTACAACAGCAAGGGGTTCTACACTTCCAACGTACTGGTCGGCGACGAGACCCTCACCTGGATCAAGGGACGCCATACGATGACCTTCGGCGGGGAACTTCGCGCCTTCCAGATCAACAGCCACGGCGGCAATGGAACTCTGAACTTCGACTTCAGTAACAACCAGACTGGTGCACCCACGCAGTCCTATGCCAGCCAGGTGGGATTTGGATTCGCGAGTTTCCTGCTGGGCGATGTCAGCGGCGCTCACATGGGCACGCCGTATGATCTTTATGGGCGACGCAAGTCGCTCTCGCTATTTGCCGAAGACAGCTTCCGGGTCAACTCACGATTCACGCTCAACTACGGTCTCAACTGGAACCAGACTTATCCCTTCCACGAGAAGTACGGCCACTGGGCGAGCTTCGACGGGTCACTCAAAGACCCTGCGACCGGAATGCCCGGCCAAGTGGCCTACCTGAGCAGTGGCGGCCAGACCTTCGAAGGGTCAACCCGCTGGAGTGATTTTGCTCCGCACATCGGGTTCGCCTACAAACTCCATGATCGATTGGTCGCGCGAGCCGCGTATGCAATGTTCTACGTGCCGATTGGCATCGATTATTGGAGCGGCGTCCCGTACGGCTTTGCGCCCGGCTATTTCCCCACCAACGAAGTGCCGCAGACCCAGGACTTCTCCCCGGCCTTTAACTGGGACAATGGCTACCCGGGCCAACCCGTTTCCGGGACGCTCGATCCCAATTATATGACCACGCAGGGCATGGTCTCGATCAGCCAACAGTCGCTGCGTCCGGGCATCACCAACCAATGGAATGGCGGCGTGGAATTCGAACTCACCCCCAACACCCGCCTCTCGGTGAACTATCTCGGCACGCGCGGGACTCACCTGCACGACCCATCACTGCAGCAAAACACCCCGCAGAACAGTGTCCTCTCCAACCTCCTCAAGAGCGGTCACGAATGGGACTGGGTCTGGGACCAAGGCTCAGCCGCGGCGGCCGGCGTTCCTTATCCGTATGATGGGTTCTCGAACTATGCCTTCGCCGCCATTTATCCCTACCCACAATTGGCGGCAAACTGGGCTTACCTCTTCTATGTCGGCTCACCCCTGGGGCGCTCGCAGTACGATGCTTTGCAGGCCGAAATAGTTCAACGCAGCTCCCATGGCTTGACTGCTGATTTGAGCTACACCCTGGCTCATCAACGCTCTACCGGCGCCTTCGACTACGGCACCCGCGGCAGCAACTTCCAGGAAACCTGGGTGAGTGATTCGTGGCTGCAAAACCTCTCCGACTTGAGCTGGGCGGCCAATAACATTCAACCCTACAACCAGCACATAGTGAAGGGGTACATTCTTTACACGCTGCCTTTCGGCAACCAGCGCCAATTCCTTTCCGGCAGAGGCCGCGTAGTCAACGCCATTGTCGGCAACTGGACGTTGGGCACAACCCTCTATTACAGCACCGGCACGCCGCTCAGCGTCTATTCGTACGAGTGGTACCCTGGTCCCGCGTGGGGAGCGTTTGGCATTCCCTCAACGATCTATTCCAACGTGGCTGCGGGAGCTGACCTGAGCCGTCACTTCAATGGCGCAAGGTTTGGGGATCCCAGCAACTACTACTTCAACCCTGCGGGCTTCTCTGATCCCGGCTACGGGAACTTCGGGAACTCCGGACCGTACGTGGCCGGCTTGAACGGCTTTGGGACGGCCAGCGAGAATCTGTCGCTTTACAAAGACTTCAAGATCAAGGAGCGAATGAAGCTGCAAATTCGTGCCGAGTTCTTCAACGTTTTCAACCGCCACACCTTCAACAATCCCAATACCAGTCTCGGCTCGAACCTTGGCCAAGTCCTGACTGCGAGCGGGTCTCCTCGCGTCGGGCAACTGGGCGCGCGTTTTGAATGGTAGCCGTATGATCCCTTCGCTTTCCGGGCAGCCCGCCACCTGGACGGGCTGCCCGGTTTTTTTGTAGCACGGCGTCTCGCCCGTGTGCAGCGGCACAGCCAAGATGGCCGCGGTACGGTAGGAGAAACCCCGTGACCAAGCGCGAGGTCGTTAATGCCGTTCTCGAGGGCCGCGTCCCACCCTATGTTCCCTGGTCGTTCCGTTTCACTCAAGAAGCCAAAGAGAAACTCATTGCGCACTACGGAACAAGCGATCTGACCGGTGTGCTGGGCGACCACATTCTCGAACTGGGAAGCGACATTGGCTTTTTCGAGGACATCGGCAACCAGTGCGTGCGCGATGTGTTCGGCGTGGTATGGGACCGGCGCGTGGACAAGGACATCGGAATCGTCAAGGGCGCAGTATTGCCCGAGCCGACGCTCGGCGGTTACGGGTTTCCTGATCCACTCGACCCTCGGTTCTTCGCGGACATTCCCGCAAAGACGCGACGTTACCCCGACCGCTTCCGCCTTTTCTGCCTGGGATTCTCGCTCTACGAGCGGGCGTGGACGATGCGCGGCATCGAAAACCTGATGATGGACTTCTACGACCACCCCACCTTTGTTCGCGAACTCTTCCATGCCATCGCGGACTACAACGTGGCGCAAGTGCGCGAGGCACTGAAAAATGACATCGACGCCGTCTATTTCGGCGACGACTGGGGCCAGCAGCACGGACTGCAAATGGGGCACAAGCTCTGGCGGCGTTTCATTTATCCCGTGTTGGAGCGCATGTACCAAGTGGTAACCGAAGCCGGCAAATACGTCTTCATTCATTCCTGCGGCGACGTGGACGAGCTCTTCGAC
>JAIQGA010000455.1 GCA_020072925.1 Terriglobia bacterium | reverse complement strand
AAGCTCCTTGGCGTTCTGGATCAGGTATTTTCTCAGCCGGAATTCGTGATTGCCTTCGACCCAGGTGATGCGCGAGCGCGGCAGCGTGCGGCGGAGGGAATGCAGGATCTTCTTCCCCAACTCAATCTCTTCACGGAACTCCTTCCCCGTGCGCGGCGTCTGGTCGTAGCGCGAGATCTCCCAGAAGTCCTGGAAATCGCCGTTCAGGACCACCCAATCGGGACGCTCCCGGCGAAGGAAGAGTTTCAAAAGCAAAAGAGCCCTTTCGTCGTGAAAAGGGATCTGGAAATCGTTCGCGATGACGGCGAGTTGATAGAGGGAATGTTTAGAGCGATGGTGGGCCACCGCTTCTTAGCGTGGCACGCCTGATCAAAAAGGCGAGGCGGGCGGATTTGCCGGAGCGCGAGTCCGCCCGGAGCATGTAAAACTAGCTTCAGAGCCCCTTATTTCGGCGCCGGCAGGCAGGGCTGAGTGCCGTATCCAGAGAAGAAAAACCGCCGAATTTTATCGGCGGTTTTTCTTGGTAGGCCTTTGAATGGAATACTTAGTTGCCGAACGCATCCCCATTCCCGCCGTTATACAGATCTTCGATTTCCTGAGAGGAGAGGACTTTCGACCAGATACCGATTTCATCCAGCTGCCCGTCGAAATCTTGGTATCCGACGTTCTTGGTCCCGATCTTTAGATTCTGCGAGTCCACTATCGTCCCGCTAACACTTCCTGTCCCTGACCCGCCGATTTCGGAATCGTCAACATAGAGTTTCATTCCTGTGTAGCTTCCCGAACCGTCGTAGGTCAGTACGACGTGATGCCATCCCGTATCCATCGAATAGCTGAAGTCCTTCCACGCCTCCTGCGTCGGATTCCCAATGAAAGCTTCGAATAACCCACCGGGGCCGTACCAGAAGAAATTCCATACATGCCTCGGGTCTGATAAACCTTTTATGAATAGCCCCTGATACTTCGATGCGTCGTCGGTTTTCATCCAAAGCGAAATAGAGAAGGGATCGTCGTAATCGAAGCTGAATGCCCCGTCTTCCTGGCTTTGATATTGGGAACTGCCGCTTAAGGCAACGGCATCGTTTATTTTTCCAGAACCATAAGTAGGCGAGTTGTGGTCCGTCAGATCGTTAGAACCGTAAGCATCCGTTGCGTTGTCTTCCGGGTAGTAGGAAACGAGTCCTGTGAGTAGTGTCCCGCCCGTGTCCACCTGGAAGCCAGGGAAAATTATGAAATCAATATTGCCTGCGGTGCCAAACTCTTGCCACGACGAGGTTGCGTTGGTTGCTGTATCTAACGCCCGCCCGCGCCAATAATACGAGCCAACGGGGATGCTGGATATTGTCGTGGTTGCATAGTTTCCCGGAGCAACCGCGGTGCTCGTACCGTTCAGCACGTTCGTAAACGAGGTGCTTGTGGATATCTGTACTTGGAATTGAAGGTTGTTGGACGAGGAAGAATTGAGGAGCGCCTTGAAGAAAACAGTGCTCTCGGTCGTGGAACTTCCTTCGCTAATCTCGGTTGTGCCGTCGGATTTGTATTGCTGCAGCGTGCCGCTCGCGATGTACGGCTGGTAGGAAACGGATGAGAATGGATCCGCGTTCCCACCGTTGTAGAGGTCGGCTACCTCCTGGTTAGAGAGTTTTTTGTTCCATACACCGACCTCATCCACAAGACCGCTGAATAACAAATCGCCATTATCCACGCCATCGCCTCTGAACAGCTGAAATATATTAGTGGAAATGGAACCGCTACCGCTCGCAGTAGTTGTCCCTACGCTTACCCCATCGAGCCACCCTTCTATATTCGTCCCATCATAAGTAAGAACGACGTGATGCCAGGTTCCTTGTGTGAGAGTGACGGGATAATCCACACGGTTGGTGGAGGTTAACTTTGCCCTGACAAAGAATATATTTGGTGTTCCTGTCTTCTCTGCATAAACAATCATGTAGCCCGCGCCCGAAGCGGAATTACCCTGTGACACAATGGGATACCAATTGCCGCCGCTCGGAGTAAAATTGGGATTCATCCAGGCAGAAATAGAAACGGTCCCGCCGTCTATCCCGAGATTATTTGCAACAGCTAAATATTTGCTCGCATTACTTGGTCCACTACTAGCAGCGTTGCCTATCTTTCCGCTATTAAACGCCATGGAGTTGAAATTAGAGAGGTTGTGCGTTCCCCAGGAATCGGTTGATGTTGCGCCCGCAGATGCTTCGTCCAATTTGTAGTAAGCTTTCAGATCCGTCATTAGCGTGCCGCCCGTGTCGACTTGGAAGCCGGAGGAGGGAGGCGTCGTGAAGGTAGAGGTGGCCGTGCTCCACGCGCCGACAGCTCCCCAAATGTCCACGAACAGGATACGCCAGTAGTAGGTGGTATCCGCAGACAACGTCGGACCCGCATAGGTTATATCAGGACTTCTGCTCCCCGCGGTCGTGGTCGCCATGGTCGACGTGGCGGAGTCCCAATACACCGAAGCGAACAAGGATGAGGTTGAAACCTGGATTCGATATTCATTCGCGCGGTCGCCGCCATTGGGATCGCTGTAAATTGCCGAGAATCGCGGCTCACTACTCGTAACGTTCGTGGGATTCGTCTGCCCTTCAGTCAAAAGACCGGTCGGCTCCGTCGGCGCGCTGTCCGTGTCCGTTATCGAGAAGGTGGAGGTGGCGTTGCTCCACATACCTTCGTTGTCCGCGCCATCCCAAAGTTTGATGCGCCAGTAGTAGGTTGTGCTGGTGGCAAGGGCAGATCCGTCATAGGTGATCTCTTCCGTGCGGGAGCCCTGAGTGGTCGTCGCAAGCTGGGTTTTGCCGCTATCCCAAGCAAGAGTCACGCTTGAGCTCCCGAAGGCGGTGGAGGTCGCAACCCGAATGCGGTAATAAACAGCGGTATCGGTGCTGTTCGGATCGTTGTAAATAGCCGAGAACGTCGGCGCAGAATCGAACACGTTCTCCGGATTGGTTACTCCTTCTGTATAAAGGTTGGTGGGGGCGGTCGGACCGTAGTGGGTTATCGTAATCGGCGGCGAGGTCACCCAAAAACCGCTGTTGTAATTGTCGCTCACGGCCGCCTGGATGTAATACGTACCGTTAGGGATTGCGGAAGTGTCCCATTCGTATTGGTCGAGAAAATCATTCGTGTATCTTAAACCAATGTAAACGCTGTTCTCGTTATATGGGTCCTGGTCCGGATCGTAGGAAAGACCGATCGAGGCGTTGTCCTCATCATCATGCGCGGTCCATTTGATTGTGTAGCTCAAATCCGCTTCGCTTCCGGATCCGGCGCCGGGAGGAATGAAGGAGAACGTCGGAGCGCCGTTCCCTTCATAGATTTCGAACGGTCCATAAGTTGCTGGGGCGGATTCCTTGCCGCTGAAATCCTTGACGGTCACGCGGAGCTGATACCCCGTTCCCAGAAGATTTCCCGGAATATGCCAGGTATATGTCCACGTTCCGTAGATAAGCCCCTCTTGCGTTCCGATAAGGTGCCACTCACTGTCGCCCGGATCGTAGTATTCGAACTTCGCGCTCTGAACATAAGTGTGAATTCCGTCGCCAATATCATCGTCCACGGTGTATTGAAGGAAAACGCTCTGCTTGTTCGGCACCTGACCGCCGGACCAGCCGAAGATCGAAAGATCGGTGACGGTGGGGTCCTCGGTGTCCGGGCGAAGGAGCGTGGGGACTTTGATCCCCGAGAGGTCAGCGCCGGAATTCGTGAAACCGGTCCAATATGGCTCATAGCGGAAATCATCCACGTGAAAGGCGCTTGAGCCGTAACGGATGTCGCCAATCTCGAAATTGCCATTCGCGTCAGAGGTCCCATTGACGCTGTAGCCGTAGAGCGATATATCCGGCAACGGCTGTCCGGCTACACTCACCGATCCAGATATGGTGCTCGTGGCGTATTTCGTTTCGTTTGCGCTGGTCACCACCTCGACCGGATTACAGCCGTAATCCACGATCGTCACGGTGTCTGAGGCCACCGCGCCTACAGTTACCTCATAGGGCTGGTCCGCGGTAAGCTGAGATATATAGGCGCCACTTGAAGCGTTACTTATCGGATCCGACGCCACCCACGTAGAAGTCCCGACAGGCCGCCACAAAACGACATATCCATAACGGTTCGGATCGTCCTTCTGTGCCCAGCGGACGTTAATCGCGGGGCTGCCGCACTCAACGCTCTTTTGCGCAATAAAGTAGATCGGCAGTCCGGGAAGCCCGGCCGGGTTTGCGTCAAAGGTCAAAGTTTTGTCGTACCGCGAATCAGGATAGCCCACGCCATCCGCGCCTTCGACGAATGCGGTGAACTGGACATCACCCACTAATCCCCAGCTGTTCACAAACGACACGGGCACCGGCACCGTAGAACTGGGATTGATTACGACGCTTTCGGCGGCCAAATCGACAGACGTAACATTGTAATCATCTGCCATAATCTGCAAATAACCGCTGTCGATCGGAGCGTCTCCGTTGTTCGTTATGGAAATCACGATTGTCGTTGTACCGCCCGTCTGAAGCGTCCCGGATGCCTCGATGTCAGTTACGACGGGATCGCCTATAGCTCCGGCAAGAGGCGCTACGTCAAGCGCTTTCACGGCTTTCGCGGTGTCATAATGACCTGCCCCCGTTTTCTGTACCAATCATAATGCGAGTTTCGGAGTAGTTTCTTGCTTTTGCTCTTCTCTGCGGTGCAGCTCGAAGGGAGCCGTAGGCGACCGGAGAGCTGCACCGCACGCTGTGAACTCTTGCGGGGTCCGATTCCCCAAGGATGTATGAGGCCGAACCTCGTTGTAATCCCTCCTCCAAGCCTCGATCGTCTGCCGAGCTTCCCCCAGGCTCAGGAACCAGTGTTCATTCAAACACTCGTCCCGCATCTTGCCGTTGAAGCTCTCGATGAAAGCATTCTGGACCGGCTTCCCCGGCTCGATGAAGTGCAGCTTCACGCCTTGTTTGTAAGCCCACACGTCCACAGCCTGGCCCGCAAACTCCGGGCCATTGTCCATCACCAGAATCTGCGGCAACCCGCGCTGCTCGCGCAGTCGCTCCAGCACCCGTACCACCCGAGTGCCGGTCAGCGACGTGTCCACTTCCGCCGCCAGGCATTCCCGATTGAAGTCATCCACGATGTTCAGGCTCCGAAACTTCCGCCCCTCACTCAGAGCGTCGGAAATAAAATCCATCGACCAGCGTTCGTTCGGCCGGACCGGGATCGCCAGCGCTTGGCGTTCCACGGCCCCGATCCGCTTGCGCTTGCGTCGCCGCACGCCCAGCCCTTCTTCTCGGTACATTCGGTAGACCCGCTTGTGGTTCACCGTCCAGCCCTCCCGCCTCAGCAGCACCGTCAACCGTCGATACCCGAAGCGGCGCCGCTCCTGGGCCAACCCGCGCAGTCGATCCCTCAGTCCCGCGGGCTCCTGTCGTCGCAGCGCGTACCGGCAACTGGAGCGCTTGATCCCGACCAGCCCGCAGGCTCTCCGCTCACTCAATCCGTGCGCTTCTCGTATCACGCCCACCGCCTCGCGCCGGTCCGTGGGCGTTAGAACTTTTTTGCTAGTACCGTCTTCAAGGCCTGGTTGTCCAGCGTCAGGTCGGCCACGATCTGCTTCAACCGCCGGTTCTCGTCTTCCAACTGCCGCAGCCGCCGTGCCTCGCTGACCTCCAAGCCCCCATACTTCCCCTTCCACTTGTAAAACGTCGCGCTGCTGATCCCGTGCTGCCGGCAAATCTCCGCCGTCTTTATCCCCGCTTCCGATTGCTTCAACACCCCGATGATCTGCTCCTCCGTGTACCGGCTCTGCCTCATTTCTGGTCCTCCTCGGGCTTTTATACCCCGGAGAACTCTCATTTACACTGGTACAGTTTTCGGGGGGCAGGTCAATAAAGGTTGCCGTTGTCAAAACTCCCATTCTCGGCCTGTGCGCCTTCCAGATACGAAATAGCTGCGTTTTGATACAACGGCGGCGTGCCTGCGCTCTTCAGCGCGTAGAACGCCGAGGCGGTGTCGAGCAGGTCATTTCCCCACGTGCCGCTTGCGGACTGCGTGTTGCGGAATGCCGAAATCGCGCTGCTCAGGTTGTCGGCAATAGCGATATCCCCTGTTCCGAGCCCCGTGAGGACCCAATTTTCATACGGAAGAAGCGCCTCGATAACGTCGGCGGTCGTGGGGATAGAACTTGCGCCGCCTTGGAACGATGACCACATGCCGTCGTGACGCTGGTTTTGCGTGAGGTAATAAAGCGCCATGGAATCCGTGAGGTAGGGATTTTCGCCGGGATCCGTGTAACCGGCGGTCGTGAGCGCCCGGAGAGCCTTCGCCGTTGTTGCCGGATCGGGTTCGTAGCCGCGGTCAAAAACGAAACCTCCAGTGGATTCGTCGAGGGCATATGTAAGGGTCTCGATGGTAGAGGTCGATCCGCCGGAGCGCGCAATCACCCGCGCCTGTTCGGCCAGGTAATCGTTGTTGTCGGCGATATAGGAATCGATCCAATCAATCCCGTTGGCATACGAAGTGCCCGTCGAGTGGAGAAGATACAAGGTATCGAGAACCGCGGCTGTCGTCACGAAGCTCGTCGTAGCATTTCCCCAGGAACCGTCCGCGTTCTGGTGGTCCAAAATATATGCGAGTCCGTTTATCGTGCTCGTGCTCGGGCCGCTCGGCGCACCGTTCGCGCTCGCTCCGATGAAGGCGTTGCTCACGGCGATGTCGTCGAAATACGTCGTGGAGACGCCGCTCTCCGGCGCGTAGGTAAGGCCCGCCATTACGCGGTCGAAATTGGTTGTGCCGACGTTCAAATCTCCCCCGCCGTCGTAATTGGGTGACCCCTCCGTGTTGTTGTTGACCCAAATCTGGACGTTGCCGTCGGAGGTTCCCGTCTTTGCCCGCAATTCGATGGTATTTACGGAGCCCGGAACGAGGTCCACGCCCGTATCCGTGTATGAAAGCACGTCGCCCGTAACCGTAAGGCGGGCCGTTGTGGTTGAATCCTCGACATTGAGCCAGAGCCGGTCAGTCCCGCTTGCATCCTCGAGAGTGAGAATGGTGAAAAATCCCGAGGCGCCGAAGGCAACCGGGTCAGGCACCTTGATCTTGAACTGGACGCGGATGTCGGAAGACGAAAGGCCGGTTTTCTCCAAACTTCCCGAACCCTCGCCGTTTACGACCGCTTTGAGGGAATCCGCCCCGTCAATCTGGCTCGTGCCGTCGATCGTGGAACTTACGCTTCCCCAGGAAGTATTGGAGGTGAAAGAGCACGGCAGAGACCCGCAGGATTCGAAGTCTTCCGTGCCGAAGAGGAAGGCATAGGCTCTTTCGGGGAGTAGCCAGCCGAAGAGCCACTTCAGGACGCCTCGGAAAGTTATGCCCGGAGTCGATATCGTGCCGTTCGGCTGCTCTATGTAATTTTCCTGCAACAGATAATTCTCGAACGTGCTTTGTGCATGTTGGGCTTCATCGATCAATCTCTGGGGCAGGTTTTTCTGGGATTGGAGGTATTCCAGACGTTCCGCGTAATATTTCCGCCACGCTTGTGCGTCCTCCACGCTCTTGACCAATCCGCCGGTTGCGGCGGTTTTGACGCTCGGCGTTTTTCCGTTTATCAACACGCCATTCGATACGGAGCCTGCGCTCACAGCCCTAGTCGCATCCAATTTATATAAAGGAGTCTTAGTCGTATCGATAACGTTATCGGCGGACATGAAGGCACCGCGGGATTCCATTTTGAAGTAATCCTTGGGCAGGGTGCCGTTATCAATGAGATTCTGGGCAATGAGGTGCTGCAATGCTTGTTTTTTGTGCAGCTTCTTCGTCGCTTTCTCGGGGGCGGATAGCGAAAGATTCCCGTCGAGCGCCGTAATGTCGGAGCGGTACATTCTTACGAGATTCTTTATGTCGGCTACATCATCACTGATGAAGAGCGCGCCGCGTTCCAGAGGCTGACGGCCGATGAAGAACGGGAGAAGTTCATCGAACAGTTCTGGCTGCGGCGCGATCCGACGCCGGGCACGGCTAAGAACGAGTTCAAGAT
>JAIQGA010000273.1 GCA_020072925.1 Terriglobia bacterium | reverse complement strand
GTGGTGCCGGCCCGAGCCCAGGACTCCAACTGTCGCTTTTGAGATTCGTCGATCATCAGAGCAGCGGCGCGATTGAACATGCGCCTATTAGATCACAATATCGTCCCATTGTAAATAATTAAATGGGACGGGACACTAGAAATCTTGTGTTGACTCCGATACCCGCGGGGAATGTCGTGTCCTGGAAGAACCCTCCTCCCAAGTTTTTGAAGAGGGTGGGGGTGTCATCTACGAAATTAGTTCGGAAAAGATCAAGGTGTCCGTCGCCATCGTAGTCGCCCACGGTGACACCCATGGACCCCTGGGCAAATCCATCCAAGGTGTAGGCGACACCGGCGCTGAGGCCTACTTCAGCGAAGGTGCCGTCGCGTTGGTTGTGATAGAGATAAGAAGGCGTCGAGTCATTGGTGACATAGATGTCCGGCCAGCCGTCGTCGTCATAATCAAAGGCGCAGGGAGTCCAACTGTAATACGTGCCGGTATTGCGAATACCGGATTTTTCCGAAACGTCCTCGAACGTCCCATCGCCACGATTACGGTAGAGAAAGTTCTTTGAACCTCGCAAACCGAGCGGCCCGCAGTTGACCTTCACTCCCTTATAGTTGCAATTGGGAGGAACACGCGCAGCATCTTCGTAGGCCACGGAATTGGCGACAAACAGATCCAGAAAACCGTCGCGGTCGTAGTCAAGAAACGTGCACCCGGCATTGAAGTGATCCGAAGGCTGCATTACTCCGGCCGCCATTGTGACATCACTGAACGTGCCGTCGCCGTTGTTGCGATAGAGCACGTTCTTCCCGTAATAAGTAACGAAAAGGTCTTGCCGGCCGTCGTTGTTGTAGTCGCCGACACACACACCCTGACCCCAGCCGGACCGAGCCAGACCCGCGGTCTTGGCGACGTCGGTGAAAGTCCCATTCAGATTGTTCCGGTACAAGTGGTTGGTTGGCTCACGCCCCGTGGCGAAGCCTTCCAACCGCGAGCCATTGACGAGGAATATATCCAGCCAGCCATCGTTATCGTAGTCGAGAAGGGCAACGCCCCCTCCCACGGTTTCGAGGAAGTACTTCTTCCTCTCCACACCGCCGATGACCGTCTCGGCCGTCAGGCCGGCTTGGCGTCCGATATCCTCGTAGCGGGGGTAGTAGGGACGTTGCGAGGCGCTCGACGCGGGCTTTGACGTGGTGGTCTGGCCTCGAATCGGTACCCAGGAAGTGCCAGCAACAAGCGCAGCAAATGCCATCACCGCGAATACCGACACCCTGGGTGTGGCGCGGTGCACTCTCGCTGCCCGGACCTTCTTGCCCCTTCCCAAGCTTCGGATACCCCGGAAGCGTAAATGGCTAAACGATGCGAGGGTCATGAAAGTCGACTGCAAGTTACTGCGACACACGCTGATCAGAGGGCGAAATGCGTCAAGGGTCGCCGCCTCGCGGGCAGATCATGCGACTTCAAAGACAATCTGCTGCAAATAATTCCCCGCCGCGATGACGGACATGGCCGCAACCAGGAGGACGATAGCCATATAGAGTTTGCGCATCGTGGCGCGCGCTACACCCTTCCATTCCCCCGTACGAACCCCCAGGATGTTTGAAACCACGATGATCGTTCCCATCAAGAGCGCGGCTCCCACCGCAACTCCCAGCGGACCGAGAATTGACTGACCGGCCGTGTAGCCAATGCCCTGACCCACGTACCAGAGAATCCCGATAAGCGCCGCCAGCAAATATTCACGGCCCAGACCCGAACCCGCCCAGTAATTCCTCAGCGTCTTGTCCTTGACCATCTTGGCTGCTGTCAATACCAGATTGATGGTAAACATGCCGAGGAAAAAGGGCAGGGTGTTGAGGAAGCCCCACGCGTACAAGGGCACATGATACTGTGTCAAGGCAAGGGACTTCATGGATTGCTGAAACTCGAAGGTAAAATAGAACATGGCGTTGGCCAATCCTGACCAAAGCACCACGACCACCAGGAGCGGGATGTTAAGCTTCTTCTGAGCCGCGCCTGTCCCGGACTCCTTCTTGACGGCCTCGCGCTCCCAACCCGCCCAGCCGGAGAGCCCGATACCCAAAATGAGGATGGCACAGCCTATCAGCAAGGTCATGCCGTCCAGCTTCGTGATCCGATCCAAGTGCGCGCCAAAAAGCGGGACGAGCAAACCAAACAACGCGATGCATCCGATCATGAGCGAGTATCCGAGGGCCAGGCCCATCACGGTAGTTCCGTAAGTGAAAATCAATGACCCGGTTCCCTGAACTAGACCGAAGAGATAAATCATGGCCAGATCTTTGAGCGGAGTCCGAGCGTAAATCTCCCCAAATTGCGGTATGACCAAAAGCAAAGTGGCAGCAGGAAAGAGGACGTACATGAAGAAGGCTCCCACAAGCCAGGAGTTTTCCCATTTCCACGTTCTCGAAAATTTAAGGGGGAACAGGAACGAGCCTACTCCAACACCGCCCAACAGGCATATCAAAGATCCGATGATGATGGACACGATAAAACCTCCCTTCGGTGCGGGCGAGGACTAACGGATGACGCGTAACTTCACCAACTCAGGATCCGAGCCTCCGTCGAGTGTCGCTCGACGGTCTTCATAGGGGCGGAGGGTTTGCGGAACGGCTCGCGGTCCTTGTACGCCGCATAGGTTGGCACGGCTGCGGGCTTAATGCCGTCGTAAAGGTTCGGTCCCGGCGCGTCTGAGACGACCTTGACCGCCGTACTCCCGCGGAACGTAAAATGGTAAGTGTAAGTCCTCAGGATCTGTGAACCCTTGTGGCCGTAATCGTCCAGCACAAACCTCTCGGGCTCCTCGCGAATGGGGAACGTGAGGGTAATGGACGAGTTCTCCCGAACGGCATCCAGAACCAGGTAATTCCCGGCGAAGGGCGGCATACAAGCTTGCCCATCGACGTCACATTTCAGCGCGTGCCGGTCAACCCAGCTCGGGATACGCACGAGAACCCGATTCGCCTGCTTGCTGTGCAAAACCACCTTCCCCTCGTAGGGCAGATAACTGTCCACATCGAGCCACGGTGAGGCGCGATTCAGCGGCAGGTTCACGCGTACTGACCCGTTGGAGTACCTGACGGTGCTTGCCCAAGGGTAGTAAAGCGCCTGGGAGCCGTTTGCCATGCAGCAATTCATCAGAACGGTGCTGAGAGCCACGGGTGTGCCCCACCCCGCAAAGGTGCCAACAGAGCGCTCGAGCATTTTCTCCTGCTCGGCCGAGAGCGACGAGTTGAGGCTTCTGAGACTCGCGAGATCGGTGAACTGTCCCTCTACAAGGTGATTTCGCACATAGCCATCGACGTCGTCCCAATAATCACCGACTCCCGCCTCCGAGAGCTGAATCCCGAGCGCGATCATGTTGCCAAGACCGCAGGTCTCGTGAGAGTGCTTTCCGGTGTACTCTGCGAACCAGCCAAGTCGGCCGATACCCATCGTCCGGGCAAACTCGTAGCCATCACGCGCGAAGGCTTTGATTCCCGTATCATTGGTGGCAACCCCGTACGCCAGGATACCTCGCAAGGTCATCGTGTGGGCGTGGAGGTGACCGCGGAATTGCCCATGCTCGGCGGGGGTAACACCTTTTGCATACCCATCTGGGATCCACGCGGAATCGGGTTTCAGTAGAAAACGCGCCAGCTTGCCCGCAAGGTCGAGCGCCTTCTCGTCCCCGGCGGCCTCGGCGTAGCGCACCAACGGCAGGAGTGTTCCGCCTAAATACATCGGAATGCCCATGGTGTGATCAGGAAGATCGGCCATCGTCTGTTGGGGACCCCGATGGAGCTCGGTTATCTTCCACCCTGACTTGGGATAACTGAAGATGTCTCCGTAACCTGGCGAGGTCGGGAAATAAATGTAGTCATCTTTGTAAACGGCAATTTCACGGAGCTTGTTAACCAGTTTCTCCAGCCTCCTCATCCATTCCGGGTTCCGATCGACGAAGTAGTGGGCCAGCATGGCGCGGATCATCCGGCCCTGCCCGTAGATGTTCGCGTAATCCTCGGGGCTGGTCCGGTCCCACGGTCGTTTGGCAGTGATTCTCGTGTAGAACAAACCATCTTCACCGAGAGACGAAAGCATGTACTGGTTGTAGCGCGCTTCGACGTCGGCGTTCAGGTCGCTGCCTGTCATCGCGCGCAACATGGGGAAAGCTTCGAAATACTTCGGGCCACACGCGCAGTGGCTGAGAGAGTCGTGCCCCATTTGGGGCGGAGCCAGGGTAACTCGAAAGTAGAACTCCGGAATCTCTCCCCAATCCAGAGTTCCTGTGAGGCCATTGAGGCCCAACCGCGCCCGCTCCGTGAGGTCAAGCGTGTCGGGGACGGTTGCCTTGTACGAGGCATTCCGTGAGGGAATCGGGTAGGGGTGGGATACGGAAACGACACCAGCCGCCGAGTCCCCAGCGGAGGGTGGCGCAACGGCGCTCGCCCCAGCCAGGGTGGCAGCTGCGCTCAGAAATTCACGGCGCTTTAGGCCTCTTTTGCTCATCGAGCAGTTTCTCCCCTTGAGATCATGACTTTGTCAGCTTCGAACTCGGCCAGCGGGGCAGAGCCTTACGTCCCGCGAGTTCCGAGCCTTGGGACTGCCAATCCAGTTGTTGACAATAATGCGTTATCGTTGCGCAAGCTAAACTTGTCGGGGAGGAAAGTCAAGCCCAAAAATGAACTGGCTCGAAAAGTTGACCGACTGTGACGGGGCAATAAGCAGTATAGACAGATGCTCTGTTTACTTCGCGCCGCTTATCCAAGTTCAGTTAGCTGCAACCCCAGGATCTTAGGCCTGTCGAGATATGCACGATATTGTAGTGTATTGCTTGGCTCTTCCTCCACGAAACGGAAAACGGGCAGCGCCCCAGAATGAAGTCGCGGGCTGCAAGTTGCGTCTTCGAGAAGAATCCAAGCAACCGAATGACGTATGAGTGACTGCCAACCCAAAAACAGTTGACGGCTGGGGGCGGTGCGGCTAAGCTGGCGAGCGATTGGCACGGCGTTGCCTAGGATGCAACAGTGACTGTAAAGAGAAGCCCGCCGAACACGTGCGGAAGGAACCCACAACTCATCAGGAGCAGGCTACCTTTAACAGCACACTTCACTTTCAGATTCCACCCAAGGACTCTGCCCGCTGGCTCGATGGTGTGTTACCGGAATAGGATTCACTGGATAAGTGCCGGCTCTTTCCTGCTTCTACAGATAGTAGGGATCTTGATTGGCCCATTACTCCAAGAGGTTGCCGCCCAAACAGGTAAAGCCGGTGCGCGCGAATTCGTCCTGCGCGGCCAGAAAGCGGTGACTCAAGGCGACTGGACGACTGCGGAAAAAGCCTTCCACCAAGCCCTCCGTGTCGAACCCCGTTCGGCAGCCTTGCATGCCTCCCTGGGAGCCGCGCAACTTCGTCTGGGGAAGTTGCGGGAAGCGGAGAGGTCGTACTCAGAAGCAGTGCGGCTGCAACCACGGGAACCCTCTTTTCAGATGGGGTTGGCTGAGGTTTACTTGCGCCAGTCGCGCCTCGACGCCGCCGCCAGCGAATACGCTGCACTAGTCAAACTCGACCCTGAGAGCTTTGATGCTCACTACAATCTGGGGCTGGTGTTCCTTAGGCAGAAGCAATGCCATCGAGCTGCGGTTCAATTGGAACGAGCGGATAAGCTTACTCCCGGTCTGCCCGAGACTGCTGTGAACCTCGTCGAGGCCTATTTCTGCGCGGGCGACATCGCCAAGGCAACTGAAAAGGCGGAACAGGTACAAGCAAAGTGGAAAGATGCCCCAAAGGTGCTCTACAGCCTGGGACTTGTGTTGTATTCGAGCAGCGCCTACAAAACTGCCGACGAAGCTTTCGCGAAGGCTTGGGAACTACTCCCAAATGAGACCGAGATCGGCCTGAAGATGGTCCACTGCAGGTTGGCCATGAGTTCTTATCGCGAGGCCCTCACCGGGCTGCTGGAAATTCGTAAGAAGATTCCGCCGACCGAAGAAACCGAACTGCTGCTGGGTCATACTTACGCCGGACTCAATGAGGGCGCTCACGCTGTTCAGGCCTTTCGCGAAGCCGTGAGACTCAATCCCCGCAGCGCTCCAGCGCATTTGGCGCTCGGTAGACAGCTCCTTCAGGAGGCGGACCTCGAAGGTTCAATCTCTCACTTGCGAGAAGCCCACCGCCTGGCTCCCAATGATGTTGCGGCGGTGATTAGCCTTGCTCAAGCTCTGATCAAGGGGGTGAAATTCAAAGAAGCCATCGAACTGCTGGAAAACCGTGCGACGGATCCGACGACGTCGTCCGAACGCCTCTCCCTGCTGGCAGTCGCCTATGCCAGTCAAGGACGTTTCTCTCAGGCGGCCCCCCTGCTCGAGATGATTGCGCGCCGCGAACCTGATAATGATCGAGCGTACTTTCTGCTTGGATATGTTCGGGCCGAGCTCGGACAGGGCGATGCCGCGCTAAGGGCCTATCAAGCCGCCATTCGCCTGAATCCGAAATCAGCCGCTTACTTTAGTCATTACGCGTCTCTCCTCGAACGTCAGGGTAAACTCAGCCAAGCGGCACAAAACCTGCAAAGCGCACTCGCGCTTGAGCCCGATTCGCCCATCGCCCACTACGGTCTGGGAAAAGTTCTCACTCAGATGGGAGAGTACCAGCAGGCCGCCGCGCACCTTCAGAAGTCGATTGCGGCGGGTCAACCGCCAGCGCGTGCTTACTACCTGCTTGCCACCTGTCATGGCCGCCTCGGGAATACAGCCCTGGCGGAAGAGTACCGCGCTAAATTTGCGGAGATGGCAACTCGGAGTCAGCAAGAGGAGTACATCAACCTCTCGGGTGATGTTGAGCCGCGTTCCTTTGGACGGTCGCAGTTCGCGCTGCCGCCCGCCGCCGAAACCTCCCCCTGAGGATACATGGAGAGGCGCCTGCGTTTCCCAGCTCATCATTTATGTTGTTGAGTATTTGAACTCCTGTGGTCGAAGACGGGCGAGGCGTCGGCCGCGTCGCCTTACGGCGTATGGACCCAGCGGTAGCGGGTCCGCTTTAATGGACAACAGCTGGGCTTCCGTTTGACAACACGCCAGCCCAGGGTTACTCTCTCGGCACCTAGCTCTCCCGGCGCCTCGCAGGAGAGAGTGAAAATGGCCACGAATGCTGAGCTGAAATATACGAAGGAAGAACTCCGCAAGCTGTTGATCGCCGTTCTGGATCTGTATGGTGGGAAGATCGAGGTTTCCTATTCGAGGTGCATGGAAGCAAGAAAACGCAGAGTTCACATCGTGCCTGACGACGCCCGCCAAACATACATTTTGACGGCTGAGGAAGGCGCGCAGGCGCAGGGTGTGTAGGTTCAAACCAAAAGATCGTCTTAGAAGAATTGGGCAGCCGGTGATTCTGCTACCCGTGCGTGGGCCAAGGAAAGTGAGCATGAACTGACGGATGCACCTTAACTGGGCTAACATCGCCATCGGTGTTCTCGGTATTTACATCTTCTTTGCCCCATTCGCCTACAAACACTCACGCGAAAGGGGCAGAGGCCACATGGGCGCGGCCTTCTATACCATCCTGGTGTACGTGGTGTTTTTCTGTTGGGTTGCTGGTGCAGGGGATGCGTTTTACGGCATCGGCATGGTGGTAGATAGACCGGCCCAGTACTGCGGAAGTGGTGGCGTTGAACTAGCCGAAGGGCATTGGGAGCATCCGAAAGTTGAGAATTTAATGGTCGGTCTGGGTTTGATGGCTGCCGGATGGATCATCGGCAAGACGATGGAGAAACACTATCCTTGATTGACCGTCCGCGCGTGGCCTAACTGTGGCGCGCCGCGCCGGGCTTTTCCAGTGCGCGCTCCCATTCCGGTTCGATCAAACATACCTCCCTCGCGGCCCGACGCGCCCTAGGGCATCATTTTGGAGTTTTCAACGACCGGAAAAGGTAAAGTGTGCTCTAAGTGCCCGCGTCGGCGGGCTGCGCAGCTTGCCACTTGCGGAGCGTGCGCTCCATCATCCGATCAGTAGTATCTTGGAAGAAGTTAAGGAAGCGCTGCGTTTGGATCGGCGTTCCCGGCTTCTGTTCCTTCATCATTGTTTTCACATCC
>JAIQGA010000272.1 GCA_020072925.1 Terriglobia bacterium | reverse complement strand
GCTACGAGCTGCTGGCCCGCTACGTCGTCCCGCGGTTCAAAGGCATGCTCACCGGGCTCGATCATCACTCCGACTACATGGACGAGAACGAGTATCGCGAGATGGACCAGCAGAGCATGGCCCAGGCGACAAGGCAAACACGATCGGCACAATGCGCGAAGAAGTCGTTCATGGTTCGTTGGCAGTCCATTGTAGTCCTTCGAAGTCCGTTCGCTCTCCGCTAAAAAAATGACAATGTTCTCACCACCACGTTCACCGTGCGGCAGTAGAAACGTCCCTCGGGAAGATTGTTGTTGTACAGCAGCACGCTCATGCCGAGACCGGCGATGCCCGAGCGCTGGCTGTCTTCGAGCACCACGGCGTCGGCGACGGCGCGCGCGCGATTGCGTGAAAGTTCCAGGTTGTGCGCGGCGTTTCCCGTGCGGTCGGTGTAGCCAGTGATCGTCACCCGGTCCACGGGCGCGATGCGGCGATAGAGCCACGTGTCGATGATCTGCTTGTTCAATTCGTTGAACGACGCTTGATCGAAATCAAACATGATCAAGTCGTACTGCGCAACTTCTTCGTGGCCGCGATGGCAGCCTCCTTGACGCGGGGATCCCAGGAAAGTCCCAGGTAGTTGTTCGATGACAGGTTGATGACCTCGCACCCGTCGAAGCGCGAGACGGGCCGCTGCTCGGTCTCCAGGATGCGCAACTTCTGGTAGAGCTTCTGCTCGCGCAGCTTATTTAATTCTTCACTCAGATATTGGAGTTGAGCCTTCGGCATGAGACACCACCAAAGCTAAAGAAGACGCGGAGACGCTCGGCCCCCTTGGAGCGCAGGCGTCTCGACCGCGGGCAACGCACGGCCAGGATAGCCGTGGTACGCCGGAGCAGAGGCGCCTCGCCCGTGGGCATGCGCAAGCCTGCCCCCGCCTTGCAGCCAGGGATGCGCGTGTTACGCCTTGTGACGCGATGAGGCTTAGCGGCTGACGCCGAGCGGCAAGTACTGCCACTCGGTTTCCTGCCCGCACTGGTCACAGGTGCGATGCAGGCGCTCCGAGGACCTTAGGCGTTTGAGTTCCTCGGCCGTCACCTCAACGGAAACGCGCGTCCGACACCGGAGGCACTGCACCATGGCGACGTAGGAGACTTTCAAGACCGGACTGTGAATGTAGTTCGGCTGCGACACGCTGCGATTTACTTCGGCCTTCTTAAGGGTTTTCGAGTCGTGAGCATCGGGTCCATTTTTGCGCGTGCGATTAACCCCCCTGGGTCTCTACGGCAACCCATTTGGATATGGCAACACCTTGAAGGCGCTGCCGAACAGTAGCAGGTCCATTCTCTCTTCGAGGCGCGCCATGATACCATAAGGCCGATTTTCAAGACACGAAAACACCCCGCCAACAGGTGCGGAAGTTTTATTGGACCTTACGCCGAGCCTTTTCCAGAGCCTCTTTGGCCAGCGTGTAATCGGGGGCGAGCTTCAGAGCCTGCTCGAAATGCGCGCAGGCCTTGACGTATAACTCCTTGGCCACATAAACGCGGCCGAGGTTATAGTGCGGGTAATGGTAGGACTCGTAGCGGCGGGATTGCAGCGCACGCTCCAGCCAGGGTATGGCTTCGTCGTAGTCACCTTTCTCGATCAGGTAGGCGCCGATATCGTTGTAGGGGTTTCCGAACTCCGGATCAAGCTGAATCGCTTTCTTACACTCCGCGATGGCGTCCTCGATCTTCCCCTGAAAGCGATAGGTCCAGCCCAAAAACGTGTAAGCCTCTGCCGTGGGATGGAGATCGAGCGAGCGTTTATAGAGGTCCACCGCCATGTCGTATTCGCCGGCCATCTGGTATTGGTAGGCCTCTTTCAGCAATTCCCACGCGGCTTGTAGCTCTTCGGCGCCCATAGAGAGAGTCCCCATCCTTATTTTGTTTGTTAGCACAGGCTCTCCAATATTGTCAATGACACTAAAGTAGGGCAAAGCGCGTTTCGCAGAGATCCGCTTCTCGGGACGCCCCGAGAAACTGGGACCGCGAGATTGCGCGGAAGGACCGGCATCGAGTATAAGGAATCAGGCCCACCATGCCTGAGCAACGCTGGCTGCGCATCATTCCGGTCGCTTTCATCATGTACACGATTGCGTTCGTCGATCGGACGAACATCTCGCTGGCGCTGCCGTCGATGAGCCGCGACCTTCACATGGATCCCACCCAGGCGGGCAGCGCCGCCGGGATTTTCTTCTGGGGGTATCTGGTCCTGCAAATCCCCGGCGGGCACCTCGCGCAACGCTGGAGCGCCAAGCGGTTCGTGAGCATCCTGCTGGTGCTCTGGGGCGCCTGCTCCGTCCTTTGCGGGCTGGTCCGGACGTGGGAGCAATTCTGGCTGATGCGGCTCCTGCTGGGCGTGGCGGAAGGTGGAGTCTGGCCGGCGACGCTCGTGCTTCTCTCGCATTGGTTCCCGCGTGGCGAGCGGGCGCGCGCCAATGCTTACTGGATGCTCTGCCTGCCCGTCGCCGTGGTGCTTTCCTCACCGCTCTCCGGTTGGATACTTGGTCGCTGGAACTGGAGAGTCCTGCTGATTGCGGAGGGCGCGCTGCCCTTCCTCTGGCTGGTGATCTGGTGGGCGTTCATCGATGACCACCCGCCCCAGGCCCGCTGGATCTCCTCGGAGGAGCGCGATTATCTTGTCGGCACGCTGCGCCAGGAAGCCGCCCAACTCGAGCCGGTTGCGCCCGAGCCTTCTTGGCGCGCGCTGCTTCGACCGCAGGTGCTGGTGATGGTGGGGATTTACTTCCTGCTCAATTCGGGGAACTACGGCTACTTGTTCTGGCTTCCCAGCGCGATCGAGAACGCGAAGAAGATGAGCAACCTGCTGGTCGGGATTCTCTTCACGATCCCATACATCTTTACGGGCATCGGCATGGTGCTTGTCTCCAGGCACTCCGACCGCCGTCGCGAGAGGCGTGGGCACGTCGCTGCGGCGCTGGCCTTCGGCGGGCTGCTCCTGATGGGCGGTGTGATCGCCAGCCAGGCATTGCCGCGGTTCTCATTTCTCCTGATCGCGCTCGTGGGTGCGGGCACTTACGGTGCGTTAGGCCCGTTCTGGGCCATTCCCACCGAAACACTGCCCCGCTCGGTTTCCGGTTCCGCGATGGGGTTGATTAACGCTTTGGGGAATTTGGGCGGCTACTTCGGCCCGCTCATTGTCGGGTTCCTGAACCAGCGCATGGGGAGTTTTGTATACGCGTTCGGGTTGCTGAGCCTGGCGTACCTTGCGGGCTCGGTGATGACGGTCTTTCTTCGCCTATCAGCCTCGACACCATCCAGGGAAACAGGCGCTTAAACGAGCGCCAGCGCGCGAATCGGCGAGCCGGACCCACCGCGAATCTTGAGAGGCAAGGCCAGAAAGAGAAAGGCATCGGGAAGCTTTTCGAGATTACACAGGTTCTCGATAATGAGGACCTGCTTTTCGAGGACGTAGGGATGGATCGGGTCCTTCGCCAGCGCCGCGGGCGGGTCCGGAGAGAGCGTGTCGACGCCCAGCGCCGCAACGCCCTTGCCCACCAGGTATTCTGCGGCGTCCATGCCGACGCCAGGCCAGTCCTGCACATAGCGCTGGTCGTGCGGGCGCAATCCCCAATACGTGGCCCAGCCGAAATCGAAGAGCACAATGTCACCGGCCTGGAGCGAGCCGTGGTCGCGTTCCCATCGCGTCACGTCATCTTTCGGGACCAACTGGCCTTCCTTCATGCCATGGCAATGGAGAACCACCCCGCGGCCGATCAGGCGCGTGACGGGCACGCGCTCGATGGTGGTGTGGGCCTCGGGCTTGGCATCACTGATGAAATGTGCGGGCGCGTCCACGTGCGTCCCGTTGTGCTCGTTCATCACCAACTGGTAATTCAGCGAGCGCCCGCCGTGCCAGTAAGAGCCCCAAAGGGTGTGAAAAAATTTCGAATGCGTGGGGAAATTCGGCATGTGCTCCTCGAGCGTCTGGCTGAGGTCGAGCACATGGGCACCACGAACGGTCTCGACTAACGATTGAATGTAATCCATGGTTAATCTCCCGGCAGAAAGTGGGGACGCGGTCAATTCCCAAGTATAAAGTATGAAGGATGAAGGGTGAAAACCGATAGGCCTATCCTTCATCTTTTATACTTCATCCTTCAACAGTCAAATTCCGGGCTTGCGGAGGTCTTTACAATGCGAGATCACACACGGCGGGATTTCCTGAAGAGCTTCGGAGGGGCGGCGGCCGCGTGGCCGTTTGCCGGACGGTCGATGGCGCAACACGGTGAAGTAGCCGAGGCTGCAGGCCAGCGCCGCGTTTCCGGCAGTGTGTTAATGCCGCCCGACCAATGGAAACCGCTGGGTTATGCGGTGGTGGGCATCGGGAGCATCGCCATGGGCGAAGTCATGCCGGCGCTCACCAAGACGAAGCGCTCGCGCCTCACCGGTTTCGTGAGTGGGCATCCGGACAAGGCGCGGCACTTCGCGCAGCTTTACGGCGTGCCCGAGAATAATATCTACAATTACGATAACTACGACCAGATCGCCTCCAACCCCGACATCGATGCGGTCTACATCGCCCTGCCGAACAGCATGCACGCCGAATACACCATCCGCGGCGCGAAGGCCGGCAAACACGTGCTCTGCGAAAAACCCATGTGCACTTCCGTGAAGGACGGGGAGGCGATGATCGCCGCGTGCCGCGCGGCGAATCGGCGCCTGATGATCGCCTACCGCCTTCACTACGAGCAGTACAACCTGGAAGCGATGAAGATGTGCCACGAAAAGCAATTCGGGCCGATCAAGATGGTCGACGCTGAATTCTCGTTTGTAATTGGCAATCCCAAACAGTGGCGGCTCGACGAATCGCTGGCGGGCGGCGGCTCGATGATGGACATCGGGATCTATTGCTTACAGGCTGCGCGCTACCTCACGGGCGAGGAACCCCTGAGTGTTTACGCTCAGACCTGGTCGTCCGATCCCGGGAAATTTTCGGAAGTGGAGGAAAACATCTCCTTCCTGCTGAGCTTTCCCAGCGGAGTGATCGCGAACTGCTACTCGAGTTACGGCATCGACGGAATGGACCGCTATCGCGCCGCCGGCCCTCAGGGATGGATCGAGATGGAGCCCGCCTTCGTATATTCCGGACTGGTCCAGAGGATCTACAAGGACGGCAAGTTCACGACGACCTGGCCCTCGACCTGGGACCAGTTTGCCGCGGAAATCGACGCATTCTCGGCTGCCGTTCAGCTCAATCGCGACATCGCGACACCCGGCGAAGAAGGTCTGCGTGACATGAAGATCATCGCGGCGTGCTACCAATCGGCGCGCACCAGGCAATCGGTCGCATTAACCTGAATCTGACGCGCCTCCGACCTGACCACGGCCCCGGGCGCAGACTGGCGGCGGGTATACAGTCTTTACTGTGGCTGGGAAAGTAGTGCCGCAGATTACTCCTGCGGTGCGGAGGCGAAGTACCCGACCTTGTTCCGAACCTCCACGCCCCTGCGGAGGGCCACAACCTTGATGGCGCGGTACGTCCCATCGAGCGTGGCGTTGCTGGGCCGATAGCCAATGCTGTACTGCTCGTCAAGTTCGCGATTAATGGCGTCCAGTGCGTCAGCCAGTTGGATCAAGCGTTCGGCGGAGAATTTGCCCGTTTCCGCGCCCAACCCCTTGTTTTGAGAAGTCTCGCCGATCTGGCCGTGCGAGAGATAACCCGTGCCAAGGTCCGCGCCGGGGCTTTTCTCCAGCGGGAAATAAGCTGCCCCCCCTGTTTGTTCCGAGATTTGCACCAGGGTTTTATCGCCGGGATTGGAGTAGCCGTAAGCCGCATTGCCGATCGTGTAAATGAGCGTTTCCGCGCGATGCGCCATGGAGATGGCTTCGTCGAAAGAGTGCTGGCTCTGCACGTCGATGCCGTCGCTGATCAACACCAGCACGCGGCGCGTGTCTTCCGGGGGGCCGGCGTTGAGCATCTTTTCCCTACACGCAAACCAGATCGCATCGTATAGGGACTTGCCTCCTCCGGCCTTCAATCCGCGGATTTTTTCGTTGAGCGTGTCCGGGTCGTTGGTAAAGTCCTGAATGATGGAGCTGGTCTCATCGAAGGTCTGGACGAAGATCCGGTTCTTGCTGTTCTGGCCGCGCAGCATATTGAAGGCAAATTCGCTGGCCGCGTCTTTTTCGAAAGAAAGCTGGCGCCGCGCGCTGTTGCTCGTGTCGAGAATCAACCCAATGCGCAAAGGCGGCTGGGGCTCGCGGCGAAAATAGCTGATGGTCTGCCGCTTGCCGTCTTCAAAGACCTCAAAATCCTTCTGGGTCAAATTGATGACCGGCAAGCCGCGCTTGTCGAGGACGGTGACGGGGACGTTCACCACCTCCACGTGCACCTTAATGCTGTTCTTGTTGTCGGGGGCGGCAGGATGAGTCGTGGCAAGCGTGGGGGAAGTGGCAGCAGGGCTCGACGTCGAATCCTGGCCCTGCAGAAACAGGGTTGGAGTGAGGGCCGCGCAAAGCGTTAGGGCGAGGACGAAAGCGTGCCACGAAGGACTCTCGACCACAATCCTGTGATACGCTGATTCTTTCGAATCTTCTCCGCCACAGTTAATGCGCATGATTTGGACCTGATCCCGCCCGTGCGGCCTCTTCAATTCAGCCCCCCGTCTTGTTCATTTTATCGCAAAGGCGGGGCGATGGATAGCGCCGATGGCCCTCGGTGAATGGGATGCCGCTTGGCGCTGAGGGTTTGCACGCTGGGCGCAGGCGGCAAAGGTTCGAATCGGCCCAGCTCGCCGCGGAATCCAAGCACGTAGTGATTTGTGCCGGCAAAGAGGAGATAGGCTGGGGGTGCCGATCCCGGCGCCCCTGGCTCATGGAAAGGAGCAGGAAAAGTGGAAACCGGATTTGTGGGATTAGGCAACATGGGATTGCCGATGGCGCGCAACCTTCTCCAGGCGGGCCATCGGCTGACGGTTTACAACCGCACCCGAGGCCGCGCTGAGGAATTGGCAAAATCCGGCGCGCAGGTGGCGAGCACGCCCGCGGCGGGCTGCGCGCATGGCGTGGTGATGACCGTGCTCTCGGATGACGCAGCCGTTGAATCCTGCGTCTGGGGCGAGGGCGGCATTCTGAACGCGCTTCCGAAAGATGGCGTGCACATCTGCCTTAGCACCATCAGCACGGACCTATCGCGGCGCCTGGCGGAAGCGCACTCGGCGCGCGGGCAGCATTTCATCGCTGCGCCGGTCTTCGGCCGGCCGGCCGCCGCCGCCGCCGCTCGCCTGATTGTGGTGGCGGCGGGCCCGCCCGAGGCGATCGAGAGGTGCCGCCCACTGCTCGAACCGTTGGGCCGCAAAGTGTTTGTGCTCGGCCCGGACGCGCCCGCCGCTCACACCCTGAAGCTGGCGGGGAACTTCCTGATTGCCTCCATGCTCGAGACGCTGGCGGAAGCGTTCGCGCTGCTGCGCAAGTCGAACGTCGACCCGGCCAAGCTTCTGGAAATCGTCAATGGCGGTCTCTTCCAATCGCCGGTGTACGAGAACTACGGCCGGCTGATGCTCGAAGAGCGATTCGAGCCCGCTGGATTCGCGTTGCGACTGGGGCTAAAGGATGTCCGGCTGGTCCTCCGCGCCAGTGAAACCGCCGCCGCGCCGTTGCCCATCGCCAGCCTGATCCACGACCGCCTGCTGAGCGCCCTGGCGCGCGGGCAAGGCGATCTGGATTGGTCCAGCCTGGCGCGCGTCGCTGCGGCGAGCGCCGGACTCGATCGCTGATTCGCTCCAGACACGTGGCTCCCTTCGCGCTCCGTTGCGCGGCGCTTTGCGCCTGGCATAAAATGCCGAGAGGGGTAAATGTGCACGCGCACAGCCATTCACACCGGCCGGACTGGGTGGTCAAAGTCGCACTGGGGGCGACCCTCCTGCTGGTCAGCGTCGAGTTTGTCGCAGGAACCCTGGCCCACAGCCTGGCCCTGATTGGCGACGGCTGGCACAACCTCACCGATGTCCCCACGCTGCTCTTCTCGTGGATCGCCCTCTACTTCGAGCGGAAGCCGCCCGACCACCAGAAGACCTATGGCTACCAGCGCGC
>JAIQGA010000271.1 GCA_020072925.1 Terriglobia bacterium | reverse complement strand
GTCGAATCGAGCCCGCCGGCCGAGGGCTTTGAGAAAGTGATGTTGCCGGGTGAACCGGAATCCCTCCGGCAGCAGGAAAGGCAGCGAGACGGAATTCCGGTTGATGGGGCGGTCTGGGCGGAAGTGCTCCGCGCGGGAGAATCCGTGGGCATCCCCTGGCAGGCCTAAGAACCAGGCAAACGGAAGTTCCGCAGCAAAGCTCAGGCCAAGCCAGTGATCTTCCGGGCTTCCTCTGGTGAGGCGATTTCCCTGCCCACCTCGCGCGCGATGCGAACCGCCTTCTCCACTAGTTCCGCATTCGTGCGCGCGAAGGTCTTCCCCGCATCAACGTAAGGCGAATCTTCCATGCCCACGCGGATGTGCCCACCGAGCAAAATGGCTTGCGTAATGATCTGCCAGTGGGTAGGCGGGTCCATGTCACTCACGCTGTAATTGAAATTCTCCGGCTTGTGGTCGTGCATGTACTGGAGCGCTTTCACGGTGGAAGGCGTCCAGCATCCGCCCGGCCAGCCGAGGAAGAACGTCGTCCACACCGGCGTGTCGAGGATGCCCTTCGCGATCATGCGCTGCGCGTTCCAAACCGCTCCATAGTGGAACGATTCCACTTCCGGTTTGACGCCATGCTGCTTGGTCAAGCGGCAGTATTTCTCCAGTTCATCGCGATCATGAATGCCGTATAACTCCACGGGCGGATAATCGGGATCGGGCTGAAAGCACTCGTCGTGAGCATTGAAGCAAATCGACATCATATCGGGCTTCTGCTTCATCAACTCCACGCGTTGCGGGAACCGCCCGTTGGCAATCCCGTACTGGATAATCGGCTTCACGCGGCTGGTAATGCCTTCTTTCAAACGTAGCCACCCCGGAATATCGAGGTCGGAAAGCTTGGTGCCGTCGGCCTGAATCTTCTCGTCCACGGTGTAGGGCCCGTGCAAATGGCAGATGGAAGCGCCGGCGTTCACGGCGCGAATGTATTCGTCCGCGAGCGCCTCGATACCGCGCGGATTGTAAGGATTGCGCGGGTACGACATCGTCGAATCGCAGGTAATCGTTATGACCAGCTTCTCCATCCTCGTGGACCTCCGAAGGAATGTTCCGCCTCAGTCTTTGACCGTGATGACCACTCGCCCCAAAGCTCCGCTCCGAACCAGCGCCAGCGCTTCATTAATCTGAGCAAGCGAAAAACGTCGCGCGATGGGCGGTTTGACGCGACCGCTGGCAAGCAGGCGAATGGCCTCGGCCATATCCTGGCGCGTGCCGTTGCGCGAGCCAACGATCTCGAGTTCCCTTTGCGCGATTTCGGTGGTGCTGACCGCGGGGGAGTCCGCCTCTTCACCAATCACCACAATCCGCCCGCAGGTCATCACGTAGTCTACGCTGTCGCGCATCGTGCCGCCGGTCCCCACGCAGTTGAAGACACATCGCGCTCCGAGCCCGCCCGTAAATTCTCTGACCTTCCGTACCCGCCCGGGATCTGCGGAGTTGAGTGTCAATTCGGCACCCAACTCGCGGCTGAGACTGAGGCTTTCGTCGGAGCGATCAACGCCGACGACGCGCACGCCCGCAGCCTTTAGTACCTGGATCAGCGTGAGGCCCACGCCGCCGCACCCGAGGACCACCGCGATCTCTCCGCTCTGCAAATTCGACCGCCGGTGCGCATGGACGGAAGTCACCACCGCATCCGCCAGCAGGCCGCCCTCTTCGAAGGAGACATTCAGCGGAAGAAAGAAGAGGTTGGATTCCGGCGCCTTGAAGTATTCGGCGAACGCGCCATTGACCAGGACTCCCAGAATTCCCCGCAGATTCGCGCACTGCTCATCGCGGCCATCGCGGCAGAAGAAACATTCCCCGCACGTAAAGAACAGATGCGGGACAACTCGGTCGCCAACCTTGTAGCGCGTAACGCGCTGGCCGATCGCCGCCACCACGCCCGCAGGCTCATGGCCCAGAATGTGGGGCAGAGGAGGGACATAACCCCTTCCCTCCAGGATGTGAAGGTCTGTCCCGCAAATGCCGCACGTCCGCGTCTCGACCAACACTTCTTCCGGCCCGATCTCAGGGGCCGGCACGTCTTCGATGGCCAGGGGATGACCCGTGGCGCGCATCACCGCAGCTTTCATGAGGGTTGCGTTCCTTTCAATTGCGCGAGTCCCTGCCTGAATCCTTCGAGCAGAACGCCGACGTCGCTCGCGTACAACAGGAACCGCCCGCCGCGTTTGCGCACTTCCTGGAGCATGGGGATACTCCCGGTCTGCAAGCCAGCGGCAATTCCAGCGGCTTTGGCTGCACGAATCACCCGGTCGACTGCATCCCAGAACTGGGCGTGATCGAATTGCTCCAGGATTCCCAGGGACAACGTCAGGTCGTAGGGGCCGATGAACAACGCATCGACGCCCTCTACAGCCGCGATCCGCTCGACGTCTTCGAGCGCCTCGCGCGTCTCGATCATCGGCACCACCATGGTTTCCTGATTGCAGGATTCCACCGCGGCCTGTGCCGGACCGCCCTGCAAGTTGGTTACGACGCTTCGCAGCCCGTATCCGCGCTTACCCAGCGGGGGAAACTTCACGCAACGCACCACGGCTTCCGCTTCTTCGTGGGATTTCAGGCGCGGCACAATCACTCCGGAGGCTCCGACGTCGAGCGCTCGCGAAATGAGATGCGGTTGATTCTCCGTCACGCGCACCAGCGGCACAATCCCGGCACTGTGCGCGCTCCGGCATAAAGCCTGGATTTCCCCATAACCCGCGGGGGAATGCTCCGTATCGATGAAAAAGAAGTCCAGGCCAGCGGCGGCGAGTATGACGGGCATTTCGGGAGAGAGACAATCCTCCAGCGAGGTGCCATAAATGCACGCTCCTTCGCGCAACTTACGCTTCGCCGTGTTGGGGTGCATGAAATCCTCCCGGGAAAAGCGAGCCATTGTGGAGCATTTCCGCGGAACGGTCAATGACTCTGCCCGGCCTGCGATAAGTCTTCGGCCGACGGCGGTCAGTTGTCCGTTGTCCGTGGTCCGTTGTCCGTAGTCCGTGGTCAGTTGCCAGTTGTCCGTTGTCCGTGGCCCGTAGTCAATTGTCCGTTGTCCGTGATCAGTTGTCAGTGCCCCCGTCAATTGTCAGCACAGCCTTGGGTCGAGGGTATTCACCATTCACCATTCACTATTTCTTTCCGTTCATCATTCCTAATTCATCATTCTTCGACTCCATCGTTGACAAGGCATCGGCGGGCGTGATGCAATCCCCGCCCGTCACACCGCCACAAGGAGTTGACCCGGTCAGACTTCGTAGTTGAAGGAATCAGCCGATGAATCCCATGATCCCTGGTTTCGCGCTCATCTTCTTCGCGGCCCTATCCGGCGGAGCGTTTGCGGTCCCGCTAAAAATGCGGCGACGCTACGAGTGGGAGAACACCTGGCTGGTGGGTTTCTTTTTCGCGCTGATTATCATTCCTTTCGTTTCCGTCAAGCTTTTCCTTCCGGTTTGGCGAGAAGCCATCACGGCCGCGGGCTCGACGACCGTCCTGATAACCCTGGCATTCGGATTCTTGTGGGGATGGGGCGCGGTGACCTTCGCCATCGGAATCAGCAGGGTTGGCCTTTCGCTCGGCTATGCCACGATCATGGGAGTTTCGACGGCAGTGGGCTCGGTGATTCCCATGGCCAGGCGCTGGACAGAGGTTTCCGGCGCAGCGAAGGGAGTCATCCTCCTGGGTATTCTGGTTTGTATCGCCGGGGTTGTGGTGTGTGGACGCGCCGGCATGATCCGCGAGAGCGTGGCCCCGCCGACCGACCAGTCCACCGGGGGGCCGGCCGTGAGGGCGCTGCTCATCGGGCTTGCCTGGTGCGTGCTCTCGGGATTCTTGAGCGCCTGCGTCAACCTGGGTTTCGATTTCGCCAATCACGTTGCCGAGGAGGCCCGGCGTCTGGGCGCCGGCCCCTTGTCCGCAACCATCGCTCCCTGGCTTCCCGTTTATTGGGGCGGGTATGTCGCCATCCTCGCCGGGGCCGGGACGACCATGGTAAAGAAACGCAGTTGGTCAAAGTTCCTGGGGCCGGGCGCGGCGCGCGACTTCAGCCTGGCGGCCCTGCTGGGGTTGCTGAATTTCCTGGCGCAGATTCCCTACGGCCTCGGCGCCTATTTCCTGGGGCCGCTCGGAACGTCCGTGGGATGGGCGATCAACATCGCCTCGTCTCTTCTGATCGCCAATGCTTTTGGGTTTCTGACCGGAGAATGGAAACAGGCTCCGAGGAAATCCATCCAAGTGCTGTTTGGAGGCCTTGCGGTGCTGATCCTCGGGATGATCGTTCTCGCGTATGGAAATACCCTTGTACTGCACTGACACTTCCCTGCGTTGCCTGGATTGTGACGCTTGTGTGCCGAGGGGGCAGCAGCCGTGACATCGAAACAAAATCTCACCGCTGAGGATATTGTGCGCCTTACGCAGCAACTCTCCAACTGGGGGCGTTGGGGGAACGACGATCAGCGGGGAGCGCTGAACCTGATCACTTCGGCCAAGCGTCGTGAGGCCGCCGCTCGGGTGCGTGAAGGGATTTCGATCTCCCTGGCGCATAATGCGATCAAGGTGCCGGTCGGGAATTTGCCACCTTTCGCCCACCGCATGATCCAGACCGGACTCACCCCCGGTGCGGAGGCGTGCGCCGACGAGTTCACGGTCCCGGTCCACGGCTACACGGAGACGCACCTTGACGCCTTGTGCCACGTGTTCTATCGTGGCAAGATGTACAACGGTTTCCCGCAAAGCAGCGTTTCCGAACAAGGCGCCGCCGACCTTTCTGTCCTCACCATGAAAGACGGAATCATCACGCGCGGCGTGCTGATGGATTTTCCGCGTTTGCTGGGCGTGGAATATCTTCCAGGCTCACGCGCCATCGTGCCGGGGGACTTGGCCGCCTGGGAAAAGGCCACGGGAGCGGCGATCGAGCGGGGCGATGCAGTGTTTGTCCGCACGGGCCGTTGGGCGCGCTATGCCACCGAGGGTGAGTGGGATTTTGAGACAGACTCCGCAGGCCTTGACGTTTTCTGTGCGCCCTGGTTCAGGCAACGCGACGTAGCGGTCATGGCCAGCGACCTGGCCCTAGACGTGATGCCTTCCGGGGTTCCCGGCGTCCGCCTCCCGGTTCATCTTCTCACCATCGTCGCGATGGGCGTGCCGATCATCGACAACTGTGATCTGGAAGCGCTGGGGGCTTCCGCACAGGAACACCGCCGGTGGGACTTCACGTTGGTGGTGGCGCCACTGGCCGTGCCCGGAGCCACCGGCTCGCCCGTCAATCCGATTGCGATCTTCTGATACTTTCCTGAAAACCCCGGACATTGTCATCCTGAGGAGCCGCAGGCGACGAAGGATCTCTGTAGTTGCTCAAAACTACAAATGCGGGGATTCTTCGCGTCGCTCAGAATGACAGGGCGTAGGGGTTGCCAGCGATCGGGCAGGAGATCCCAAGCCTGGCATGGCTTGTCAGGTTTGCGCATTCATTTTGACAATCTCTTCTTCAGAATAAAGCGGCAAGGGGCGCAGCGACAATCCACCGTCGACCGCAATCTCAGAACCCGTCGTGTAGGGGCTGAGCCGATCCGAAAGGAGAAACACCGCCGAGTATCCAATTTCGCTCGGCTCACCGATGCGGCGCAGGGGTATCTGCGCCTTCATGATGTTCTCAACGTGGGGCGGGATTGCCGCGGTAAGCGGTGTATGGAAATGGCCGGGGGTGATCTGGTTGACCCGGATGCCGAAGGGCGCGAGTTCAATGGCCAGCGTCTCCATGAAGGCCTTCAGACCGGTTTTAGAAATTCGGTAGGATGATTCCCGATAGGCCGGACAGCATCGGACCGTGGAGTTCGTAATCAGAATGCTTCCGGAGCGGCGAGGAATCATATGCCGCGCCACCTCGCGGCACGCCCAGACGCAGGCGCTGAGATTGGTGTCGAGGGTCTGATAGTAGGCGGCGCTGGTGATCTGCGTGAGAGGCTCGTGGCGAGCGCACGCGGCGTTGTTGACGAACAAATCGAGCCCGCCAAGACTCTCGATCGCCCAGCGAACCATATCGACTGCTTCCGACTCGTGACTCACGTCGGCCTTCAGGAAGATGGCCTTGCCGCAAAGGCGCTCGAGCTCGGCCATGGCCTCAGGTTCCGGTTGGAGTCCCGCCACGGCCAGCTCGACTCCTTCCGCGGCCAGGGCTTTGGAAATCCCCAAACCGATTCCCGTGTTGCCGCCCGTGATCAGGCACTTCTTTCCGCGAAGACCGGTTTCCATGTCGCCCCCTTGGCGTTCGAAGCTTGAAGACAGTTGAACATTCTACTGCCAATCCCAGAGTCCATTACCCGCAGAGTGGGTCCTCCGCGATGATGCTCCCCTGATGCCGCGAGTGCCCGGACCTTATCCATGTTCCATCCAGGACGGCATCACCACGCGTGGTTCCGGCGCAAAACCGCTTTCCTTTTTTCTCAAAGCGCGCTAATTTCCCATTGCACTGTTCCTCCACGGCCTATTTCGAACCAATTTCACTTCAACGAATTGGAACGGAACAGGGTTCCTCAATCGGCGGATTGGGGCTCACATGGCCTGGTTGAGCGGGCGCACCCGTGCCGAGGAGGCCTGAGGAACTCATCCTCCATGCGCAAGTCACTCTCGTTACTTCTGAGCCTGGTCGGATTTCTCGATTCCCTCTATCTGCTCTGGGTCTATATATCACCGTTCCGGCCTCTAGCGTGTCTGGGCACGGGCTGCGACGCAGTCCGCGCCAGCGCGTATGCGCGGTTCGCAGGATACCCCGTCCCCCTGTACGGAGTGCTCGCCTATTCGGTTCTCGTGCTGCTCATCCTCGCCGAGCCTTTGGCCCCTACCCGGTTTGTCCGCGTTCTCAACTATGGACTGGCTGGCATCGCGGCGGCCGGCGTCCTCTTCTCGGGTTACCTTACTTATCTCGAGGCGTTTGTCATCCATGCCTGGTGTGTCTGGTGCATAGTCTCGGCGCTCGCGATCACGCTGGTCTTTGTTCTGTCGCTTTCCGACCTTCGCCAGCCCCCATCGGCGGTTGAATCCCGCGCGGCCCGCGCCCGCGCGATTCAAAGGCTCATTATTGTAATCATAGCAATGGGAGTGGGCCTTCCGGCCTTCCGCGTCCTTTCCCGGCACGGGGAACTTCCACCGGTTCATCCGCCCTCCCCAGAGACGCTTCGCGAGCGCTTGGTGCGGCCGGATAGCCATATCATCGGCAATCCTCGAGCTCCCGTCACGGTGGTGGAGTTCGGAGATTTCTCCTGCCCGGCCTGCGGGCAGGTTGAGGCGGTCATGGAAGAAGTCCGCGCTCGATATGCGACCAGAGCCCGGTTCGTGTTTCGTCAATTCCCGCTCACGGAAATTCATCCCCACTCGGAAGAGGCGGCGGAAGCTTCGGAGTGCGCGGCCGCACAGGGTAAATTCTGGGAAGCTGTGAAGAAGCTCTATACCTGGCAGGAAGATTTGAGCGACGACGCGCTGAAACAATACGCGGCCCAACTCGGCTTGGACCAAAACCAATTCGACCGCTGCCTCACCGGCGGCTCGATGCAGGACCGCGTCCGGCGCGATCTCGACGATGGCTTTGCGCTCGGAGTCCGCGCCACACCCACGTTCTTCATCGGCCGTAGGATGGTCGAAGGTCCCCTTTCAATCGACCAATTCTCCCAGCTTATCGACAGCGAACTCGCCAGCCGCCAGCCTACGCGTGGCGAAGCGACAGAATCCCCTTCGCGCGTCCCTTCTTCACCATGAGGACTGAGCCCGCGACTTCAACGGGACCAGGTGGCACACTGGGCGTGTGATAGCTGGCATCGACAAAGGCGTCCAGCCAACGGGTGGCAAGGCGTTTCTCCCGGGGAGCTTTCCTCCAGGCTCCGAGTTCCTTTCCCAGACTTGATCCGAATCGGCAAAAGTCTTAACCACGTGGTAGTGCGTGCGCAAGTACTCCAGAAACGGACCGAGGTGGTTCACCGAAGGCGGCAATGAGAACGCGATTACTTCGTAGTCGAAATTCGCGGGGCAGAGGACATAACGCACCTGATGCCTTTCCAGGGCCTCGACGACTTCGAC
>JAIQGA010000006.1 GCA_020072925.1 Terriglobia bacterium | reverse complement strand
CGGCTGAACAGCTTCTCGATTTCCGTCTTCATCTCAATCGCGTGCCGGGAAATTTCCGGTCCAACCTCCGGCACATCCGTGGTCTTCGAGAGCAGGGTGTTCGCCTCGCGATTCATCTCCTGCAGAAAGAAGTCCAGCTTCTTGCCCACTTCGACCCCCTCTTTCAAGAGATGTTGGACCTGATCCAAATGGCTCTGAAAACGCGTAAGTTCCTCCGTGATGTCCGACCGGGAAACCAGGTAGGCCACCTCCTGGGCCAGGCGGACCCGATCGACCTCCACGCTGCCGGCTAGGTCCTGAACGCGGCTTTCCAGGCGTTTCTGGTAATGCTGCGGAACGCGCTCGGCCAGTTTCGTCACGCCTTCGCTGAGACCACGCAGCCGCTCGAGCCGGGAACGCACGTCGCGCTCCAGCACTTCTCCCTCGCGGGCCCGCATGTCATTCAGTCGGACCAAGGCTTCCGCCGTAACGCGCTCGAGCAATTGTTGCGTGCGCTCCAAGTCCTCCGGCGACATTTCCCCGTCGCTGGAGACGACGATCCCCGGAATCCGCAACAAGGCCAGCAAATCGGGCTCGGCCGACGCGTCCAACTCAGTCTGCAAGGTTTTGTAGGCGGCAATGTAAGCCGCCAGCAGCTTTCGGTCGAGTTGTAGCTCGGCCGCCCCCAGCCGGTCGAGCGCCACAGCGACTTCCACGTGGCCGCGCGCGACCTGTTCCTTAATCAGGCGACGCAGCAGGGGCTCCAGAGACTCCAGCGCCCCCGGGAGGCGGACTTGCAGATCCAGGAAGCGGTGGTTGATGCTGCGAATGCTCACGGCCAGCGAGAAACCCGCCTCCTCAAGCTGCACGCGACTGTAACCGGTCATGCTGCGAATCATGTCTTTTATCCGTGGCCCGTGGTCCGTTGGCTCCGATGTCCCCTCCTGTCCTAACGAACTGCCACATTCGACCTTCAACTTTCGACTTTTGACTGCTCTTCACGGCTCCACATCCACAAATTGCAGGTCGTGGAGCCGCTGGTAAATGCCGCCGCGGCTGACCAGGTCTTCGTGGGTGCCCACTTCGCACACGGTGCCGCGGTCGATAACTATAATCCGATCGGCCCGTCGAACGGTGGAAAGGCGATGTGCGATCACCAGCACTGTCCGCCCCACCATCAGGTTGGCCAACGCCCGTTGCACCAGCCGCTCCGATTCCGTGTCCAGCTCCGAGGTCGCCTCATCCAGTATCAGAAGCGGCGGGTTCTTGAGCAGGGCGCGGGCAATCGCAATACGTTGCCGCTGGCCACCGGAGAGGCGCTGGCCACGCTCGCCGATGAAAGTCTGATACCCCTGCGGCATCTCGAGGATGAATTCCTCCGCGAGCGCCGCCCGCGCCGCCGCCCGCACAACCTCGACATTGGGCGGCTGACTCCCGTAGCAGACATTGTTGAAGACCGTGTCGTTGAAGAGAATTGTTTCCTGCGTGACAATACCAATCTGCGCGCGCAGCGATTCAATCTTGACGTCCCGAATATCGTGCCCGTCGATTCGGATGCAGCCACGGGTAACGTCGAAGAAGCGGGGAATCAGACTGGCGAGGGTGGTCTTGCCCGCGCCGCTCGATCCGACGATCGCCACGACTTCACCCCGGCGAATGCGCAAGTCGATGTTCCGCAGGAGAGGCACGCCGTCTTCGTAATCGAAGTCCACGTGCTCGAAGGTGATGTCGTGCTCGAAGGGAGGTAAGACGATAGCGCCCGGCTTGTTCTTGATTTCCGGAGCGATGTCGAGATAATGGAAAACCTGCTCCGAAGCTCCCACCGCCTGTTGATAGGCATTGTGAACGCCGGTCAGGCGCTTGATAGGTTCGTAAGTCTTAATCAATGCATAAAGGAAAGCCGCAAATCCCCCCGTCGTTTGCGCGTGGTGGAGGATTTCATTACGCGCATAGAGGAGGAGACCTGCAATCGTAATGGCCCCCAGCACCTCCATGATGGGCGAAGTCGCCGCCTGGGCGCGGACCCAGCGCAGACTGACCCGAAGCAGGCGGCGCGTGGCGGCTCGGAACTTCGCGACTTCGAATAGTTCCATTCCGAAAGCTTTAACGATCCGAATCCCGCTGAAAGTCTCCTGGAGAACGTTGTTGAGATCCGCCATCTTATCCTGGCTGGAGCGGCTGGAAATCCGGATGTATCTCCCAATGTTGGCGGAGGGAAACACGACGAAGGGCACCAGAAGCATCGAAGCCAGCGCCAAACGCCAGTCGAAGTAAAAGACGACGGCCAGCAGGGCTACAAGAGTGAACGACTGCTTCAGGAAATCCGCCGCCGTTTGGGACACGGCAAACTGAATTCTCTCGGTGTCGCTGGTGATCGCCGACATCAACCGGCCGGTGGGATTCTTGGTGAAGAACGAAATGGATTGCTCAATAAGCCGCGAATAGAGCAGGTTGCGTAGATCCTTCACCACCGAATGGCCGATGAAGTTGATGAAGTACGTCCCAAGAAACTCGGAGATTCCCTTCGCCAACGTCACCACGATGATGGCAATGGCGACGAGCGCCCAGACATTGTGAATCGTGGGCGGGAAGAAATCCTGAAGGTAGAACGCTCGACCGCCGAACGAGGCAGGGAGCGCAAAAAGAAGTATGCGCCCCGCGTCCGCTCCGGGAGCGAGGACGCGGTCAAAGACAGGTTTGATCAGGAGTGCCGTCAGCGCCTCGCAGACGCCCACCACCGCCATCAGGACCACGGAGAGAAGAAAGCGGAAGCTGTAAGGCCGCAGAAACCGCAGCAGTCGATGAACTTGGCTCATCCGGTGTACCGCCCCCAGGCGTTCACCTGTAAGGCATTCATAACAGGTATCTTATCCTCTAACCGGGGGTACGTCAAGCGAAGTTAATGGGCCGGGCACGCATGTTGGCTTAATACTTGAGACTAAATTATTCACTTTCAACAATTTACGTGCACTGAAGGATTTTTAGAGCTCTGTTACTATTTGGTAATCTTGGCTCAGTTTCCAGAAAGTTTGAGGGCCACAGCCGCCGCCCCGTACAGAGGTGAAAGCGTTCCCAGCTCAGCCAAGACGATTTCCGTAGAATACTTGATGGTCGGAGACTCGAATTCCTGCAGAGCTTCACGAACCGGATTCAGGAGCACCACCCCTGCCTGCGAGACGCCGCCTCCCAAAACAACCCTATCCGGATTCACAATGCGGACAATGGTCAGGACCCCCCGCGCCAGCCACCGTCCGACTTCCTTCATGATGGTCACGGCGGTTGGATCGCCTTCGGCAGCCGCCAGCGCAACCGTCTTCGCGGTGATTTCCTCAACTTGGCCCGCACTCAACTCGATCATGCGCGCGACGCCTTCCGGCCGACGCCGGCCCCATTCTCTACCTCGCTCAGCGATCGCCGTACCCGAACAGAACACCTCCAGGCACCCCCTTGCGCCGCAGGAACAGGGTGCGCCGGAATCGGAGACGGGGATATGGCCAACTTCTCCTGCAACGCCATCGCGCCCGCGTACGATCCTGCCGTCAGCGACATAGCCGCCGCCGATCCCGGTGCTCAGCGTAAAGTAGAAGAGCGAGTTCGTTCCACGACCGGCTCCAAACTGCCCCTCCCCCAAAGCGCCGGCGTTGGCGTCGTTTTCGACCTGGCACGGCAAGTGGAAGGCGTTCTGCCCCCATTCCGCAAGGGCGAAGTCCTTCCATCCCGGGACATGCACGGAAGTCACGGTCTGGCGTTGGAAATCCACCGGGCCGCCGAAACTGATCCCGCAGGCCTTGACAGGGTAATCGGATTTAGCCAGCAAGTCCCCGCACTGCTTGACCAAGTGCTCCTGCATCCACTCGCGGCCGCCGTCGCGCCGAGTCTCACTTTCGGTAATCATCAGGCGACGCCCCTGCTCGTCAAAGAGGCCAACGCGGGAATTCGTGCCGCCAATGTCGATCGCGAGGACGTTATTCACAAACCCCTCGACTCTCTGCGCGAGCCAGCGCGCCTGCCGGCTCCAGTATTCGCGACAAGTCTCCAGTGTCGGACTTGCGTGTCACGAGTGCGCCAGGTCACGATGGGCAATCTTAACCCTATAACCCTCGTGCGCCAATGCCTTTCCCAGTTGCTCCGCCAGCGCCACCGAGCGGTGCCTCCCGCCCGTGCATCCGATGGCCAACGTGAGATAGCTCTTGCCCTCCTGGACATAGCGAGGAAGCAGAAACTGGAGGAAATCCAGGAGGCGACTCAGAAACTCCCGTGTTTCGGGATAGGAATCCATGAAGCGCCGGACGGCGAGGTCGCGGCCATTCATCTTTTTGAGCCTGGCGACGTAGTTTGGATTGGGCAGGAAGCGCACGTCGAAGACCAGGTCGGCATCGGGCGGAACCCCTGCCCGGAAGCCAAAGGAAACTACGGAGACCAGCATGGACTTTCGAGCCGCCAGCCGGCCGAACCGGGTAAGAATCAGTTCCCGCAGCTCATGAACGTTCAGCCGGGTGGTATCGATCACCACGTCCGCAAGCTGACGCATGGGCTTCAGCAACACGCGCTCCAGACGGATTCCCTCGCGCACTGGCAAATCCCGGCCCAGGGGATGTGGGCGCCGCGTCTCCTCGAATCGGCGGATCAAGGCATGGTCCGAGGCTTCCAGGAAGACCAGTGAAATCTTCAGATTCTCGCGAGTCAGGTTATGAAAAACCGTGGGGAGCTGGCTCAGGGCCTCACCCTCGCGGATGTCCACCACGACGGCCGCCTTCTCAATGCGGCTGCCGGGTTGACGACACGTCTCCGCAAAGCGCGCAATCAGGTCCAGCGGCAGGTTATCTACGCAGTGATAACCCAAGTCCTCAAAGGCCTTCAATACCGAACCCTTGCCGGACCCGCTGAGTCCGGTAATCAACACGAACTGGCCTTGGTGTCTTTTGGCGGGAACGTTCTTCATAGAAAGCAGAAGGCAGTGGGCAGTCGCAGCAGGCGGCGAGCCTTCGAGTTGACAACAGTGATACCGCGAGGACCTGGGGTATTCCTCGCTAAAACCCAGCCAAGGATATCAGAGATTTCTCGCAGCAGACCACAATTCGAGAATCGAAAATCAACAGCCGAAACCGAGGCTAACCGAGAATCTGCGCGGTGAATGGCACAGACTCCAGGAATGAGAACCCGAAGCCTTCTGCCGTCTGCTTTCTGCCTACTGCCTTCTGATCTCAGGGCTCCGGCTCGATCAGGCCCAAGTTCCCGTCGGGGCGCTGGTAGATGACATTCACACGCTCGGTTTGGGAATTGCGGAAGACGACTGCGCCGGCGTGGGACAGGTCCAGGGCCTCGATGGCCTCTTCGACCGTCATCGGCTTGATCGCCACACGGTCGGTCTCCACGACGCGATGCTCGTCGTGGTCCACACGCTCTGTGCCCAGAACGTTCAAAACCACCGCGGAAGCTGGCTTGGGGCGGCGTTTGCGCGTGCGGCGGCGTTCCAACAGGCGCACGGCCTGGCGTTCCAGCCGGTCGAGCGCGCCTTTGATCGAGGTACGGGCGTCGCCGCTTTCCTCCACGGCGACCAGATCATGATGCCGGAATTTCAGGGTGATTTCTGCCAGACGACGGTGCTTCTCCGCCGTCAGGATGACGTGCATGTCGAAATGCTCACCCACGAGGCGAACGATTTTTCGCAGATGCTGGACCGTATATTCGCGCAAACTGGAATCGACTTCCATCTGCCGGCCGGTATAGTCAATGCGCATAGTTCGCCCTCCTCGGATCGCGGGATCGAAAAAAGGATGGCTTGCCAGGGTTTCAAGCTTTCACCCGTCGTTGGTGGGTACTGGGAATTCGCATATCTTCGCGGTACTTCGCTACCGTCCGGCGGGTCACGCAAAAGCCCAGTTCGCGCAAACGCTGTGTGATCTGTTCGTCGGTGAGGGGCCGGGCGGAGTCTTCCTCTTCGATCATCCTCTTCACAAGCCGCTTCAGATTGATCAGCGAGGTCGAGCCGCCGGACGGTCCCTGAACCGCCTCGGAGAAGAAATAGCGGAGCTCGTAAACGCCCTGGGGCGTGTAAGCGTATTTGTTGGCGACCGCGCGGCTCACCGTGGACGGGTGCACGCCAACTTCCTCCGCCACTTCCTTGATCATCATGGGTCGCAGGCTGTCGATGCCGCGATCCAGAAACTCCCTCTGCCGCCGGATGATGGCCTCGCACACCTTGATGATCGTCTGCTTGCGCTGCTCGATGTTCTTGATGAGCTGGATCGCGGAAGTGAAGCGCTCCTTCACGTAGTTGCGCACTTCCCGCGCCGTGCTGCCTTCCTCCAGCAGCCGCCGGTAATGATGGCTGAGCCGCAACTGGGGAAGACCTTCTTCGTTCATGACGATCTGGTAGCCGTCGCCGGTCTTCACAAACGCCACATCCGGCTCAATCAGGCGGGGCTGGCTGCTATTGTAGCGCTGCCCTGGGCGCGGGTCGAGCCGGCGAATAATCTCCACGCATCGCTCCACGGCCTTTACCGGCCGGTCGAGCGCTCGCGCGATCTCGCGATACTGCTTGTTCTGGAGCTGCTTGAGGTGTTCGGAAACGATTTGCTGCGCCAGCGTGTTGTCCGGCGCCAGTGCGCGAAGCTGAATGAGCAGGCACTCCCGCACATCTCGCGCCGCCACGCCCAGCGGGTCGAACAACTGGATCAGCCCGAGCGCTTCCTGCACGTTCTCGAGCTTGTGATTGCCGGTTTGCGCGATCTCTTCCAGGGTTGCGGTGAGGTAACCGTCCTCGTTTAGATTGCCGATGATGGAATGGCCTGCTGCCCGCACCTCGTCGGAGCAAATCGAAAGGCTCAATTGCCACTCCAGGTGGTCAGAAAGGGAGGTTGGCTGGGATAAGAAATTCTCGAAGGACGGTTTCTCGATGATCTCGGCGGCGGGAGACTTGTACCCTGGGTCCAGGTACTCGTCAAAGAACGAACCGAAATCAATCTCCTCGAAGGAATCGCGGTTGTCGCCGTTAGTGACCGGGTGTTCCGGCGCGGCCACCGCGGGGCTTTCCGCCTCGGTTTTCTTATCGACCTCGTCGATGGAGGGAACATCTTCGGGCACTTCTTCCAGCACCGGGTTGGCGATCATCTCCTCGTTAATCATCTCGCGCAGTTCCAGCTTGTTGAGCGCCAGGACGCTTACCATTTGCACGAGGCCCGGCGTCAGGATCTGCTTCTGCGCGACTTTGAGGTTCAGCCCGATTCTGGGAGAAGGTCCACCCATAGTCTTCCCGACGTAAGTTTACATTGCCAGCCGAAAGTTGTCGCCCAGGTAGACGCGTTTGACTTCCGCGTCGTTGCCCAACTCACCCGGCGACCCGGAACGGAATATCCGTCCGTTGTTAATTATGTACGCGCGGTCGGTTACCTGCAAGGTCTCCCGCACGTTGTGGTCGGTCACCAGCACACCAATACCGGAGGCTTTGAGACGAACTATAATCTTCTGAATATCCAGCACAGTCAGGGGGTCGATTCCCGAAAACGGTTCGTCCAGCAGGATAAAGGACGGTGAAGTCACCAGCGAGCGCGCAATTTCCACGCGCCGTCGCTCTCCGCCGGACAGCAGGTAGCCGTGACTGCGCCGCACCTGCTGCAACCCCAACTCCTCGATCAGTTCCTCCAAGCGCTCCCGCCGTTGATGCGATGTCAGGGGGAGAGTTTCCAGCACCGCCAGAATATTCTCTTCCACGCTGAGTTTCCGGAAAATGGAGGGCTCTTGGGGAAGGTAGCTGATTCCGTGCCTTGCCCGCAAGTACATGGGGAGGTCGGTGATTTCCACGCCGTCTAGGAGGACCTGACCGGCATCCGGACTCGTCAGGCCTACAATGATGTAGAACGTTGTGGTTTTGCCCGCGCCGTTCGGCCCGAGCAGGCCCACCACCTCTCCCTGAGCGATCCTAAGGTTGATATCGTCAACGACTTTACGCCCTTTGTACGACTTTGTCAGATCGACTGTGGAGAGAATCTGCATTGTCGCTCATTGCGCGACGCGGTGCCTGGAAACTGAGGGCGACTTGTCACCTCCGTCCACGAAGAGCCTATCATCGCGTATGAAGAATGTCAATCGCTGGCCCGTCGTGTAGCCCTTTTCGGTATCGAAAAGTTCGGGAGGACCGCCGGTCATCACGATCTTGCCCAAGCCCGCGAAGTACTCCGCGTGATTTCCCTGAGCGTGGCGGCCGGGTTGCACCACGCGCACATGACCGTCCGCCACGGCGCGGTCAACTTCCGGCCCGGTCGCGCTCCCGGCGCCGGTGAACCATACATCCAAGGTGTCAGCGTCCAGGGTCGTGTCCTCGGTTTGCAGGCGTACATGGCCGCGGTAACTCGCTTTGCTTCCCTGATCGAAATAATCCAGCCGGTCGGCGCGGATGGTTACAGGCCGCGTTTCAGTCTTGGAACCCGCCGCAGGCGCCGTGCGCGACTGGAGTGATGCGGGCTGAAGGTGAGACGTCAAGACTGGTGCGTCGGAACTCATTCGCCGCTGCGTCCGGTATACATCGAGCGAGGATGACTCGACCACATCGGCGCCACGCCAGGCTCGCACGTGGCCGTCGTAATGCACAACCTGGCTGCGGCGCTCCGCGACCACTTGGTCCGCCAGCACGTGCGTTGGTTCGCCGCCATTGGGGTCCAAGTGCGTTCCCTGAACGTGCTCACGGCCTTCCGCCGTGTCGTTCGCCAAGTCAATGTTGACACGCTCGCAGGCCATGCGGCTCTGCGGGTCCCAGACCTGCGGCTTTCCAGTCAACGTCAGGACTTGAGTCTTTGCGGTGTAGTGCGCCTCCTGTGCGCTGCCCTGGCGCGGGCCATCGCGAAACTGAAAGTGCCCTGTCTGCACCACATCCCGCAATGTTTCCGTGGCAGGATCAAAAGCCGCCTCCAAGCGATCCGCGAAGCTCTCCTGCGTGGTGCTACCGGGCGGAGCATTTGCCGGCGGGCGAAAAATTGCGTGGGTCGGCGCAAAGCCTAGGAGTGTTTCCAGCCTGCTGCGCGCATCGAAGCTCATGCGGAATTGGCCGGCTGTGATCACCCGCTGCCCCACCCTGCTGTCCGCAGGGTTCACGACCAACTCACCCGGGCCCTGCGTGGTTGCCTCGCTCATACTCTTGCCGTCCGGGCGCAAGGTGAAATTCAATCGCTCCGTCGACAAGGTCTTCTTTTCCGTCTGGGAAGTCTGACCCTGAGCCTTGGCGTCGGCCAGGGCAGGCGAGGATTCCACGTTGATCTTCACATTCCCCGCCAGAAAGCCTTTCTGCGGCGCGGGGTGCACGCCTGCAAAGTTCATTTCCAGGCGTTGCGCCACGACGCTGCTCCTTGTTCCCTTCTCCTGTGAATAGGCCGTGACTTGGCCGTCGGCAATCAGGCGCCGAAGCGCTCCGGAAGCGGCGTCGAACTCACCAAGGAGATGCTGAGTTTCAAGTTGCAGGTTCCGCCCTTCCGATGTATCCGTTGCTTGGACATTGCCGACCAACTCGGCTCGCGTCACCCGGTTTTGCTTGTCCAGAAGAACCTCACCGTTTCCGGCCCGCACCTGTCGCGCTCCTTGCGTGAATTCGACAGGCCCTGCCAACGCCACGTCACCGTGAAGCTTGTCGTAGCGGAGTTGTGCTGCGGAAAGTCGCAAAGGTGGCTGCGGCACGCTGCCGCCGTGAACGCGCATCTCCATGCGAACGTCCTGCTTCAGTTCTAATGACCCTATCCGTGTAGCGTAAACCATTCCGCGAGCCGTCCCCGAAATCGATCCCACAGTGAATCGCACCGGCTGGCTTGTGACCACTTGCGAGCCCTGATGCTGGAAGGTCAGTTGTGAGGTCTCGAGCTCGACCGGGGTGCTGTCGGAGGCGGCAGCGCCGCCCTGCCCGCTGGGCGGAGCATTCAATTCAATCTCGACTTTCCCGGCGCTATAGAGATCACCCGATTGCGGGTTGTATTCGCACTCGCGCGTGCGCAGGATATCGTGCCGGTTGCCCTCTTGGCCAAACAGCTCGACCCACACGTCGTCGAGCACCGTCGTCCCGCCTTGCCTGAACGCTACGGTGCGAGCGGCGTGCACCGTAAAGACCTGGTGACCGGCGTTCGAGAGTGTGAACGTATAGCCGGAAAGCTGCTGGTGAACACCGGCGGGAAGGGCCTGCGGAGGGGGCAGAGGCGCTTCCCTGTGACCTCGGCCCAGCCAGTAAGCGACCCCCACCGTCACGGCCGTAACCGCCAGCCCGACAGCCACCAGCCGGGTCAGCCACTTTCTCCTCCGCGCGTCCCGGTACCCAAGTTGCGTCGTCGCCACCGTCTCAATTCCTAACGCCCGTCAGTTGTCCGTAGTCATATGTCCGTGGTCCGGAGTCAGTTGTCAGTTGCCCGTTGCTCCGGCGCGATCATCATCGTAACAAACGCTTTAACCGCGTCTTCCAGAGTCACGATTTCATAATTCTTAATTCATAATTTACTATTCACTATTTGTGTTCATCATTCATAATTCATCATTGTTCTGATGTCCTTCACCACCAACTGCAGCGTGGCAATATTTTGGTACACGTTCTGATCAAGCGTAAAAGCCAAGTCGAGCGTTTGTCCAGGCATCAGCGCACGCCCCTTGTCGGCCCAGCGCCACGCCAGGGCGTCGAACGACTTGTTTCCCTGCGCCACTCTCAATTTTAGATGCTTTTCGCGCAAGACGCGCGGAGGCACCAGCAGGCTGAGGCCGTGTGCCGCCAGCACCGGCGTGGGATTGCCACAACCAAACGGGCCGAGCCCCTCGAGCGCTTGATAGAGATCCCAGTCTAGTTCCCCCAGGCTGACTTCTCCATCCACACGCTGGGCGGGTTCAAGGTCCCCCGCCGAGAGTTTCGTGCGCGCATAGGCTTCGAAGCGCGCGGCAAGGTCGTGGATACGCGCCGCCGGCAGCGTAAAACCCGCTGCCTGGGCGTGCCCGCCGAAGCGCTCGAACAGGTCGCGAATGGCGTCCAAGGCCTCAAACAGGTGCAAGCCGGGAATCGAGCGCCCGGAGCCGACGGCCTGGCCATCTTCCACCCCCATCACCAATGCCGGGCGATGATACCGTTCCACCACGCGCTGCGCCACGATTCCAATCACACCGCGATGCCAACCCTCCCCGGCCAGCACCAGCGTGTAGTGCTTCGCCTCCTCAGGGTGCCTCTCCAACCTCTCGACAATTTCTCGCAGAATCTCGTCCTCGACGCGCTGCCGTTCGCTGTTGAGCCGGTCCAACGCCTCTGCGATCTGGCGCGTGCGTTGCAGGTCGGGAGACGTGAATAATTCGATCACATCGCGGGCGTTTTCCATGCGGCCGGCGGCGTTCAACCGCGGGGCGATCCGAAATGCCACGTCGCCCGCAGAGATCGGGACGTCCCTCAGCCCAGCCACCGTGAGCAGCGCCTCAAGCCCCGCCTGCGCCGGTTGCCGCAGACCCGCCAGGCCGAAATGCGCGATCACACGATTCTCTCCGAGCAGCGGCACGACGTCCGCGATCGTGCCGATAGCGACAATCTTCAGATAAGACTGGAGCAGCCGCTCGGAAAGTTGCTCCCCCAGCAGGGCCTGGGCCAGCTTGAACGCCACTCCGACGCCGGAGAGGTTTTTCTCCGGATACGCGCAATCGGGGCGCCGCGGGTTCAGGATGGCGCAGGCGGGCGGCAGGTGGCCGTCGGGAAGGTGATGATCCGTCACAATGCAGTCGAGGCCCAGTTCGCGCCCGCGCGCCAAAACTTCGTGCTCGCGAATCCCTGTGTCCACGCTGATCACCACGCGACAACCCTGGCGCGCCGCCTCCTCGATCACCGGCACGCGCATGCCGTAGCCATCCTGGAGCCGATGCGGGATGTGCGTGGCGGCTTGCGCGCCCAGATTCCGCAACGCGGTGAGGAGCACGACCACGGCCATTGTGCCATCGACGTCGTAGTCGCCGTAAATGAGGATTTTCTCTTTACGCTCGATGGCGCGTCGCAGTCGCTCGACCGCCGCCTTCATCCCCGCCATCCGGCACGGATCATGGAGCTGGCTGAGCGCAGGATGCAGAAAGGCATGGGCCGCCTCCGGCTCGCCCACACCGCGCAGCACCAGCAGGCGCGCCACGAGCGGCTGCACGCCGAGTTCGCGACTCAGCCTGTTGACCGCGTTCGAATCGACCGCAGGGATTTCCCAGTGCATGAGCACCCTCATCGTGACAGAGGATAACGCTGCTTGCAAGGTGGAGGAGAGATGGCAAATCAGCCTCTTCCTTCCCGGTCGCGCTCAGGTATAGTGTGAGGCCACAAAAACCTCGAGTAGGAGGAACCATGCAGCGTCGAGACTTTTGCCGGGGATTGCTGGCTCTGCCGGCGTTGGCCCCATCGGCTTTCGCCACCCAAAGCTACGCGCAGCGGACGCGCGGCCTGCCGCGGCTCAGCATTCGCGAAGTCCGGGTGATGGCGACCAGCGCAGGAAGCGACTACCAGTGGGTTTTCCTGAAGGTCACCACGAGCGAACCCGGGCTCTACGGTCTGGGCTCGGCGTCCAACGTCATGCAAGCTTTTTCGGTCGTCGCGGCCCTCGAAAAACACTTCGCTCCGTTTTGGGTCGGGAAAGATCCCGACCGGATCGAGGACCTCTGGCAGAGCACCAACGTGCGCTCTTACTGGCGGAACGGCACCGTGCTCAACAACGCTCTGAGCGCGCTCGATATGGCCCTCTGGGACATCAAAGGCAAGCGCGCAGGAATGCCGGTCTACGACCTGCTGGGCGGCAAGGCGCGCGAGGCCGTTCCGCTTTACGCGCACGCCGACGGGCGCGACCAGCGAGAGGTCGAGGAGAATGTCCGGAAGTATATGGAAGAGGGTTACACACACGTGCGCGCACAGATGGGCGGCTACGGTGGCGGTGGCTTGATCCCTCAAGGACAAACGCAGCGGCCTGCGGGGCGCCCCGCCGGCTCGGGGTTCGACGAAGACCTTTACCTGACGACCATCCCCAAACTCTTCGAGTACCTGCGCGCCCAGCTCGGATCGGGAGTCAAACTCTTACATGACGTGCACGAGCACCTGAGTCCTACGGTCGCTGTCGAACTGGCAAAGCGCCTCGAGCCATACCAGATGTTTTTTGTCGAGGACATCCTCCCGCCGGAGCAGATCGCCTGGTTTCGGCAGATTCGCCGGGTGTGTTCCACGCCCATGGCCATGGGTGAGTTATTCACGAACCCGCAGGAATGGGCGCCATTGATCTCCGGCCGGCTGATCGATTTCATCCGCTGCCGCGTTTCCCAGGTGGGCGGCATCACCGCGGCAAAGAAAATCGCGGACCTGTGCGAGACCTTCGGCGTCCGCACCGCGTGGCAGGAAGGCGGCGACAACGACCCCGTCAATCAGCTCGCCAGTTACCATGTGGATATGGCCATCACCAGCTTTGGTATCCAGGAAGAAAACCACTTCCCCGACTTCGTCTACGAACTCCTTCCCGGCACGGCGCAACTAAAGGGGGGATATCTCTACGGGAATGACGCGCCCGGCCTGGGCATTGACCTGAACGAGGCTTTGGCGGCCAAATATCCGCTCAAGTACGTTCCGAACGCGGCCGATTGGACCACAGTGCGGCGCGTGGATGGGTCGGTGGTCAAACCTTAGATTATATTCTTAAAGGCATATAAAGGAGGGTAATCGAAGCGGGTGTTACGCGCGAATCCCCTCGCCGGCGAGGGCGATGTTATTGCGCGTCGAATTCTTGACGAGGTACATGGCCTCGTCGGCCATGCGGAGCAGCTCCTTGCGCGTGCGGCCGTCCATGGGAAATCCCGCCAGGCCGAAGCTGGCCGTCACCTTGATGTTCAGGCCTTCCTCGGCAAAGAAAACGCGGGAGGTGAGCAGGTCCTTGATGCGGCGGACCACCAGCAGCGCGTTTTCGCGGGAAGTTTGCGGGAGCAAAATCACGAATTCGTCGCCGCCATAACGGAAGGCGTAATCGATCATGCGGAGATTGTTCTTGATGACATCCCCGATCAGCCAGAGGAGCTTCGAGCCCACCAGGTGGCCATACACATCGTTGACCTGTTTGAAATGGTCAAGATCCAGGAAAATAACCGAGAACTCGTAGCCGTAGCGGTTGGAGCGGTAGATCTCCGCATCCAGGACGAAGTTGAGATGGCGGGCGTTGTACAGGGCGGTGCAATCGTCCGTGATGGTCAGCTCGCGGATGACCTGCACGTAGCGGGCGTTTTCCAGAGCGATCGCGGTGTAATCGGCCAGGCTCTTGAGGATGGTGATATCATCCCGCGTGAAACTCTCCTTGCCGAGGCAGTTAACCAGTTCGATAACACCCAGGACCTGCTCGCGACCCTTGATGGGAACGCAGACGATGGAGCGCGTATTGGTCTGCGTGATCTCGTCGAACTTGGGATTGAAGCGGGGGTCTTTCGAGACATCCTCGATCAGCACCGGCTCCGCGTGCGCCGCCACCCAGCCCGCAATGCCTTCCCCGACCTTCAGCCGCACGTCCTTCAGCCGCTCCGCGCCCGCGCCGATGGCGATCTCGAAGTAAAGCTCATGGGTCTTCTCGTCTAGCATCAGCAGCGACCAGGTATCCGGCTGGAGCAGATCGCTGATCTTCTCCATGATGGTCTGGAGGATCTTCTGGAGGTCGAGGGTGGAGAACAGCGCCTTACCCACTTCGTGAAAAAGGGAGAGGCGCTCAACCTGGTGCCTTAGCTCGGCAATCTCCTCGCGAGGTTCCATGTCGCCTCTGAATGTCCCTTTCACCGACAAAGCGTACAGTTCTTTTAAACTATTAGTCCCGCCTTTTCAACCTCTTTTTCACCCGTCTTTCACTCCGGGGCACGCGGCGGAGATTGCAGCTCAAGGTGTCAACGAGGGGGCCTGCGGATTCGGCGCTATCCAAAACATTTGACACTCCTCCGGATGGGTCAATATGATAGCGGCAACGAAAGCAGGCAAGCGAGGAGGCCAGGGAAGCTTCCCTATGTCCGCTCTGGGCGAAAATCTGCGACACGAACGGGAGATGCGCGGTGTCTCTCTGGAAGAAATCTCCGAGGCCACCAAGATCAGCATCCGCTTTCTCCAGGCGATTGAGAATGAGGAGTTCTCGAAACTGCCGGGAGGGATCTTCGCCCGCAGTTTCATCCGAACGTACGCGCGCTATCTGGGGCTCGATGAAGAGACGATTCTGGCGGACTATCAAGTCTCCGCGCAGCCGCGAGGGGAGATCGACCTTCCCCGGCTCGTGGGCAACCGGCCCGCGCCCTCCCGTCCTGGGGCAAAACGCACGCCGCTTATCGCCTTGTCGGTCGCGGTGGTGATGCTGGCCGGAGGTTATGCCTTGTTCCGATACTCGCGCCGCGCGGCGGAAACGCCCGCAAGCGCGCCCAATGCCCTGCCGGCACACGAGCCAGCGACGCCCGCTGCGCCCACAGCCCAACCCGCCACGGCCGCGCCCGGGGCGGCTTCCGCCGCTGTCCCCGCGGCCCCCCAGGCCTCGCCCGCGACGGAGACCACGGCCGGCGCGGCTGCGCCTCAACCCAATGCCACTGCCCCCGGCTCCACGGCGAGCCCTGCAAGTCCGCCCGGAACTGCCACGGCCCCGAGCGCGCCTCCTGCCAAACCCCTCGAAACCGATACGGGCCTGACCCTGCAAGTTGCCGCGACGGATAGAGCCTGGATAGCGGTCGACTCGGATGGCAAAACCGTGTTGCAGAAGACGCTAAACCCCAACGAAGTTGAGACCCTCAAAGCTCACGAATCGTTTGACGTGACCACCGGCAACGCGCAGGGCATCGTTCTTACCCTTAACGGCGTGACCCTGAAGCCCCTGGGCCGCCGCGGCGAAGTGAAGTCGGTGCACCTGACTCGCGAAGACCTGAAAAGCAACGTGCCCTGAGGAGGCAGACCCTTTGGAACGACTGGCCGACACATTCCGCCAGGGGAAAGCGCCCGAAGTTGTCCGGCGCAAGGCGCTGGAAGGCGATCTCCCCGTACCGGGCGCGGAACGCATCGAGATCCTCACCATTCTGGCGCGCGACAAGGACGAGGCGACGCGCAAGCACGCTCTACAAACGTTGTTGCAGTGGGACGCGCAGGATTTGCGCGAAGTCCTCGCCTCTCCTGTTACACCGGTGGCGATATTGGATTTTGCCGTCAACTATCTGGCTCCCACGCGCGCGGACCTTCTCGAAGGGCTCCTCGAAAACCCTGGACTGCCCGACGATCTGCGGGAGGAAATCCGGAATCGCCTGCTGGAAGAGGCGAAGCTGGAAATCGCAGATGCGCCCGCCGCCCCCCGGGCCGCGCATGGCAAGGACCTGATCGCCGGCGAAGGTGTGCAGCGCGAAACGCTCATCCAGCGGATCAATCGCATGTCTGCGGTCGAGAAAATCAAGCTGGCGCTCACCGGCAACCAGGAATCACGCCTGATCTTAATCCGCGATTCGAACAAGTTGGTGGCGCGCTCTGTCCTCCAGTCGCCCAAGGTGATGGACGCGGAAGTCGAAGCCTACGCCTCGGCGAAAAATGTTTCCGAGGAAGTTTTACGCCTCATCGCCATGAATCGCGCCTACATCAAGAACTACGCGGTGGCGCGCTCGCTCGTCAATAACCCCCGCGCCCCGCTGGATGTTTCCTTGCCCCTGATCAACCGCATGAACGACAAAGACCTGAAACTGCTGACCACAAACCGCAACATCCCGGAAACCATCCGCACCATGGCCATCAAGTTAGTGAAACAGAAAGAGCAAGCCCTGAAACCCAAGATACCCACGGGGCACAAGTAACTCGCGCCCGCCGGGGTCGCGTTTTTCCCTATCAATCAAGCGTTCGGAAGTCGCGCCATTTACTCCCGCGCCAGCCCAGGAAGAATCGCCTCCAGCCAGCGCGACAAGTCGGGCGAGGCGCGCTGTCCAACCTCCGTGACTTCTTCGTGGCGCAGAGAAGTTCGACTCAACCCCGCGGCGCGATTGGTGATGGTGGCGATCGCGAGCACGCGGGCGCCCCGTTGCCGTACCGCGAGCACTTCGGGAACTGTCGACATGCCCACCGCGTCGGCGCCCAATCGCCGCAGGGAGCGAATTTCCGCAGGGGTCTCGAAACTCGGGCCGGGCAGCGAGGCGTACACCCCTTCGAAGCAGGGAATGTGCAGAGCCCGCGCTGCCCGCCCCGCCAGCGCGCGCAGCGCCCCGTCGTAGGTCACCGTCATATCCACAAACCGATTTCCCCAGCGCGCGTCGTGCGGACCGGTGAGCGGGCTCGCGCCTTGAAAGTTCAGGTGATCCGAGAAAAGCATAAAGCTGCCGGGCGTCGCGCGCGGAGCGATGCCGCCCGCCGCGCAGGTCATCACAAACACCCTGACGCCCGCGAGCGCCAGCGCGCGAACCGGGAGAACAACTTCGGCAGGAGTGTATCCCTCGTAAAGGTGCGCACGCCCGGCGAGGAATGCCACAGGCGCGCCTCGCCATTGGCCCAGATGCAGCACGCCGCGATGCCCTTCCCCGCTCGGGCGCGGGAAATGCGGGATGGACTTATACGCGATCGTTTGCATTTCCTCGAGCCCATGAACCACATCCTGAAGGCCCGTGCCGAGGACGATCGCCACGCGCGGCTGCGCGCGCCAGCGGGCCCTGAGATAACGCGCGACCTCGGCGGCTTCGCGATAGCCTGACGGAGAGTGACGAGTGATAAGTGACGAGTGACGAGCAGCAATCTTCATTTTCAATCCTCAGGCTATTCAAGCGTTCGATTCATCACCGTGAACTCACGTCTCCTTGCACAATCGCTCCGAGCCGCTACTTCCCGGCGATGCGTGAAATAAACATATCGATGAATCGCGGCGCGTCCGAACTCACCGCCACGTGGACGTTTGGCTCCACGCGTTGGATTCCCTCGACAGCATAGCGGTCGCCGCGCCGAACTCGCTGATCCGTAGAATTGTGACGGTCGGCGACGGTTTCTCCGCGCGTGTACTCGCCGCGCAGCTCGATGTCAACGCGCATGTCCTGCGTAGTAATGAGGCTGCGATCAATCGCCGCGCCCACCGCCAGCGGGTCGTGCATCGGCGTCCCTTCCCCTCCCAGGTTTTCCGCCCGGTTGACCATGAAGTGAAGCACGCCCACTGCGAAATCGTTCTCCAGGCCCCGCGTTTGGGCGAGTCGCTTCAAGTCCGCGGGCGTGAACAAGGTCTTCTCCGTGACGTTCAGGCCCACCATGGTCAGGGGCCAGCCGGCCTCGAACACCCTGTGCGCGGCTTCGGGGTCATTGTGAATATTGGCTTCGGCCGCGGCGGTGATGTTCCCGCCGGAAATCCCGCCGCCCATCAACACCACTTCTTTGACCAGGGGAACAATCGACGGATCTTTCGAAATCGCCAGAGCGATGTTGGTCAGGGGACCAATGGGCACCAGCGTGATTTCGTGAGGGTGCGCATGAACGGTTTGGATGATCAGGTCGGGCGCAAACCGCGTGTCCGGGCGGCACGCCGGCGCGGGGAGTTCGACGTCGCCCAAGCCGTTTTTCCCGTGAAAGAACTCCGCCGTGGTCAGCGTCGCGACGAGCGGATGCCCCGCGCCACGCGCCACCGGAATGTCACACCGATGCGCCAGGGAAACGAGCTTGAGCGCGTTCTCAACGCCCCGGTCGACAACCACATTGCCCGCCACGACTGTGAGGGCCTTCACATCGAGCTCGGGTGAGTTCAGCGCCAGCAGGATGGCCATAGCATCGTCGGCTCCAGGGTCGGTGTCGATGATGATCTGTCGCGCTCCCTGCGCAGCGACGCAGGCGGCCGCAACAAAAAGCTGCAAACAGACAATCCACAGCGCGCAACGCAGTTTGCTTTTCATTGTCGACTCCAAGGGCAACAAGCGCTGTCTTTGAGGGACTTCTGAACCGGGGTAACATCACCATTCTCGGCGCTCGCCACTCAGTCGAGAGAGTGCTTTCAATCGCTTGCTATGCGGTGCGAATAATGGCGACTTCATTACCGATTTGACGGCGCAAGAACTTGATTCAATTGAGGTTATTCGAGCTAGGTTCGTTTTAGAGGTTATTTTTTGTAAGTGGTTTACTTTCAACATGTTAAAGTTTAACTCCTCAAGAATAAGGGATCCCTTATGTCTAGCACCCTTGGCCTCCCGCGAAGCCACCTGCGGACACGCGATCCTGGCGTATTCCCTCAAGGGTTGGGCGCCCAAACCTGCCGGCGCGGGGGAGCGAATTCGCTCCGACGATTCGCGCCGGACATTGTAGACTGAGGATTGCTAAGGTCACCTTGGACCCTCTCGTGACCGGCTTTGCTGGGCAACGATCGTTGCCCCAGAGGAGCTAACACGGCTGACCTACCGTATAGCCTACCACAACACCCTGGCGCTGTTGATAGAAAAAAACGCATTCCCCGGGAAGGCGAACGGGGAATCAGGCGCGGCGCAGACGCAGGCAGGCGATTTCCGGCGGGCAGCCAAAACGGACCGGCAGGAGGACTTTGCCGATCCCGCGGCTGACGTAAATTTGCGTCCCATCCAGCCGGTTCCAGCCTTCCACGAAGCGTTCGCCGAGCCTGGAGCGCCCGAAAAGCGAGCCCACCACCGGCAGGCGCACTTGCCCGCCATGGGTATGGCCGGCGAGGACGAGGTCCACGCCATACCGGGCAGCCATATAGACCCCCAGGGGATTGTGGCACAAGAGGATCTTGGGATCGCGGGCGGGGACCGAGCGCAGCGCGGCGCGAAAGTCCGCGGCTTCCCACCACAGGTCGTCGACACCCGCCATCCAAAGCGTCGCGGAACCGGCGCGCACGGCCGCGTGGGCGTTTCGCAGCACGTGAATGCGCTGGGCCTTCAGCGCCGCGGTAACTTCTTTCGGGTCAGCGCGAAAATCGTGGTTGCCGAGAACGGCGAAAATGCCCAGACGCGCGCGGAGCTTGCCCAGGGCGCGCGCCACCGGCCAGATATACATCCGCGAAAGCGTGACGTAATCCCCCGTCAGCGCGACGACGTCCGGACGCAACAGGTTGGCGAGGTGAACCGCACGCTGGATGTCTTCGAGGGGCGTGTAAAGGCTGTGATGCAGATCCGTGAGATGCACGATCTTCAGGCCGTCGAAGGCGGGATGGAGGCGCCGAAGCCAGATATCTGTTTCGGTAATATCCGGGTCCGGAGAAAAGGGCGGGGACGCGAGTTCGGGACTGCTCAGCGAAAGCGTGATGAGCTCGCGCCGCTTGAGAAATCGTCGTGCGCTTAAACGCCTCGCCAAGGAAGACCCCAGGGATTAGCGATTAGGCATTAGGGATTAGCGGCCAAAACTGGCTGCGATCGCGCCCCCGACTTTCACTTGGGTTCACTAATCCCTGCACCCTAATCCCTAATCCCTGCTCCCCTTCCTGCACGATCTGCCAGCACTTCTGTAAACACCTGACACATTTCGTCGTGCACCAATCCGTTGGAGGCGAAGATATCATCGCCCAAGAGGTTGAACCTCTCACCGCGAACGTCCGTGACGCGGCCGCCCGCCTCCTCAACCAGCAACGAACCCGCGGCTTTGTCCCAGGGGTTGAGTTTAAGTTCCCAAAAAGCATCGAATCGTCCGCTCGCGACCGAGCAGAGGTCCAGCGCCGCCGAACCCGCGCGGCGGATCCCGTGAGAGAGTTTGGTGAAACGGAAGTAATATTCGATATTCAGGTCGTGGTTGCGGGCAAAAGGCGGGAACCCCGTGGCCAGCAGGCCCTCGGCAAGCTGCGCCGTCTTCGAGACCTGAATGCGCTGACCATGCAAGTAGGCGCCGGAACCACGCTCCGCCGTGTAAAGCTCCTCGCGCGTCGGGTCATAAACGACGCCCGCCACAACCTCGCCCCGGCAGGCAAGTCCCAGCGTAACGCAATACACCGGAAACCCGTGCGCGAAATTGGTCGTGCCGTCGAGAGGATCGACATACCAGCAGTATTCCGAATCCGTCTGCTGGCCGCCGCCCTCCTCGGCTACAATCCCATGCTTTGGGAAACGGGCGCGCAATCGCTCGACAATCAAAGCCTCCGACCGGCGGTCCGCTTCCGTCACCAAGTCCGAGCGCCGCTTGTAGGAAATCTCCAGCGGCTGCTGGGAGAATTGCAGTAGAAGCGCCCCCGCTTCGTGCGCGATTTCGACTGCGATGTCAAGATAACTCTCCATCATGGATACGGCCTTCTGCTCCCCTTTCTCAGTCTTCCTTAAACGATCTTTCTCGAGCTCTTACAGCGCCCCCGTCTTCCCCTCCGAACTGAGCGCTGAGGGCTGACGGCTGAAAGCTGCTCTTTCCTTCCCCTTCCGCCCAGACGGCACCATCCGCGAAGTATTCCTTCTTCCAGATTGGAACGACCTTCTTCAAGCGGTTGATAAGTTCATGACAAGCCTCGAACGCCGGATGCCGGTGCGCCGCAGTGACGATGATGGCGACGCTGGTTTCGCCAATCTCCAGGCGGCCGAGGCGATGCACGATGCCGACGCGATCAATCGCGAACTTCCGCTTTGCCTCCTCGCCGATCTCTTGCATTTTCCGGACCGCCATCGGCTCGTAAGCTTCGTATTCGAGGTAGAGGGTCTTCCGGCTTAGCGAGTGATTCCGCACGACCCCCTCGAAGGCGACCACCGCGCCATCTTCGGGGGCCTGAAGCTCGCGCGCCAAAAGGGCTGCTGAGATCGGCACATGCACGAAGCGGTAGATGTCCGTGTCGGAGCCACCGCTGACGGGAGGCATGAACGCCACCTCGTCGCCGTCATTCAAAGTCCGGGAGCTTTCGGCGATCTCCTCGTTCACTGCCACCACCAGCGAGTCCGCGAGCTCGTTGAGACGCGGAAAGCGTCTTGAGTAGAGCCGCCTCAGGCCCGCCAAAGACTCCCCTTCCGGAAGCTCCAGCAACTCCTGGCCGAAGCCCGTCACGTCATGAGTGAGACCGAAAAATAAAACCCGGATCTTCATAAGGTCGCGCCGGCTCCATGCCCCGCCGGGTCCGCGCGTCCGGGGCCCGTGCCGCCCAGCGCCTCGAGCCCCCGGGCCAGGGTCGCCGTCCCGCGCTCGACGGCCTCCTGGAGAAGCTGTGTCTGTTGGGCCGCGGCCGCCCAATCTTTTTGCCTGATCGCCTCGCGAACACCCGGAATGATCACCGCAGCATATCCAGTATACACGCCGGGTGCATAGAAGGCATGGCGAAACCAGGCGCGGTCCGGCAAGCCTTGCGGCAGCAGAAAATCGCGCTCGACCTGCACGAATGCGCTGTTGACCGTGGCCTGCGTTCCGGCGTTTGCCCAGTCTGCCGGGCCTAGCGCCTGGACTTGCCGCTCCAGAGTATGTGCTGTTTCCGTAAACCTGGCGGCGGCCTTCGCGACACCGTCCAACGAGAGCTTGTCGCCCTGGTTGCTCTGTTTCATCTCTTCCGCCAGGTCACGAACGTATTTCTGTATGGCCTCACCATACTCACTATAATCAAAAGGTAAAATATCCGCATCCGCCATCCGCAAGCCGAGCGTTCCAAAAACCTGCACCGCAGCGAGGCTGTATCGGAAAGACGGATCACCAAAGCGCTCCATCCAGGAGAAGTTGTCATTCGCGGCATGATAGACGCCGTAGGGCCCGCCGAAACCTATATCGAGCGAAGGAATGCCCAGGTGCTGGAGAAAGGGGGTAAAATCCGAACCGCCTCCCAGCTCCCCCACTTGCGCCGGCGCGGCATCAAGACCCGGGGCTTGCGCCGGGACCACGCCCGGAATGCCCTCCTCGCGGCGCAGCTTCGGCCCCTCTTCCGACCAGACGGAGTAGAGGTCGCGGCCGCTGTTGGGATCGGTGATGTCCCTCGCCACGTCGCGGATGAGCGCGCGGAGCGACGGCACCGCCGAGGCGGTAAAGTGCGGCCCGCTTACGCCGACGTCCATGTTCAGGTACGCCACGGCGTGGCGAGTGAGATCGTCCGCGCGGTCTTCCACCCATTCGGTGGAACCAATCAAGCCGAATTCCTCCGCGTCCCAACTGCCCAGCACGATCGTGCGGCGCGGTTGCCAGCCCTGTCGAAGCAGCCTGCCGAGCCCGCGGCCCACGGCCAGGAGTGGCGCGGTGCCGCTGCCAGGGTCGGCGGCGCCGTAGGTCCAGGCATCGCGGTGGTTGCCCAGCACTACCCAGGCGTCGGGTTCCACGCTACCTGGAACGCGAGCGATCACGTCCCAGATCGAGCGCTCCCGGAAATCTATCTCCAATTTCAAGCGCACTCGGGACGTGCCGGGGCCGAGATGGTAAGTGAACGGAAGCGCGCCCTGCCATGCAGCCGGCGCCACAGGCCCGGAAAGGTTTTCGAGAATCGGCGTGGCGTCCTGGTAAGAAAGGGGCGTCGTCGGAATGTGTGGAAGCGTGGGCGCGTTTGTGGGGCTGATGCGCCGCGCGTCGCGCGTCGCCGCGACTCCCGGCGTGAGTGGATCCCCGGCGTAAGCGGTGAGAAAAAGAATCGAGCCGCGCTGCGCCGCGCTGGCGGGACGCCAGGGGCCGCGCGGAACGACGTCGCCGCGCCGATAACCGTCCTCGGCGGGGTCGGAGTAAATCAGCAGTCCCGCGGCGCGCTGTTCCTGCGCCACGTAAGCCTTGACCCCGCGGAAGCACTTGCCATATCGGACCATCACGATCTTGCCGGCCACATCCACGCCGAATTCTTTCAAGCGGCGATAATCCTCGGGCAAGCCATAATTCGCGTAGACAACGGGCGCCGTGAGATCACAGGAGGGAGAGTAAGCATTAAACGCGGGAATCACCTTGGGTGGGTCTCCCGCCTGCGTGTTCGCTCCGGATTCGATCTCCGCGGTGGGTCCAGCCCACCGGATGGGGGCGACGAGGTCCACTTCCACGTGCCTGGGCATAGGTAAGAAGACGCGGTATTCCACCATATTCGCGTCCAGCCCCGCATCGCGAAACTGGGTCAAAACGAATTGTGCGGTTTGAAAATCCTCCGGCGTGCCCGCCACATGGGGAGCTTGGGTCAAAGTCCGTAAATCCTCCCGAGCCTTTTCGGGTGTCGGAGAGGCGCGGAAGACTTTTTCGATTTCCGCCTCGCGCGCGGCGTCATGGGGGAAAAAGCCCCGGAAGGAGGCTTCGGGATGCCCCCAGAGCAAGGCAAATCGGAGGCCGGCCACCGCGAGCGCGCATGCCACCAGCGCAAGGATCTTTTTCATGCAGGCTTACCCCCGCGTCGAGTGGCGAGAAGTCGGTGCGAGTTACCCGCGATAGAGCCGATGGCGGCAACCTCAAGAAGATGGTCAATGCCACGAATGCAACCGCCCCATTATACACTCGGGCTCTGGCTTTGAGGGGGGCACGTCTGCGGTATCGGCCCTATTTCAAGCTGTTTTTCCCAAAATATGTCGGAGGGCCGGTTCCAATTCGGGAAAGCGAAACGCATAGCCGCTGGACAACAACTGCGCGGGCTCGAGCCGGGCGCTGGCCAGAAGAAGTTCGTCGGCCATTTCACACAAAGCCAATCGGGCAACGAAGGCGGGCAAAGGAAAAACCGCGGGGCGACGCAGGACCCTCGCTAGCGTGCGCGTGAATTCCAGATTGGTCACGTGATTCGGCGCCGCCACGTTGACAGGACCGCGCAGTCCGCTGTTGGCAAGGACATGCCGAATCGCGCCCACGACGTCGTCGAGGGCAATCCAACTCATATACTGGCGTCCGCTGCCGATGCGGCCACCCAGGCCGAAGCGGAAGGGCGCTAACATCCGGGCCAGCGCACCGCCACCCGCGCCGAGCACGACGCCCAGGCGCATATTTACCACGCGGACGCCGCGTCGCGCCGCGGGTTCTGTGGCGGCCTCCCAATCCTGGCAGACCCGGCTCAGAAACATCGAGCCAGGACCGTGGTCTTCGCGCAGGACGGCGTCACCGCAGTCTCCGTAGTATCCGCTGGCCGAGGCAGTAATCAGGACTTGAGGCGGCTTCGCCAAGCGCGCCAGGGCTTCACAAAGCAGGCGAGTAGCTTTCACGCGGCTGTCATAGATGCGCGCCTTCTTCTTCGCGGTCCAGCGCCCGGCGATGTTTTCACCGGCCAGGTGTACCACCGCGTCGAACCCTTCCAGGGCGGGTGCGTCTATGACGCCGGTGTCGGGATTCCACAGAAGCTGATCTTTGTCCGGTGGGGACTTACTGCGCAACAGGCGAACAACGTGGTGTTCCTCAGCATCCAGAGAGGCGATCAGCGCCCGGCCAATGAAGCCGGACGAGCCGCTCACCAGGATGTTCATGGGAGGATCTCCCCGTCGCTCTGGCGCATCTGCCGGCGACGAATTCCCTGGTTACGATACGGGATGGGTGGATTTAAGACCCCGCCAAAGAGTGGTGGCGGCTCGGCTCGGCACAGGTCGCCATCCCGCTGCGTTACCACTCTCGGAACGCCCGAGCCCCTTCAGCCTTCCACGCGGATCCGTTTCAGTTCGGCGGGCAAGCGGCCTTCGTGCCGGAGCCACTCAATGACTTCATCCAGGACCGCGCGCATCGCTTCCAGAACCTCGATGGTCGCATTGCGCAGATGGCGCACCGAGCGCGTGCGGGGCAATTTCGGCGGGCGGAGCAGAGGGATGACCTCACGCAGCATCCACGCGGCGCAGGATGGAATTTCCATGCGGGCCGGCTCACGCCGCCGGCGCGCCTTCCGATTGCGTTTCCCGTTGGGCATGGCACCTCCCTAAGACCACCACCAGCTCGCCCTCCTTGATGCGGGCACTCAAGGGCTCGCAGTGGGCAATCCGCGGGGGCAGCGAAACAAAACGCTTCAGCGTCCCCACGCGAATGATCAGTTCGTCCAACTTCTTGTACAGTTCGATGTCCGTGCCGGTCACAAACGGCAATCGCAGGTGGACCTGGTAGTTGCCGTCGACCTTGCGAAACCGGTAAGGCGCCTCGGTAAAGAAGCGCTGAGAGGGATCGCGGTCTTTGTACAACGCTTTCCCCAGCCGCTTCAGCCGCTCGATGCCCAGCACTTCGTCAGGAAACAGCGGGAGGCGCAGAACCGGGACAGGCGCGAAAAACTCCTCCACCGATTGCGTCCACTTCTCCTGCGTGTCTTTCCAGGAGTTGAAGAAATCATCGCGCACTTCGTGCGGCAGCAGCCGGTTCACAATCACCGCATCCACCGTAAGTCCATAGAGGCAGAAATAGGTGAAGGCACGCTGGGTCTCTTTCAGCACGACCTTCTCAGCATTCGTGACAATGCGGACGGTCGTCACCTTGGGATCCACCAGAATCTTATCGATTCCGGAGAGCTTGCGATGCAGGGACTGCAGGTTGGTGAAATACTCTTCCTGGGGAATGGGGACACCGGTGAAGGTCTGGAGCATCGGGCGCACCATCTTCGCCACGCGCCGCTCGAGCTTGAAGATCTTCGACATGTACCATTCGAGCGTGGTGGGAATGCTCACGAAGCGCAACGACTCGCCCGTGGGCGCGCAATCGAGCAGCATCACGTCAAAACTCTTCCCGCGGACGTACTCATTCACGTAGAGGAGAGAGCTTACTTCCTCCATGCCGGGGAAAATCGCCAACTCCTCCGCCAGCGTCTGCTCGAGCCCCGAGACGTTCAGGAGCGCCGCCACATACGCATACACCGAATTCCAGTGGCGCGAAATTTCCTCCTGGACATCCACCTCCTGGATCCAGAGGTTCTTTGCCACGCTCACCAGGCGGCCCGATTCGTGGTCCATCAGGCCCCGGTCGAGGTCGAAGGCGTCACTCAGCGAGTGCGCGGGGTCGACGGACATCACCAAGGTGCGATAGCCGCGCCGGGCGAGTTCCAGTCCCGTCGCCGCCGAAACGCTTGTCTTGCCCACTCCGCCTTTGCCCGTGTAGAGAATGATCCGCATGACTCTGTTTCTTGAGCAGCTTGCCTCGCTCGACTCCAAGCTTAGCACTCACAAGAGTCCCACACAATTTAGATGCAGACTGATGATTGGAGGAGACCTATACTGGCACCACCATGGCTCAAGTTCTGGTACTGGGAAAAGACTGGCAGACTCGTGCTTTGTTGCGCGCGCAACTGATTGAGGAAGGCTTGGACGTCGAAGCACATGAAAGTGCGCAGGAGGCCAGCCTGGACCTCGCTGCCAAGGAGTTGCTTCCCGAGTTGGTGGTCGCGGACCTGGCGTCGAGTGACGATCCCACAGCGGAGGTCGAACTGCTCGCCGCCTGGGCAAGGCACGTCCCCGTTTGGGTAATCGCCAGCCACACCCTGATTTTGAACAACACCCTGAAGGGCCGCGGATTTCAGATGATTCTCTTCCGACCCGTGGATGTGGGGGAACTGGTCGAGCAAATCAAGCAGCGCGTGGAAAAGTAGAAAAGACGGGTCGGGAATTGAGTACCTGCCATCAAATCGCCGGCTGCTGTTGCGTGAGACAGTGAAGCGTTCCGAGGCCCCACACCAGGTCCACAGCGTGGATGCCGACGACTGGGCGATCGTGAAACAATTCCGCGAGCGTTCCGAGGGCGATGCGGTCCATCGGATCGTTGAAGGTAGGGACGAGGACGGCGGAATTGGCGATATAGAAGTTGGCATAACTTGCGGGTACGCGCTGGCCGTCGAGGAAGAGCGGCGCGGGCATCGGCAGCGGCATGACCTCAAGTCGCGAACCGTCTTCGAGGCAAAAACCTTCCAGGCGCTCGCGGTTCTCCCGGAGCGGCCGATAATTCGGGTCGTGCGGATTGCTTTCCTCGCAGAGCACTACGGCGCGCGGCCCCACAAAGCGGCAGACATCGTCAATGTGGCCGTGCGTGTCGTCGCCGGCGATTCCCTTCCCCAACCAGAGGACGTTCGTTACGCCCAGATAATCCCGCAGCGTCGCCTCGATCTCGACGCGAGTGAACCCGGGGTTTCTCACTTGCGCTTCGGGATCGAGCAGGCATTCCTCCGTAGCCAGGAGGGTGCCGCACCCATTCACATCGATGCTTCCGCCCTCCAGCACGAAGTCACGGCCGCCAACCTTCGCCGGAATCAAGCGACAGCGCAGCACCCGCGCGGCGCGTTCGGCCACGCGGTCGTCTTTATGCCAGTCGGGATATTTCGCCCAGGCATTGAAGCCGAAGTTCACGATGGCGACTTCCGGGCGAGGCCGCTCGCGCTTGACGAAGAGCGGGCCGAAGTCCCGCGTCCATCCGCGGTTGGTGGGGATGCGGAAGAACTCGACGCGCGCGAGGTCCACGCCGATCCGAGTCAGGATGCGGCGCGCCTGCGCCTCGTGCGCCGGGGAGTTCACCAGAATGCGAACGATCTCCCGGGGCGCCAGCTTGCGGACGATTTCCCCATACACCCACGTAATCGGCGCGAACTTGCCGGGCCAGTCGGTAAGGTTGTGCGGCCAGCCGAGCCACGTGGCTTCGTGCGGCTCCCATTCGGCCGGCAGGCGATAACCTTGCGCGGCAGGGGTTTTGGCTACGCCTTTTTGCGCCACGGCTCCTCATCCAGCACGCGGCTGGTAATGCCGCCATAGGCATCGATTCGGCGGTCGCGCAAGAACGGCCAATTGCGGCGGACGTCTTCGAGGCGCGCCAGGTCCACCTCCGCCAGAAGAATTTGCTCGCGGTCGGCCGAAGCCTCCTTGACGACCACGCCAAAGGGGTCGGCAACAAAAGACGAGCCCCAGAACTCCAGCCCCGCCGCGTCCGTTCCCGCGGGTTTCTCAAAACCCACGCGATTGACGGCTGCCACGTACACGCCGTTGGCGATGGCGTGGGCGCGCTGGATCGTCCGCCAGGCTTCGTGCTGTGATGCGCCGAAAGGCTCTTTTTCCGCCGGGTGCCAGCCAATCGCCGTGGGGTAGAAGAGCACGGTCGCGCCCTGGAGCGCCGCCAGGCGCGCGGCTTCCGGGTACCACTGGTCCCAGCAGATCAGCGGCGCAACTCGCGCCACACGCGTATCGAAGGCTCGGAATCCGAGGTCACCCGGCGTGAAGTAAAACTTCTCGTAGTAGGCAGGATCATCGGGGATATGCATCTTGCGATACAGACCCGCCACTTCGCCGTCGGCGTCGATCACCGCAACGCTGTTATGATAGACGCCCGCCGCGCGCCGCTCGAAGAGAGGAGCGATTACGACCACGCTCAGCTTTCTGACGATTTTCCCCAACGCCTCGGTCGTCGGTCCGGGAACCAGTTCCGCCAGGTCAAACAGGCTCGCGTCTTCGCGCTGGCAGAAATACTGCGAGCGAAAGAGTTCGGGCAAGCAGATGATCTTCGCGCCCGCGCCGGCGGCCTCTTCCACACGTTCGATCGCCCGGCGGAGATTTTCATCCGGGTCGGGCGAACATGCCATTTGCACCAGGCCGATGTTGAACCGATTCTGCATCGCCGCAAGCCTACACAACTCTCCGCCTTTTGCCAAGATTCTAATCGCGGCAAGTCTTGGCCATCAAAACCTGCTATCCTACAGGGCTTCGATTTCAAGAGCAGGCCATTCCCTTACCGACCACGCTCGAGAAGGATTGACGCAGGCGGAATGGCGCGAGGTCAAGCGATGAAGTCCTACACCCAATATCTTTGGTTCAACACCAAGAAGCACCGGGAATATATCAATATCACCGGCGACGTGGAAAAGGCACTGGCCGAGTCCCAGATCAAGGAAGGGATGGCGCTGGTGTCCGCGATGCACATCACCGCGGGCGTCTACGTCAACGATGCGGAGGACGGCCTGATCGCGGATATCGACGAATGGCTGGAAAAGCTGGCGCCCTTCCGGCAGGATTATCGCCACCATCACACTGGCGAGACCAACGGCGATTCACATCTGAAGAACCTGCTCATCGGCCACGAGGTGATCGTCCCCGTGACCAAAGGGAAGCTCGATTTTGGGCCGTGGCAGCAGATCTATTACGCGGAGTTCGACGGCCAGCGTCGCAAACGCGTGGTGGTCAAGATCATGGGTGAGTAGCTCGGTGCACGGGGTAGCCGCGGTCCGCGCCTTCCTGACCGCGGGGACTCCCTTGGACGGACCCACGGTCAATTCAAGTTCCGAATTGTCCGTGGCTACCAGTTATTCGAATTTACCTGCGAGCAGCTTGGCCTTCACTTCGTCGTGATCGTGCGGACCGGGCAGAGGCGAAACCGCGTGGACCACGATGAGCCGGGTTTTGGCGAGCACGCCGCGCCGCTCACCGCGGGTGATCACCACCACGTCGCCTCGTGTCACGTCGCGCTTCTCATCCCCCGCCACCACCGTCCCCTCGCCTTCCATCACCACCAGCGTCACGTTGGCGTTCGGCGCGTGCACGGGGATGAACTGTCCCGGCTCGAAATATGCCATCACCACCTTGCCCTCGGCATTCTCAAAAATCGTCCGCGCGCTGAATTTCCCCGGCTGAAAGGCAGGGGAAGCAAAACAATTGCTGAATACGGGCTGTGTACGCATCGTTACCTCCTCGGGTAGGAGCGCGGCGTCCCGAAGGGCCTGATTCACCGAACCGACGCCTCGGGATAATCTGCCGCGCGTTCCCGGAACGCTTAAGTTATGCGAAGGAAGAGCAGACCTCGATGACTTCGGTCACAGGCGTGGAAGGAAGGCACACCGCCCGCAGTCTCGCGTGGACGGTGCGCCGGAGGAATTTCGACTTCGTTGTATTGACCAGCCGCCGGGGTTACGGCTTGGGTTCCTGCCCGCCAGAGGGTTCGGAAGGCTTTTCGAAAATCTTCGGATCGATCGAGGGATTAAACTCTACGTTCTTCACCTCGATGGTGGCTTCTTTTTCGCCGTTGCGCGTGCGCGTTTCCTTGAAGGGCAGCGAAACACCACTGACGGCCTGCCAATCATCATAATCGGCCACCACCTCGCCCGGCCCCTGCATCCCCGTCGATTGCCACGAGGCGCGGAGAATGCGGCCGCTCTGCGGGTCAATGTACCAGCGCACTTCGGCGCCGTCGGCATTGATGTCGAGGACCTTCGCTTCGGCGTCTCCGACTTTAGCAGTCCCGGAAGCGGCAAAAACAAATTTCGGATCCGCTTCGTGCTGGGCGATGTAGAGCGGATCGCGCTTCAGTCCCTTCAATTCGCTCTCCTTTTGCGAGGCGGGCAAATCGCGCGTCCCCATCGCCGTCGCCATGAACGCCGTGGCGGGAGAAACCACCCTCGACATCTCTCCCATCGGAGTCGCCAGCTTCTGCCAACTCCTATCAGGAAGGACTACGACTTCTTCGGCCTGAATGGGCAAGTCGCCCTGCGGCGTCTTCACCACCAGGCTGGCCTTCTGTCGATAGGATTTTACGGCCTGGACTTTTTCCTCGCCGCCCAGCGCGGCAATGACTTTGGCGAGGAGCGCCTTGCCCTCGGCATTGGAGGCCGTGGCAACTTCCCGCTTGGCGCCTTTCATTTCAGGAATCGCGATGTTCAGCGCGGTGACGGTCCCAAAAGTCGAAAGCGGCCGGTCGAAGTCCGCCGCCTTGCCCACCACGAGCACCGCGAGCTGGTCCTTGTGGATGTATTTCGCCGCGACGCGCCCGACATCGGCCTGCGTTACCTTCTCGATACCGTCGCGATAACGCTCCAGGAAATCCGCGGGATAGCCGTAGAACTCGTAGGCCATGCGCTCGCTCAGCACCTTGGCCTTCGAATCAAACCGGAAGACGAACGAGTTCAAGATGGAGTCTTTGGCCTTCTTCAACTCTTCGGCCGTGGGCGGATGCGTCTTCAGGCCGTCGATCTCCTGGTAAAGCGCGTCAATCGCGGCGGCAGTGGTCCCGCTTTTCGTGCCCATGCTGACCATGAAGAGGCCTGGGTGATCGAACTGTGTTCCCACGCCGCCTCCCACCGCGTACGCCAGACCCTTGGCTGTTCGGATGTCCTGCATCAGGCGCGAGGCAAAACTCCCGCCGAAGATTTCGTTCAACATTTCGATGGCGTAATAATCAGGATTGTCGCGCCGCGTGCCCAGTTCCAGCATGCGGATGTTGCTCTGGTTGACGTCGCTTTTCTCGACAAAGTAGATACCAGGCTTCGGCCCGTTGAAGGAAACTTCGAGCGGCTGGGGCGATGGGCCCTGGGGCCAGGATTCGAAAGCGTCGCGCAGGCGCTTCTCCATCGCCTGCGCATCAAAGTCGCCGGAGACGCCCAAAATGATGTTGTTGGGGTGAACATAGGTGTGATGCCAGTTAATCAAATCGTCGCGCGTCACGGCGGCCACGGTGGCATATTCGGGGACGCGAGCGTACGGCGAGTCAGTCCCGTACCCGAGCTTCTGCGCCTCGCGCGAGGCAATGCTCATGGGGTTGTCGTTCCGGCGTGAGATGCCAGTGTTGATCTGGTCCTTGGCCAACGGTATTTTGTCGGCGCGGAATTCCGGGTCGCGCAGGAGCGTCACGAAAACTTTGAAAACATCGTCGAGATTATCTTTCAGGCAATTAAAGGAAATCGTCGTGGAGTCAAGCCCGCCGCCGGTCTCCACTCTTGCGGCGCGGGCCTCCAGGTAGTCATCGAGCTGGTCGCCGGTCTGGTCCTTGGTGCCACCCGTCCGCCATGCGTCGCCGTAAATTTCGACAAGGCCGATTCTCGCCGCGGGTTCGTCACGCGAGCCGCCGCGAATGCGCGCCGTGCCCCGCACCAGCGGCAGTTCGTGGTCCTCCTGAAGGAAAATCACCATGCCATTGGGCAATTGAATGCGTCGCGGCTGCTGGGGATGAAAAGCGGGCAGGGGTGGAATTCTAATTTGTTTCCAGTCGCTCACCTGGCTCTTGGCGAAGGGTGCCAGCCCGGCCATACCAAGCATGAGTACGAAAACGGCGAGGACTCTTCTTCGCGCCAACATTATTTGCCCTCCTTTCCGCCCACCGGCTGCGGGGGCTTGATCATGCCCACGACGCGGTTGGATTCCACAAAGGTCTGGTTGGCGGCCTGCCGGATGTCAGCCTTGGTGACGTTCTGGATGCGGTTCACTTCCTTGAAGAATTCCCGCCAATCCCCGAAAAGGGACTGCGCCATTGCAAACTGCATGGCCAGCCCCGAGTTGTCGCCCAGGGTGCGCAGCAAATCCGCCTTAACGCGTGTCTTGATCATCTTCAATTCTTCGTCCGTGATGTCCTCATTCTTTAGCCGGTCAATCTCCACGTGAATCGCGTCGCGCAATTCCTCGGGAGTATGCCCGGGCGTGGGGACCGCAAAGAACACAAACAGGTCGGGATACTTGTTCCCGGGGAAATCGTTGAAGCCCCCGGCAAACGCGGCGATTTTCTTGTCGCGCACCAGTGAACGGTAGAGGCGCGAGGTGCGGCCGTTCGACATCAGGTCCTGAAGCGCGTCGAATACCGGCTCGTGCTGGGCATCACGCGCGCTGGGCTTGTGATAACCCTCGATGTAGAGCGGTTGGGCGGTGTCGTAGACGACCACTTCCCGCTCCGAGCGCTGCGGCGGCTCCACGGTCACCAGGGGCTCGGGCTTGGGGCGCTTGGGGAGCCGTCCGAAATACTTTTCCACGATGGGAAGAACTTCGGCGGTTTTGACGTCGCCAACCACGGCCACGACGATGTCGGGGGCGACGTAATACTTATCGAAAAATGCCCGCGCATCGCGCGCGGAAAACGTCTGGAGGTCCGACGGCCAACCCACCACCGGCCGCCCGTAAGGGTGGGCGATGAACGCCGCGCCCAGAAACTGTTCGAAGAGGCGGCCGTTGGGATTGCTGTCGGTGCGCATGCGGCGCTCTTCGTAGACCACGTCGCGCTCCTTGTAGAACTCCCTCATCACGGGATGCAGGAAGCGCTCCGATTCAAGATAGGCCCAGAGCTCCACGCGGTTGGAGGGGAACGAATAGAAGTAGCCCGTCTCTTCCGAGTCGGTGAAGGCGTTCATCCCCGCGCCGCCGTTTTCCTCCACGATCGTATCGAACTCGTGGGCCTTGACGTATTTCTGTGCGTCCTCCATGGCGGCTTCCCAGGCTTTTTTCAGCTCGGCAACCTTCCTCTCATCGCGGTCGAACTCGCGGCGGCGCGCGCGATCGTAGGCGTCGTAGGTTTCGTCCACCTTGGCCAGCGCAGCCTTTTCCGCCGGCCAGTTCTTGGTCCCAATCTTGTCGGTCCCCTTGAACGCCATGTGCTCGAACATGTGCGCGAGGCCGGTGATGCCGGGATATTCGCGGTCCGCGCCCACGTCCACGTGGATGAAGAACGAGAAGACGGGAGCCTCGTGGCGCTCGCAAATGACGACGGTCAAGCCATTATCCAGAATCTTGACGGTCGTCCGCTTCTCGAACAGGGCAACGTCCTGCGCGCGGGCCAGGACCGCCATTGCTGCAACGGAAACAAAAAGCAGCAATCCGCGCGTGCGATACGTTTTCATGGAAGGCATTCCTCCAGAGTCATATATGCGAGAGGCAAGAATTTGTTAGCCTGAAACAAGTTCGACGAAAGTGCAAGGAAAAAAGTTTCAATCCCCGCGGAAGGCGCGGCTTCTCTGGACTTCCCGTTTCCAGCCGGGGCGTGAGCGCATCTGATAGAATTGAAACTTGCTCGGGGCTGCGCGCGCGGAGGCCCGGCCCAAAGGAATTTCTCCACTCATGCCGCCCATTATCGAAGTCCAGGATTTGAGCAAGGAGTTCCGCACGTTCCGACGGCGCGAAGGCGTGTGGGGCGCGCTGCAGAACCTTTTCGTGCGTGAATACCTGACCGTCCACGCTGTGGACCGCATCAATTTTGCGATCGAGCCCGGCGAGATGGTGGGATACATCGGCGCGAACGGCGCCGGGAAATCCACGACCATCAAAATGCTCACCGGCATTCTGGTGCCCACGCGCGGGCGCGTCGTGTGCAACGGCTTCGTTCCCTATCGCGACCGCCGCCATTACACGAAGCACATCGGCGTCGTGTTCGGCCAGCGCACTCAACTCTGGTGGGACATCGCCGTGATCGAGTCGTTCAAACTCCTAAAGGAGATTTACGAAATCCCCGATGCCGACTACCGCCGGCGACTCGATTTCTTCAGCGAAATACTGAGTGTGAAGGATTACCTGCACACGCCCGTCCGCAAACTCAGCCTGGGCGAGCGCATGCGCTGCGACCTGGCCGCTTCGCTGTTGCACAATCCGCCGCTGCTGTTCCTTGACGAGCCCACCATCGGCCTCGACGTGGTGGCGAAGGACCGCATCCGCGAGTTCCTGAAAGAGATCAACCGCCAAGAGAAGACCACCGTGCTGCTGACCACGCACGACCTCTCCGATATCGAAGAGCTTTCCAGGCGAATTATCATTATCGACAAGGGGCGCATTCTGTTCGACGGCGACTTGGTGGAAATGAAGAAGCGCCTGGCGAAATACAACCAAGTGAAATTCTTCCTCAAGGACCGCTCGCAGGTAGCCAAGCTCGACACCTTCGCCCGCAACGGCATCTCCTGCGACCGTGTGGACGAACTCACCTACCTGATGCGCTTCGACCGCGAGCAACACTCCACCGCCGAGGTGATCCGGGACATCGTCAACCAGCTCCAGGTGCGCGACATCTTCGTCGAAGAAGAACCCATCGAGGACATCGTCAAACGGATCTACCTGAGCGGAGAGGTAGGATTGCAGAAGGGCGAAGCGTAGAGATCAAAGGGTAAAGTGTAGAAGGTGAAGGGTAAAACGCAGACTTGCTATTTCATGCTGATTTTTCGACGGCACAGGTTTCGTGAACAGTGCTTCTTAGACCGGGAGCACGGAGACGGTCATGGAACAAAGTTTAGGCATGCATTACCTGCAGGATGCGATCCGCCAGTTCCGACGCCTGAAATCCCAGGCCGAGAAGGCTATCGCACAAGTGTCGGACCAGGACCTCTTCACCGCGATCGACCAGGAATCGAACAGCATTGCCGTGATTATGAAACACATCAACGGTAATCAGCGCTCGCGTTGGACCGATTTCCTCACTTCAGACGGAGAGAAGCCCGATCGCAACCGCGACAGCGAGTTCGAAGCCGCCGGCGACGAAACGAGGGAGTCGCTCCTCAAGCGCTGGGAGGGAGGTTGGAATTGCATGTTCAACGCTCTCGAGCCGCTGCGGGCGGAAGACCTGATGAGAACCGTTACGATCCGCGGCAAGGCGCACTCGGTCGTTGAGGCCATCAACCGTCAACTCACGCACTACGGCGAGCACACCGGCCAGATCGTATTCCTCGCCAAGCATTTTCGCGCCAGGCAGTGGAAATCTCTCAGCATTCCGCGCGGCAAGTCGGCGGAGTTCAACCCGTCGCCCGTGACGCGCAAAATAACATCACTATGAGCTCGTCAGCGCCAACCGCTCTTCCTTATCCGGCCCCGCGGCCTGTCGGCCGCTCCTCGCTGGGCCGGAACCTGAGGATCTACGCCGAATTTGTACGCGTCGGGTTTGTGAACACCCTTGCCTACCGGTTGCGCTATTACACCGGCATTGTCACCTACTTCATCTATGTCACGGTGTATTACTTTATCTGGAAGGCCATTTACGAGCACAGCACGAACATCGCAGGCTTCGACTTCAGCCACATCCTCACCTATGTCGCGCTGGGCTGGATTATCCGCTCGTTCTACTACAACAACATCGACCAGGACATGGCATACCAGGTGATGGAAGGCAAGCTGGCCATGGACCTCATCAAGCCTGTCAACATCCAGTTGATGTATATCGCGCAGGCGCTGGGCGAGTCGATGTTCCGCGCGGTCATGCTCAGTCTGCCCACGGCAATTGTGCTTCTCCTCGTGTATCCAGTGCGCGGACCCGCCAGCGCGCGCCACCTCGCGGCTTTTCTGGTCAGCGTGATACTCAGCTTTTTTCTGGTGGCGGCAATCAACTTCACGGTGGGAACGTTTGCTATTCGGCTAAAGTCCATCCTGGGTTTACTGCGCGCCAAGTATTTTCTGCTAGAACTCTTCTCCGGGCTGTTGCTGCCCATTTCGTTTTTCCCTGCGATCTTCCAGAAGATATTCAACTTCATGCCGTTCCAGTACATCAGTTACATCCCGGTACTGCTTTACCTTGGGAAAATCAACGGTCGCGCCATTGCTGCTTCCCTCGCCCTTCAGCTTTTCTGGGTGCTGGCCATGTTCGCTCTTGGCGCGGCCATGTGGAAATGGTCGAGCCGGAAGATCACCATTCAGGGTGGATAGGGCGGCAGCACACCGTAGACGGTAGACGGCATACGGTAGACGGGGGCAAGGCGGGCAAGTAGGTAGTAGGTCGTAGGGAGTAGGTAGGAAAACGCCAAGGCAAAAAGGTCCCGAGACGGTGAAGAGACACCTTCGACTCTTCCTATTATATTTGGCGCAATACACCAAAGTGCGGCTGGCGTACAAGGCCGACTTCATCATCGCCTTTTTCTCGTCCATGGCGGCGACAGTGCTGGGCTTCGGCTTTGTGCTGGTGCTGTTCTCGAAGATCCCGAAACTCCAGGACTGGTCGTTCTACGAAATTCTTTTCCTGTATGGCTTCTCACTAATCCCCCTTGGTTTCTTCAATGTCGTCAGTTGGAACTTGTATGAGTTCGGCGACATTTACATTATCCAGGGCCGCTTCGACCGCATTCTGCTGCGTCCCGTTGACACGCTCTTCCAGGTGATCTTCGAGAAATTCCGGCTGGAATCGCTGCAGGAGGTCGCAACCGGAACGCTGGTCATCTGGATTTGCGTGCGCCATCTGGGCCTGGATTGGGGCCCGTTCGATTGCCTCTGGTTCGCGCTGATGGTGGTGTGCGGCGCGGTGATTTATCTCTCGGTGTTCCTAATCCTCACGGCGGTCTCCTTCTGGTTTGAGGATCGAGTGGGAATTGTGCCGCCGGTATTCAACATGCTCACCTTTGCCCGCTACCCGCTGACCATCTACAGCGTCTTCATCCAGTTTATGCTGAGCTGGATTATTCCTTTCGGGTTTGCCTCGTTTTACCCCACCACGCACTTTCTGGGGCGCAAGACGTTCACGCCTTATTTCCATCTGGTGCCGGTGGTCGCAGCGACGTTTTTCGTGCTTTCTATTTTCGTGTGGAATCGCGGGGTAAGGAATTACAGCAGCACGGGGTCGTAGAAACGCCAGCGAGGAATTCCCCCAAAACCCTTCTCCGTCGTCACTCAAAGTGCCACTACTTCATCATATACTCGCAAAGTCTCCAATGCTGTACGTGCCCAGGTAAACTCGCGCGCGCGCGCCAGGCCTTGTTCGATCATTTTATGGCGCAAAGGCTGGTCCTCGCAGGCCCGCGTCACCAGTTCAGCAAGGCAAGCCGGATCGTTCGGGTCAGCGTAGAGCGCCGCGTCGCCGCCGACCTCGGGCAGCGATGAGGTTTGCGCGGCGACGACGGGCAAGCCCGCCGCCATGGCTTCCAGGATAGGAAGCCCGAAGCCCTCTTCCAGAGAGGGAAAGAGCAGCACGCTGGCGGACTGGTAGAGCGTCGACAACTCGACATCAGAAACATGTCCCAGCACGCGCACGCGGGAACTCAAGCCCGGCCGCCGCAGGTATTCGTGGATGGCCTCGCTCCCGTGGCCGTCGCCTCCCGCGAGAACCATCCTGTAACGCTCCGGCAAGAGTTCCAAAGCACGCAGCGCGTTAATGGTGTTCTTGCGTGTCTGGAGGACGCCAACGCAGAGGATCATCTCCTTCGCCGTGCCGACATGTTGATCGCGCTCACGCGCGCGCTCCTCCTGGGTCAGCAGGCGCGAAGGAAAGTCCACGCCTTCGGGGATCACCCGAATGCGCTCCCGCGGAACGTCTGCGTGCTTAGCCAATTGTGCTGCTGTATACGAGGATGGTGTAATGACGCGCGACGCGCGCCGGACCGCTTCCTTCAAAAGCGCGGAGAATTTGCGTTGAAACTCCAGCGTCGAATAATCCTGGCCCGTCAGGGGGAAGATATCGTGCACGGTGACAATTTCTTTCTTGAAATGGAACGCTGGGGGGCGTTGGGCCAGGCTATGAAAGATTTCCGCCTGCCAAGGCAGCCAGAAGGTCAGCGGCTCCTGAAAAAGGCGCACGCTGAAAGGGCGCGATCCCGGGACAGTTGATGGGCTGAGGAACTCCCGTCGCCGCGCAAACCTGGAAAGCCTGTAACACACCAGGAAACGATGGGGCGTCTCGAGCTTCAGCAGAGACTCGATGAGCCTCCGCGAATAGACCGCGACGCCCGAAGGCAGCCGCTCCAGCGTGTAGGTAGCGTCGAGCGCGATGGTGGCCATCGGCTAGGATTGTCGATGGAAGCGCGCGCGTTGTCGAATGGTTTTTCAGATAAGCAGCGCCAAAATGCTTGAAGACCAAAGACCGGCAGTCATAGACCGCCGCTACAGACAGATTTTCTCACGGCACATGATGGTTCAGGTGGCAGAAGAAAACCCGTCTTCGCCTTCCAATCCGTACTGGCGCAACTTTCTGTAGATCGTCGTCTTCCCGATTCCCAGCAATTTCGCGGCGCGGAGGCGATCCCCCGCGGTCGCCTCGAGTGCCTGTACAATGGCGCGCCGCTCAAGGACCTGGAGCGTGGTCAATTCCCGCGTAGGCGGCGGGCTTGGGGCCACATGGTAAAGCAGGTTGGAAGGCAAGTCCTGCATCTGGATTTCCGGCCCCGCGCTCAACACCACGGCACGCTGCAGGCAGTTCTCGAGTTCGCGCACGTTGCCGGGCCAGTCGTAAGCCATCAGCCGCCCCATCACTTCTTCAGAGAGGCGGC
>JAIQGA010000270.1 GCA_020072925.1 Terriglobia bacterium | reverse complement strand
GTTCCTTTTGGCGTTTTGACTTTTCCGATTGGGGAGAACCGGGTGTAGGTTTGGTTTTCAGCGTCCTCTGGACCCTGGCAGGGTGAATCCTCTTCGACATCATTGCCTCCAACGGCTGTCCTCGTTTTGTATCAATCGACTGTGCCACGCTAGGTCGGACCCTTCAACCGTCCCTCCTCTGGTTCGATAGCAGTTCGGAAAGAAGGTGGCAACCCGCGTGCGCGCTTAATACGGATGATTGGAATAATGTTAAATCCATCACTAGCGGGGCCATTCAGGCGGAAGGCGACCATCTGTTAGATCGTCACCGACCAATTGGCTGTATGCCAGACACCTTGCCTGTCGCGAGGTAAGCCCAGCTCTGAAGGTGCCGCCGTTTTTCAATGGTAGGCTGATGAATACCTCCCCACTCGAAGGGTTATAGTCCCGGTTGCCATGGGGAAAACGATCATCAAGTAGCCGGAGAGCCTCAATGAACGGTCTGCCCGGGCGTGGGTCGCGCGCGTCGGGTGTCATCTTCATGCCCCCAAGACTATCGCTTCTGCCGTTTTCAGGTCAAGCGAGAACAATCTAAGGCTCACCGTTCTGCGTGGCTCTGGAGGACTCATGGAGCGTAAGGGCATTCCTTGATTCTTTGTTCGAGATCCTCGACCCGTTGTTCGATTCTCTCTATGTGGTCCTTGAGAATTTTGATGTACTTTTTCGCGATCCCGAAACAGCACCCCACGAATATGGTCCCCACTACCCATTCCACTGTCGTCCAGTGCATCAAGGCAGCAGACAGAAACCCAAAATAACACAAGGCGGCGAGACCTGCGGTCCGAGATTCCTCGACAGGCTGCCAAATGTCTCGTACGGCAATAATATAAATCCTGCTATTACCTCGCGTCACCCTTAGACTGCAGAACTTGACGGACGGACGAGATGCAATAATCTTTCTCAGTTCGCGAGAGTAGGCATGGCCAGCCCATATCTTCCCCGACGAGTCATACGGAACGACCAACAAGTCACCGGTATTTAGTGCCATGATCTTAGGCCACAGTTGTCTCATTTCCGCATCCAGCTCTGGCTCTGGCTGTGGTTCCGGAGTGTCATCCGCTCCATAAAATTCAAGTTTGTTCAAATTGAGCATTGCTCTTCCTCCCTTATGAGGGCTTGGGCCGTTGGCGCATACCTCCCGACGGCTTTTTCGGGAGGCGGGCTGGCGCAGACGCTTGTATTGTAGCGTCTGCGATTTCGCGCAGCGAAACTTTTCTGGCGTGCCGCTTGGCAACCAGTCCCTTCGGGTCCATGCAGTCCGCAAAAATCTGCACCCTGCGCCAGCCTCCGGCGTGTCAAGCCAAAGCTACGCGAGCTCCTGGCGCGATTTCGCCCCATTTGTGGTAGGCTCCACTAAAACTTTTCGTGGAGGCGGACATGAGACGGGCCTGGACCTTTCACCCCGATGAAGATGCTACCCTTGCGGATGCTGTTCCATGCGTCACCTGGTACTACTTGGCAAGCATATCGATTGCTGGAGGCGCCTGCATCTATTTCTGGTCGGGAAGCGTGACGGCCGCTACGAGCGGACTGATCTTCCTGATGCTCTGTGTATGGTCCCTGAACGTCGCCGTTGGGCATCTGATATATGAAATTAAGGCCAACACACGCACCGTCAGTCAGCTTATTTCCGATCGCGCGCCAAGCCCCAATCGAGATTAGCGACGAGTGGAGTAGCGCGGAGTTTCGCGGTTCAGAAACTCCGCGGCTTTTTCCCGGAAGATTCGCACCGCGCACCGTCCCCCGAGCGCATCATGGCACGCAACGTCCTGTTATGAATCATTGAAATATCCGATGACAAAAAAAGCCGCAGAGTTTCAAATAACGAAACTCTGCGTTACCCGCTCGCCACCAAGAGGCTTGCCGTGGAAGCCCTTGGAACGGTAAAAACAGGGCAGTCTGAGGGGGTTTACATCACAAACCACGTCACAAATGCGCTTCCAGCGGCTTCTGTCGATGCGGAAGTTATTGAAAAGAATGGTCGGGGCGCCCAGATTTGAACTGGGGACCTCTTGGTCCCGAACCAAGCGCGCTACCAGGCTACGCTACGCCCCGGAATTAAGAACAGTGACTAGTGACGAGTGATAAGTGATGAGCAAGAACCCATCCGCTTGTCACTCGTCACTCTTCACTCGTCACTGATTCCATGGTCGGGACGGCCGGATTTGAACCGGCGACCACTTGCACCCCAAGCAAGTGCGCTACCAGGCTGCGCTACGTCCCGGTGAGCCTCTTCGCGCCGCGGGGGTTCGACACTTCGTTCCGCGCGGAAAGGCCCATTCACCACGCTAGCACTTTCGCGAAAGCAATGTCAAGACGCTCTCCAGTTCGCGCCGGATGGATTTCAGCTCGGCGAGGCTGAGGGTGGTTTCAAACAGATGCTTCTGCTCCACTGGAGCTTTGGAGCCGTTGGAAAGTTCGCGCCGGGCGCCCTCGATGGTGTATCCCCTTTCATAGAGAAGTCGTTTGATCTCCAGGACCATTTCCACGTCCTGGCGCCGGTAAAGCCGGTGGCCCGTTTTGGATTTCACAGGCTTGAGGGTAGGAAACTCCGTTTCCCAGAAACGCAATACATAGGTCTTGGTCTTGGTCAGTTCGCTCACCTCGCCGATGCGGAAGTAAAGCTTGTCGGGAATGGGCACGTCCGCCTGGGTGGCGTGGGCAGGGCGGGCTTCACGAGACGAGCGACCTCGCGGCATGACGGGCCTCGGTGAACGCACTAACAGCGGCGTTAGCCCATCTTAGAGAAGCCCGAAGCAAGCGTCAAGCAGCCTGTTTGACGGGACCGCTTCCCGAGTTGACCGCCCCCTTTTGAGGTATCATCATACACGCCCAAGTCTCCAGGTCGGCGATGCGGAGCGACAGGGGTCGAGCGCGTCCGCCACAGTTAGGGTTGCTGGCTGGCTGACAGGCTTGATTCCCATCCTTGTCGCAGCGGTTCATGCCGCAGCATTTGCCCGATTTGGCGCTCTTCTATGGACAAGCACGAGAAACCCGCCGAGAGACCCGATCCACCGGACGGCGTGAGTCCATACCTCAATGCGGGGAAGTGTCCTCGCTGTGGCTCCAGAGACTTTCGAAGGTCCAGACGACGCTGGTATGAACACCTGCTGTTGCGCCCGAAGATGGCGCGCTGCAGGCAGTGTGGCCACCGTTTTCCCTACCCGTCTGAAGTGACGGGGTGAGGGCTCAGTTCGTTGCTTTCGGTTCCTTCGGCAAGGCTTCAGGCGTCAGGGCTTGCTTGCAGAGCAGTTGGAAAGCGGCGTGGAGGAGGATGAGGTGCACATCCTCGGCCTTCTGCATGTCATTCACGGGCACGTGGACCGAGGTGCGCACCATCGCAGCCAATTTCCCTCCGTTGTAGCCCGTCAGGCCGATGGTATGTGCGCCGTGGTTGTTGGCGTATTCGATGGCCTTCAGAACGTTGGGGGAATTGCCGCTCCCGGAAATACCGATGACCAGATCGCCCGGGCGGACAAAATTCTTCAAGGGCTCCACGAAAACATCCTGGTAGGAGACGTCGTTGGCGTAGGCAGTCAGGGTTGGAACGCTGTCATTGAGGCACATGACGCGGAAGCGTTTTCCCAGACCCATCCCCACACCTTTGTTGAAGTCCACCACGATGTGGGAGGCCGTCGCGCCGCTTCCCCCGTTTCCGAACAGGAATACCTGGCGCTCCTCGTGGTAAGCGGACTCAAGCAATCGTACGAATTCTTCGAAGCGTTCCGGCTGCACCCCCTCCAAAGCTCGATTCAGCCCCGCGCAGTAACCGGCCAGGTATTCGCGAACCATCCGTCTCCTCCCACTCGCGTGAATCGTTCCTTCCCCCCGCTGTCAAAGACCTAGGAAGGTATCGCAGCGAATTCAACGCGCTCATTATCCTATCATGCCGGCAGCCCTTCCGGTGCAGAGGGTCATTTTGGCCCCAACTGCCTGGGCAGGAACTTTCGTCTTTGCCGTGACGGATTAATCTCATAAAATCATGGCGTCTCACAAGACAGAGGAGGTGCGATGCGAATCCTGATTCTCGGAGGGGACGGGTACTTGGGCTGGCCCACGGCGATGTATTTGTCGAAGCAAGGGCATGCGGTGGGGGTCCTGGATAACTTCGCCAAGCGCCGGTGGGAACTCGAGCTGAATGTCGAACCGCTGATCCCGATCCGGACCTTGCACGATCGCGTCAGTGCCTGGAAGGAAGTGACCGGGCAGGCGATCGATTCCTTCGTGGGCGATCTTCGCAATTATGGAATGGTCGAATCAGCCCTGGTGGCGTTTCGCCCTGAGGCGATCGTTCACTACGGCGAGCAACCCTCGGCGCCCTATTCGATGATTGACCATAATCGAGCAGTATTTACTCAGGTTAATAATATCTCCGGAACGCTGAACCTGCTTTGGGCGATGAAGAGGGTGGTCCCCCGATGCCATCTGGTCAAGCTGGGGACCATGGGCGAGTACGGCACGCCTAACATCGACATCGAGGAAGGGTTTATCGAGATCGAACACAAAGGCCGCCGGGATACCCTGCCTTTTCCCTGCCAGCCGGGGTCCTTCTACCACCTTTCCAAGGTGCACGACAGCCACAACATTCGCTTTGCATGCAAGGTGTGGAAGCTCGCCTCGACGGACCTGAACCAGGGAGTTGTATACGGAATCGATACGGACGAGACGCAGCAGGATGAACGATTAGCCACCAGCTTCCATTATGACGAGGTCTTCGGCACCGCCTTGAACCGCTTCTGCGTGCAGGCCCTGATCGGTTACCCGCTGACCGTGTACGGAAAAGGCGGGCAGAAGCGGGGCTTCCTGAATATCCGTGACACGATCCGGTGCGTCGAACTGGCGATTCTCAATCCGCCGCGAGCCGGCGAATATCGGGTATTCAATCAATTCACCGAGACGTTCAACGTTTTGCAATTAGCGGAATTGGTGGCCACCCAGGCCCGCAAGCTGGGGCACCAGGTCGAGGTCAACCACGCGGAGAACCCGCGCATTGAGATGGAAGAGCACTACTATAACCCCACGCACACCAAGCTCCTGGACCTGGGCCTGACGCCGCATTTCCTGTCGGACGTCTTGATTGACAGCATGATCAATCGAGTCGAGGCGTTCAAGCACCGCGTCAAGCGGGATATCATCCTGCGGGGCATTAAGTGGAACGCGGAAGCTGGCGAAGTTGAGAAGCCTTCCCGAAGCTCGGCCGGGGCCTGACGAGGAATGGGCTCAGAAGGTTGATCAGACCCGCTCGGAATACTTACACGCGGCCCTGCGCGGCCGGTTTCGCCGCTCCGGCAGACTGCCCCAGGGCCTTTTCCAATTCTGCCAGCGCCCTTTCCAGCAGCGCGCGGTGGCGGGGATGTTGGCAGGTCTGGAGCTGATCCAGGAGGCGGGTCCGTGCAAGGAGAAGGCTCTCCCTTTTGCGCAGCGCGGCGGCCTGCTCCGGCGTGAGGCGTCCCCTGGACACTATCGCCGGGTCCGGCTGCGCCGACTCGATCTGCGACTCCACCGATTTGCTATCCCAGCCTCGTGCCATGATTCTCGACAAGCCCAGAATACTCTTCGCGCGAGCAGAAAGAAACGCAAATCCAGAAATCGAGTTACCATCGACCCGGCTGCGCCACGCGGATAGTCCCTTAACCCGTTGATCCTGACATGTCGCAGGCGAGGAACAATCCCTCCATCGGGTCAGCGTAAGCAATGCTGGGGTTCCTCGCACACTGCGCCGGCTACCCCTCGCTCCGCACCGTGAATTACATTCTCGTAACAGCAGGGAAGGGATTGTTGCCTTTTGCCTTTTGCCTTTTGCCTTTTGCCTTCTGCCTTCTCCGCTCCGCGTTTTTTCTATTGACGCAACATCGGGCGGCTTATAGATTTACTGTCTTCTTGGGCTAGGGTTTGCGGTCTTTTCCGGCGGGCAAAGGGCGCGCCTCCCGGCGGGCGGGCCCGCCGTCGCCGCGCTAGCAACCGCAGAAATGGAGAAAGACTATGAAAGTGGGACTCTTCACGGCCCTGTTCGCAAAGCTCAGCCTGGACGACGTCATCCGCAAAATCAAACCCCTGGGGATCCGCACCGTTGAGCTAGGGACGGGTAATTATCCCGGCGACCCGCACTTGAAACTCGACTGGCTGAATCAATCCGCCAAGCTCAAGGAGTTCAGGCAACAACTCGACGACCAGGGGATCGGCATCAGCGCCCTGAGTTGCCACGGCAATCCGCTACATCCCAACAAGAAAATCGCGGAGTTGCATGCGGAAACCAACCGCCGCACCATTCTGATGGCGGAAAAACTGGCCGTCACGCGTGTCATCGATTTCTCAGGCTGCCCGGGAGATTCCGACAACTCCAAGTGGCCGAACTGGTCCCCCACGCCCTGGCCGCCGGATTACCTCGAGATCCTCAAATGGCAGTGGGAAAAGAAAGTCATCCCCTACTGGAAGAAACGCGCCAAGTTCGCCGAAGACCACGGGGTGCGAATAGCTATCGAAATGCACCCCGGCTTCACCGTGTACAACCCGGAGACGATGCTGCGCTTGCGCGCGGAAACGGGTGCGGCAATAGGATGTAACTTCGATCCCAGCCACATGTTCTGGCAGGGCATCGATCCCTGCGCCGCCATCCGGAGACTGGGCGAAGCCGTCTTCCACGTTCACGCCAAGGACACCCGCCTGTACGATGTGAACTACAAGGTGAACGGCGTGCTGGATACCAAACCGTACAGCGACGAGAAAAACCGCGCCTTCCTTTTCCGCACCGTCGGCTATGGGCACGACGCGAATTTCTGGACCGATTTCGTCTCCACGCTCCAGATGATCGGTTACGACGACGTCCTCTCCATCGAGCACGAGGACAGCCTGATGTCCGTCGAGGAAGGCCTGACGAAGGCGGCGAATTTTCTCAACCAGATTGTCATCAAGGAACGCCTGAAGGAAATGTGGTGGGCGTGAGAAGGACAGTCGAGAGTTGACAGTCGAAAGTTGAAGGTGAAAGAGGAAAACCGCCTTCGACTTTCAACTTGCGATTTCCGCGCAGTATGGGCGGTGCCTGAAGGTGTCCACAACGGACGCCGGACCACATGCAACAGACCTCGAAAACGGAGAAACGCCATGCCAGAAATCAACGTCGCCTTGATTGGCCATCGCTTCATGGGAAAGGCGCATTCGAACGCCTACCGGCAGTTGGCCCGTTTTTTCCCCGGGAAATTCACGCCACGCATGAAAGTGCTGTGCGGGAAGGCGTGCACCGAAGAACTCGAGGCCACCGCGGCCCAATACGGCTGGGAGGAGTCCGACTGCGAGTGGGAGCGCGTGATCGCTCGGAAGGATATTGATATCGTGGATATTTCTGTTCCGGGCCATCTCCACTATCCGTTGGCGCTGGCCGCAGCGCGGACGGGCAAGCACATCATTTGTGAGAAGCCTCTGGCGAACACCCTCGCCCAAGCGCAGGAGATGCTGAAGGCCGTCGAAAAGGCCGGGGTCCTGCACATGGTGAACTTTAATTATCGCCGCGTGCCTGCCGTGGCCCTCGCCAGGCAGATGATCCAGGAAGGGCGGCTCGGGAAGATTCACCACTACCACGGCGCGTATTTCCAGGACTGGATCATCGACCCCAGCTTCCCGCTCGTTTGGCGCATGGAGAAGAAATACGCGGGCTCGGGCGCGCTGGGGGATATCGGTGCGCACGCCGCGGACCTGGCGCAATTCCTCAACAGCGATATCACCTCCGTCGTCGGCCAGATGACCACGTTCGTTAAGGAGCGCCCGCTCCCCGCCGAGGGCGAAGGCGCGTGGGGCGCCAAAGGCAAGGGCGGCAAGGGCCGGGTCACCGTCGACGACGACGCGAATTTCCTGGCGAGTTTCCGCAATGGCAGCATCGGTGTGTTCCAATCCTCGCGCTTCGCCGGCGGGCGGCGAAACTACAACAGCTTTCATGTTTACGGCAGCGAGGGCAGCCTGGCGTTCAATATGGAGCGAATGAACGAGCTGGAGTTTTACGATCGCACGGAGCCACAGGCCGAACAGGGATTCAAGACTATCCTCGCCACGGAGAGCGTTCACCCCTATGTCGGGGCGTGGTGGCCGCCCGGACACATCATCGGTTACGAACACACTTTCGTACATGCCGTGCACGATTT
>JAIQGA010000269.1 GCA_020072925.1 Terriglobia bacterium | reverse complement strand
GTATCGAGTCGCGGCCAACGACGCCCGCGCGGGGTGAAGCGCAAGATGAGCAACTTCCCACTGCGCCCTCGCGCGACTTGCAGCAGTGTGCGGATTGAATTCTCAGAATGCATTAAAATTGTAAAGTGAACAGTATTAGTCCTAGCTCCTAAATCCTAGATCCTGAATCCTAGATCCTGGCTCTCTGATCCTGCCTTTCGCCCCTTGCTATTTCCCCGGCACAGGAGTATAAGGTCGGCACTTATTCTTGTTGTTATCGCCCGGCGGTCGTGTATGGCAATCAATGCTGTATGTGCGGCGCGCCCTGCGATTGAGGAGTATCGCCATGCCTGAACAGGGATTTCCCCTTCCTGGTTCCTCTTACAAGGAGCTGATCAAAATCATCATGGGCTATCGCCAAGTCGGACAGGAGGCTGTCCCTTCTGATGTGGCCAAACTGATCGGGATGCACCACACCATCGTTAGCAGGAACAACCGATTCCTTGTGGCTGTCGGTGTGGTGCAGGGCGGCAAGAAAAAAACGATCACTCCTGCCGGAGCCGAATTGGCTCTAGCGCTCGAATACAATGCGGAAGACCAGATAAGGGTCAAGTGGCGAGCCATTGTGGATTCCTCCGATTTCCTTCAAAAGGTGGTTGCCGCTGTAAGGATCCGCAAAAGTATGGACGAGTCTAGTCTAGAGACACATGTGGCTTACTCAGCTGGGCAGCCGAAGACGCCAGGAGTAGTAACTGGCGCTGGCACGATCGTTGAAATACTTAAAGTGGCTGGTGCCCTACTTGAGGAGGGTGGAAACTTGGTGGCCGCCACAACCGAAGCCACTAAATCTCTCGAAATCCCCCAAGAGCCACGACCTTATCCGCATGGACCCTCATCAACGGGTGTTCTCCCCGTCCGTGCTGACCTTGCTGTGACGGGGGGAGTCCACCTCAACATCGAGGTGAGGATCCAATGCACTCCCTCGGAGCTAGATGGCCTCGGAGAGAAGCTCAGGAAAGTCGTGGATGATTTCAACAGGAATGAATTACGGGGCGGGTCCGTTGCACCTCCCACGGACTCGGGCACGGAATCTGAGTAGGGTCGACCAGCATGCCCCTTTCATCGCCAACAACTGCAGAGCACGTAATGGCCGCGGTCGAAGCCACTGTGGCTAACGGCGGCCGGGCAGAGGTAGCTCTGGTTGCCGAGTTTCTAGAGACCAGCGCGCCCCGTGCCAATGCTGCATTGGACCTAGCCGTGGAATTGGGCTTGCTCGCACCTGACGGCACGACCTATCGGGCTGCGAGCCCGCTCTGCCGGTTTACTTCACTGGCAGACCAGAAGGCTGCAGTCTTGCGCATTGTCCTCGAAGGATATCAGCCATTTGTTGTGTTTCGTGAGCGGTTGGTTGCTACCGCGGACGTTTCACTGGCCGCACGGCACACAAAGACGCTGTGTGCGCTTGCAGCGGACCGTGACGAGATCAAAGACACCCTGATTAGCTTAGGAACTTATAGCCATGCGTTCGTAACTGAAGGGGGAGGCAACTACCAGCTTGAGACGGGCTCCCTTGAGAACATGCTAAGAGCGCTAGCCCTCGCCTGCACTGAGACCCTTGCAGCAGAGGCACGCGTGAGAGCTCAACTAGGCCCTGCAGGAGAGGCCGCTGTGTCTCGCGACTACGTGATACTGCCCTTAGCAGATGCCCTGATGCGAGCTAAGAATCACGACGCCAGCGGTGCTGTTCAGGCAGCAGGCAACGCGGTCGAATCCCACATTGATTCCCTCGCAGGTCAAATGGGAGTCGTGCTCGGCACAGCGACTGGAATCATAAGTAAGCTAAGCAAGTTCGCTGCAGCTCCAAGACGCCTGCCGGCCAAGATAATCCACGTGGGCAGCTACTTGGGGGCGATTCGAAATGCGGCCGATCACGGTCCTGATCCTGATATTGCCAATGGTTCCTGGCGCGTCCGTGAGGCCACAGCATTGGAATACGTGTACGTTGCGTGCTCTTTTATTGCCGCCACAATAGGCCTGCAAAGAGGTGACCCTCCGGAAATTTGAAGGCACAATGGGAACCTCATGTCGAGGTCTGCGGCTTTTCACTGTACGAGCCGCGGACCTGCAAATCAGGTCCACGCTACGGGCTGAAGCCCTATCAGTCCAAGCGGGTCATCGGTGGTAAAATGTTCCTGTTGCGGGTTATTGTGGACGATGCCGTGGACCCCGCCCTGGTGGTGACGGCGTACCGGACGACGAAAATCGAGAAGTATTGGGGGAAGCCGTGAAAGTAACCTACAATCCCGAGGTGGACGTGCTTCGCATCCTCTTGAGCGACGCGCCCATCGAGGAAAGTGACGAAGACAAGCCAGGAGTGATCCTCGACTACGACAAGGACGGCAACATCGTGGGCCTGGAAATCCTCGAGGCCTCGAAGCGCATGGCGAACCCCCGCTCGGTCGAATACGCGGTCACGCGCTAGGCCTCCGACCTCCTACTTCCGACTTCCTATTCTCGCCTTTCCTTTTTGCTAGATCCTAGACCCTGATCCTGTCGCACAATTCGGCGCCTACCGACGCGCGGCCGCCGCCGCGCCGCCTTGATGAGGGGAACCCTGTGTGATATAAGCGCGTCTAGCGTTATTGCTGTGCCTTCATTCGTCGCCACAGATTATCAGGCGATTCAGGGGAGGTGCATCGAGATGTTTCAATTCAAATATGACAGTCCATTCACCCCTCAGGAAAAGTTTCAGATCCAGACGGCCGCTAATCAGACCGCGGCCATGTCTACGCTGGCGGTAGTCGGCGTATCCGCCGCGCTGCGCATTGACAAGGAGGGCGCCCGGATCGTCGAGTGGTTCGGTTCCAGCATTCCGCTCAAGGTCGCAGAGGGTGTCCGCAAAATGGATGGATTCCTCCAAGACGGCGGCAGGACGGTCACCTTCGTCGACCGCCGGCATAAGTCCGAGAGGGAGATTATCTATAAGGGTCCGGGCGTTCAAGCCGACTACGGGCGCACCATCCCGATGACGGAATGCGATTATGCCTACGTCAAGAACCTGCCCGATTACCAGACCACGGGCGAAGCCCACGTGGGAAGCGGGATGCGACTCTACTTGGGGGAACGATTCTTCCACCCCAGCAAGACCACCGTGGACCGCGCGGCGACCCTTTATCACGAGATCGCCCATAAGATCCTTGCCATCCCCGACATCGTCTATAAGCCGGGCCCTTGCAGGGAGCTGGCGCGCACCAGGCCCCAGGATGCGTTAAGGAACGCGGATAACTGGTGCTACTACGCTTCGAGCTTCATCTTTCGTTGGCCTTAGGGCGAGACCGCCCGCTTCGCGTGCGCCGGGCAGAGCGTTGGGACCGCTCCCGAGAGCGGCCGACGCACATTGGCCGCGGGTTTGCTTGACGGCCTTCGCGCCTGCGGGTTATCCTATTCGTTTAGGCTTGGCGTGGAATTCCGATTGGGGAGTAGTGGTCTTTGAAACGTACCTTTCAACCGAACCGAAGGCGCCGGTCCAAGACGCATGGTTTCCGTGTCCGAATGAAGACTGCGGGTGGTCGCAACGTGTTGAAGCGCCGGCGGCAAAAAAACCGTCATCGCCTGACTCCATAAGAGCTTGTTTGACTTCTCAAGCCTTTCCCAAGAGCGCCCGACTGCTACGGCGCGGCGAGTTTCGGCGTGTGTACGACGAAGGAGCGCGGCGCAGCGCTTCCCTGTGCACGGTTTTTCTCCGGCCCAACGGGTTGCCGCAGTCGCGCCTGGGTATGACGGCGTCGACGAAGCTGGGCAATGCCGTGCTGCGCAACCGGCTGAAGCGGCGCGTGCGCGAGGTCTTTCGGCAATGCTACGCAAGGCTGCCGGGAGGTTGGGACATCCTGGTGAATCCTCGTGCTCCGCTCGCCACCGTGCCTTTTGCCGCTCTGGAGCGCGAGTTGTGGAGGCTGTTCCCGAGCCAACCCCCTCCCGCCAAGCGCCCGGAGGGGGCATGAAACTCTCAGCCCGCCGCGCGCGCACGTAGCACGGGCGTCCGGCCCGTGAATCAATCGCACGGCCAAGATGGCCGTGCTACGGAAATGTCGGGGGTGACCGCCGACGTATTTGAAGTCTTTAGACGCCGGTCATAGACCGGCGCTACAGTAAGGCACGACGATGAAATCCATCGCGCTGGGGTTAATCCGCTTCTACCAGGCGTGCGTGTCGCCCACGCTGCCTGCAGCTTGCCGCTATCACCCCTCATGCTCGGCGTACGCGTACGAAGCCGTCGAGAAGTGTGGTGTGTGGCGCGGCGGGCGCATTGCTTTACGACGCCTGTTGCGTTGCCGGCCGTGGGGAGGATACGGCTACGATCCCGTCGAGTGAGCGTGGCAGTAACTGACAAGCGGCAGTCAGCAATCAGCTCTCAGCTTTCAGCCAGTGACCACGCGCACGGAACATCCTCACTGAAAGCTGACGGCTGATAGCTGAAGGCTTTCGAAGCGGACCTGAAACAAACATGACTCAGGATACCCGAGTGCTCATTGCACTCGTTCTGATTTTCGGATGGCTGATTTTGGGCAGCGCCTACCTGGTGAAGAAGTATCCGACGGCGCCCGCGAAGAAACCCGCCTCGGCGCCGGCGCAGACTGCTCCCACGGCTCCTGCTCAAGCCGCAGCCCCAGCCCCCGCTGCCGCCAAAGCCCCGGCGAAAAAGAGCGCAACGGCCAAGCCGGCGCCGCCCCCGGCCGTCGCGCTACCCATCATCACGGGAAGCAGCGCGCAGGATATGGTCGTCGAGAACGATCTCTACCGCGTGACGTTTTCCACGCAAGGGGCGCTCGTGAAGAGCTGGGTGCTCAAGAAATTTAAGGATGAAAAAGACCAACCCCTCGACTTGGTTGATGCCGCGGCGAGCGAGAAGCTCGGTTACCCCATGAGCCTGGGCCTCGCGGATGCCGACCTCCAGGGGAAGCTGAACCAGGCGCTCTACGTCGCCACACCCAGCGGGTCGTCCCTTACGCCTCCTGTCAAACTCGAGTTCACGTACAGCGACGGCAAGGTGCAGGCGCGCAAGCAATTCACTTTCGGCACCGATTATGTGCTGCGCGGGGAGGTCAGCGTTTACGACGGCCAGCGTTTCCTGCCTGTCGAGGTCGGGTGGTACGGCGGGTTCGGAGATCACACTCTGCCGCCTCTGCAAGTGACGGCGACGGAGTCCGCAGTCTTTCAACCGGAGGGCGCCGACAAGCCCAAACCGGAGACGTTGATGCCTTCCTTCTTCGGGCGACTCCTTTCGCGCGAGTCCGGTCCTCCCCCTGATAAGATGGATATTCCCGGGCCGCTGGCCCTGGCGGGCCTCGAGGACCGGTACTTCGCCGGTATAATCCTTCCCGGGGCCTCGGACGAGGCCTTCCGCTTCGGCCGCCGGGTCTGGACGCCACCCGACTTCAAAGGGAAAGAAGAGGAGAAGCCGCGGCCGTTATTCGCCACGCTGGGCAGCGCGCAGGCGAAACCCCTTTCGTTCCGGATGTTCGTGGGGCCCAAGGACCTCGACCTCCTGAAGGCGGTGAATCCCCCTCTCGACGGGCTGGTGGATTTCGGCTGGTTCACGATTTTTGCCAAGCCGCTTTTCATGGGGCTCCGCTATATCCACGACCACTGGGTAAACAATTACGGCTGGGCGATTGCCATCCTCACCATCATCATCAACATGTTGATGTTTCCTCTGAAGCTGAAGCAGATCCGCTCCGCCCAGGAGATGCAGCGCATCCAGCCGCTGATGAAGGGCATCCAGGACAAATACAAGCAATACAAGCTCAACGACCCGCGCCGCCAGAAGATGAATCAGGAGATGATGAAGCTCTATTCGGAGCACCACATCAACCCGCTGGGCGGCTGTTTGCCCATGGTGGTCCAATTACCGATTCTCTACGGTTTTTATCGCGTGCTGGAACTTCCCATCGAGCTCCGGCACGCGCCCTGGATCTGGTGGATCAAGGACCTCTCGGCGCCCGATACGTTTCATCCCTTCGGAATCCCCGTGCCCATTTTGCCCACGATCATGGTTATCTCGATGTTTCTTCTTCAGAAGATGACGCCCATGGCGGTGGCGGACCCGAACCAGCGGCGCATGATGTACCTCATGCCGATCGTCTTCGGGATCATGTTCTACAAGCTGGCAAGCGGACTGGTGCTTTACTTCCTGATCGCCAACCTGGTGGGAATCACGCAGCAGTTGTACATCAACAAGCGGATGCCCCTCAAGCAGGCAGCACTGCCGGTACGGAAAACAGTCGAGGCCAAGGAGTAGTTGCCGATGGAAAGCGCAGGCGCAGCAAAGTCCGGTCGGCCGCTCGAGAGCTATTTACCTTCGCTCGAGTCCCTCCTGCACGAGGTGCTCCGGCACTCGGGTTTCGAACTGGATTTCTCGATTCAAAAAGTTCCGGCCCCCCCGACGGAATTGGAGTCCACCGAATACGTCGTGGAATTCTCGGGGCGCGATGCCGACCTGCTGATCGAGAAGAACGCCACGCTCCTGAACGCGCTCGAGTATGTGCTGCTGAAAGCCGTGCGGCTGGAGGAAGAGCATTTCGGGAGGATTACCTTCGATTGCCAGGACTGGCGGCGGCTGCGCGCGGAAGAATTGAAATTGACCGCTCAGATCGCCGCGGAGCGCGTCGAGGAAACCGGCGACCCGTTTTCCCTGAATCCGATGAACCCGCGCGAGCGCCGCCTCATTCACTTGGCGCTGAAAGACCGTCCCGAAGTCCGCACCGTAAGCGAAGGCGTGGGCGCGGAACGGAAGGTGGTTATCCTGCCGGCCACGCCCCCGCGCCGCAGATAGCACGGCGCCCGCACCGTGATCTCCCCATGACCAGCGAAGACACCATTGTGGCCATCGCCACGCCTCCCGGACGCGGCGGGCTGGGAGTAGTGCGGCTCTCCGGCTCACGCGCGCTGGAAATCACCAACAGCCTCATCCGCTTTTCGACGCCCGCGCTCGAGACGCAGCGCGCGACTCTCGGCGAGTTCGCCGATCCGGCATCCGGGCGCGCGCTCGACCAAGTCGTGGTCACCTGCTTCCGCGCGCCGCATTCCTACACCGCCGAAGACGTCGTCGAGATTTCCTGCCACGGTGCGCCGGTTATTCTCCGCTATCTCGTGGAGTGCTGTCTCGATCGCGGGGCGCGCGCCGCCGAGCCTGGTGAGTTCACCCTGCGCGCGTTTCTGAACGGGCGCATCGACTTGACTCAGGCCGAAGCCGTGCGCGACCTCATCGAATCGCGCACGCTCTACCAGGCGCGCGTGGCCGCTCAACAGCTCGAGGGCGGCGTTTCCGCGCGGCTGAAGACGCACAAGCAAACGCTGCTTGAGCTCATCGCGCGGCTCGAAGCGGGCATCGACTTCGCCGAGGACGACGTGAGCGTAATGAGCTGGCCGGAAATCCTGGCGCGGCTCGAGACGATTCGTGCCGACCTCGCGAGCCTCGTCGCGGGTTACGAGTACGGGCGCATCGTGCGCGAAGGATTGAGCCTGGCCATCGTCGGCCGGCCCAACGTCGGCAAGTCGAGCCTGTTCAATCGCCTTCTCAACGCCGACCGCGCCATCGTCACCGCCACGCCTGGGACCACCCGCGACTTGGTCAGCGAAACCGCCAGCCTCGGAGGTATCCCGTTGCGCTTTGTCGACACCGCCGGCATCCGGCACACCGAGGACGAAGTGGAGAAGATCGGCGTGGAGCGGTCGTTTCAGGCCATCGCCGATTCCGACTTGCGCCTCCTCGTCCTCGACGCGTCAGAAGATTGGACCGAGGAAGATTCCCGGCTGCTCGAGAAGATCAGGCCGCTGGGAGCGTTTGTGGTGGCGTGTAACAAGGCGGATTTGCCCGCCCGCCTCTCGAAGCAAGACCTTGAAGAACGCTTGCACGCTGTGGGAGAAACAAGAGACGTCCGTGCGGAGGTTGTCTGGACCTCGGCCCTGACGGGCGAAGGCCTGCCAGAGCTCCAGGAAAAAATCCTCGCCGTCGCCGCGCCCGCGCGTGATCTGGGCGGCGAAGGGGAGTTCATCACCAACTTACGCCACCAGCAGCTCATCAAGGAATCGCTCGCGGCGCTCGCCAAGGCTCGCCAGGCCGCCGTGGAAAAGATTCACCACGAAATGCTCCTGCTCGACCTCTACGACGCGCTCCGCCCCCTCGACCCTCCCCGCGTTCGGTCACTCGATCGAGGTGGACGACGTCTGCGCGCTCGTGCGCCTCAACTACGAGAAGCGCGTGACATTCGTGGACGGCTCGCGCGAGATCGTGCCC
>JAIQGA010000268.1 GCA_020072925.1 Terriglobia bacterium | reverse complement strand
TCCTGCTCCTGCCTGCTCAGTTCGACAACAAATGGGCTTCGCCTCGGCACAGCGGGCACCTCCGCTGAGGCACAGCGTAACACCTTCAGAGTGGAAGGAGCAACACAAATACGTCATCATATTTATGAATAGCAGTACTTAGCAAGGACCACGACATTTTCGAGCGACACAGATCCCCTCGCGCTCATGATCACCACACCTTGAGTTTGAGGTTGCTTCCGCCAGGATTCTCGAATGGCCCAGGAGTTGGATTCGATTCGTCCCTGCTCCGGCCAAAGTAATCGGTGTTGATGCAAATCGGCTTGCCATCGCGTTGTTCATAGGGAGCATTGGGAATGATTGCCCGGCCGAGCAGTATCGTGGTCACGAGTTTGCGCGTTCGCTCCGTGTTCCAGGCCGAATCATACGTCATCTCGAGATAAAAGCCGCCGGCCTCCTCGACCAGTCTGATCGCCGGATCAAAGTCCGGTTTAACTAAAGGGTCTCTTTCAACCTTAGAGGGCTTGGCTCCCTTAAGGAACACATTGCCATTCAACCCCACCGGCAGAGGGGCGTTGTCATATGGGCTCAAATCGGCGCCTTGCACGAAGAGATTGTTGTTGTAACGGTCGTCGCCGTTGGGGTTGTCGTGAAATCCCGCGATTTCCGTGGAATGCGCCTCAAAGAATGGCGTCTGGCGCTCGTCGGTGAGAGTGGAACGTTTGATGCCCCCGGCGAACAGGTTGTGAACGTAGGCGCCGCCCTGCGAATCGTCTCTTAGCGATAAGGGCGAGAGGAAAAGGTTGTTGTCCATCAGAAACGGCCCGTGATTCACTTCGACAAATACATCCTCACCATTGTCGTGGAAGAGGTTTCCGGAGACGCGCGCGCCTTGCGCCATCCAGTCCAGCCAGAGGCCCCGATTGGTGCGGTAAATGTGGTTCCAGCTGATCTCGACATCAATGGCGCCATGGAACTTGATGCCCGCCATCTCGGCCCCGCTGAACGACTGGCGGACGTGGATGTTGTAAATAGTGTTACCCTTGATGGTGCTGAACGCGGCGCCCAAGCTGCCGACAATTCCGGCCTGCTCGCAGTGGGAAATGGTGTTGTTGCGAACGATGTGATGGCCGATGTTTTCCTTTGACCAGCCGTCGGCGACGGCGCGCTCGACAGTCTTGACGTACCCCTCGGCGGTATTGGCCGACGTGTTATCCCACTTGTCACCGTACTTGCCGAGCGCAATGCCCGAACAAATGGAGTAGCTGATCTTATTGTCTTCGATAATCCAACCTTTGCTCCAATGCGTGCCAATCAAGCCGATCTGCTCAGCCGTGGGTGGCGCCCACGGGGTGGCCGCATCCTCCAGGGTGAACCCGCGCACGGTGATGTAGTTGATGCCCGTCTTTTCAGGATAGAACACCGTCTTACGCACATTAACTTCCACGAGCTGTTGGTTGGGGTCGACTCCCTTGAACTGCGCCCAGATCGTGGTGTTTTCATTGTCCACTTGAGCGAACCAGAGCGCGTTGCTTTCCATGGGATTCAGCACATCATCCAGCTTTGCCGCCTCGGTCAACCAGTCGCGGTTGAGATAAACCGCGCCGGTGTGATGGTTGCGGCCTTTGGGATCAAACCAGTCACCGTGGATAAGGTCGCTGTAGGGATTGAAGCTGCCGAAGAATGAATTGGGGAGCGTCACTTTCCAGGCACTGTTCCGAACCTTCACCCAATTTTTGATGACCTCCGACCCCTTGATCTCCACCTTCTCCCCCGGAGCGGCCTGATAAACTATGCGCTTCGTGTCGGATTGGCCCCCTCGCTGTGGACTGATGCGCTCGCGGTAGACACCTTCATGCACTGTGATGACATCACCCGGCTGGGCAAGGGTGGCGGCATGTTGAATTGTACGGAACGGGGCCGTTTGTGTGCCAGGGTTGGCATCATTACCATTGAGGGCAACATGGAAGTTGGCGGCTTGCATGACGGTAACAAATGTGAGGAAAATTAAACGTGTTACAAATGTTATTTTCATTTCATTTTACTTCCTTTCGCTATTTTCCATCCCTGACCGGGGGTTGTGGAGGCCAGGATCCTTCAGGAGGCACATGGCTTTATGACTCTAGTTAGTTAGAATTCCCTTTTTGGCATTTTCCAAGCCCAAAGACAGTACCGACTGCCGCGTGCGGGAGCGATCTGTTTCGGGTTTCTCCAACGGTGACTCCTGTTGTTCAACGGGCCTTGAGGCATTAACACAAGCAGGCATGCCGGGTGCCTAGGCCTCTGGTCATGCATCCCGCAAAAGTGAGAAGGATGGAACTCCGGAGTCCGTCTCATTTTTCCAAGAGGTTGACTTCGCGGATTCCTCCCCCCACTAGAGGCACGCGCAGGGTCTTGATTTCTAAAGGCCGGAAGGTCCCTGTCCAGCGCTTATTGACCAACCCAAGGTCCAGCGTGGCCTTGGCCGGCCGACCTGCCGTCTCATAGCACCGGATAATCAAGTCACCGCCCTCTTCTGCTTTCTTCAGCACCGACACCACCACATTCGGCACGTCCACGGAAAGAAACGAGGCAGATTGCGGCCGGTTTCCGGAATGGATTCCCTGGTAGAGAACCGGCAAAGGCGCCGTAAACTCTTCCGCCATCCGCACAATCCCTGCATCCTGCCAGCTACCAGGATGGGGCACCAACAATACTCGGAACGTCTGCGTGCCCTGGTCTTGCCAGAGGTACTCTCCGTCAGGCCTCAACACACGCTGGTATTGCGCGAAGACAGGGCTCCGCACGATTGAGATTCGCATATCGTTATCTTGCACGCTGTAACCATACTTGGCATCATTAATGACGGCCAGCCCGTACTCGCCTCCCGCGCGCCGTCCGGAAACGTCGATCCACCGCTGGCCGGGATCCTCGTCACCTTCCGCTCTCCGCAGCTTGTAGCCGTCAGCGATTTCATAAGTAGGCTGGGGATTCTGCACATCCACCGGGAAAGAAAACTTCAGGATTTTAAGGTGCTCGTGCCAATCCAAAGTCACCCGCGCTTCCAGCGTTCTCGAGCCTGCGTAGAGCACCCAATCCGTCTGCAGCGAGGATGATCCGTAACTCGTCCGCACGCGAATTGTCGCGCGGAGCGGGCCGCTCTCAAGTTGCCGGAAGCGGGCGTTGCCAAAGGCGCCAAGCTCCCTCGTGTATGCCCTTACGTCGTGACTCCAGGTATCACTGGGATCGTCCAGCACCGCCGCACGCGCGCCTCCCGTGCTGCCTCGGAAAACCTGCATCCCCGTGTCTTTGTCCAATAGCGACACCGTGCCATCTTCCGAAAGGGTAACGCGTAGATGTTCATTCTCCAGCTCCTTGTCCGTAGCACGCAGCGCGGGCAGGGGCGCTAGCATGTTCTCCACCCTTCGCAAACGAAATTGCCGGTACCCAAAGGCGGGTACGGATGCCTGGAACACCAGGGTTTTCCGATCGTGGATGACCGTTGACGCCTGCGTCCACTGGTGCGCCACCTTATTGCCGCGCTCGTCTTCCAGCACGGAGTTGCTCTGCGCCGTCACTTTGCCGCTTGTCGACGAGAAACTCCAATCTAGTTCATATTCGACATTGAGCCTGGCGTCCCAGGCATGGGGATTAAACACCACCAGGTATTCCGAGACCGGATCTGGCGTGGGAATCTGCCAGGCAATCTTCTCCACAGCTCGATATATAGCTTGATCGGCCACTTCCTGCGCGTATCCATACACCCCTTTTGCTACCACATAGTGGGAAGGGAGAGCCGTGCCCGCCATGCTGTCGTGGAACTGCATGGAGAGCACTTTTTCCCACGCCGACGTGAAATCTGCCTGAGGGTAGACAAAACCCGCCACTGCCGCGCCCAAAGCCGCCATCTTCTCGCCGGTAGCAAGCGCCGCTTCCGCAGTGCGGTTGTTCTTCTTGATATCCGAAACGGCCGTGTAGCAACCCACCGAGTGATGTTGGAGATCATCAGTCACGACCGGCAGATTGGCGAGTTTGGTGACCTCGTCAAAGTATTCTTCCGGAGTGCTGAAGAGGACCGTAGGAGCGCCCGGTTGCTTCTGCACATCAAGAATGGATTGAATATTCTGTTCAGTCGGCCCCCCGCCGTGGTCGCCCACACCATAAAAGGCCATCAGATCCTTGGTGGGTTCGTGCAGCTCCGATACCACCCGATGCAATTTGTTCAGCACCGAGCCCTCATCGTTATAGCGGAACGGGATGCGGTAGGTAATCATTCGCGTCCCATCGGGGCTCTCCCACCAGAAAAGACTGCTGGCGAGGTTCTTCTCCTTCGGGTTCGGGCGCATGAACACGTAGGCGTGCATTCCTTGGAGCTTGAGAATCTGAGGTAGCGTGCCCGGGTGCCCGAATGAGTCGGGATTGAAACCTACCTTGGCCGTGCGACCGAGCAACTGCTGAAACAGCCTCTGGCCATAAAGCCCCTGTCGGGCCAGAGATTCGCCGTTCGGAATGTTCACGTCGGGCTCGTTCCACCATCCTCCGACGACACGCCAGCGCCCTTCCTGCACCCGCCCGCGGATCTCTTCCATCATCCTCGGGTCCGCCTGCGCCACCCACTGATAGAACTGGGCGGAACTGGCAGTGAATTTGAGATCCGGATTCTCTTTCATGTGGTCCAGCGCCGACCGAAAGGTGCTCAGCGCCACGGACATCGCCTCCGGCCATGGCCAGAGCCAGGGTGCGTCGATGTGACCGTGCCCGATCAAGTGGAGCCGGTATTGCGACGCGTCGGGCGGCCAAGAAGTTGCAGATTGCGAAGCTGGAGCTTGTGCCGCAGCGTCCATCGCCAGCAAAGAAAATAAGGAAAGTAAACAAGCTGCAATATGCGAACGGGCTGCCTGGATTATCATGAGAGGCCTCCCTTCAAACGTGGTAGAAAACTGAATCTCCCGGGGTGAGCGTCATCCGGGCGCCCGGTCTGCGGGACACTACGGACCATCTCGGTAGTTGCTGATTGCAGGAATGCCAAAATCCGTTGCTTTCGATGAAATGCCGACATTTCCTAGGGGCATCTCTCCTAAAGCCTGCCAGGCTGGATACGAGGAAGAGGAACAAAGATCCTCTCCAGGGGCACCGGCTTCAAGTAAGGTTGCCCGTGATGAAAGGCATCGATATTCTGCATGAACTGAAGGACGATGTCCGTCCCGTCGATCATGTAAACGTTTATGCGGTAGAGCACCCCCAGATCGGAAGGATCATCAACGATCTCCGAAAACTTCGTGGCCATGGCGACCGACATTCGGTGGGCCTCACGAAACATCTCCAGACTGTGATCCAGCCGTTGCATGAATTCGGCGGAGTTTCCGGCTTTCCTGGCTCGGAAGGCTGCGTCAAACTCGAGGTAAGCCTTTTCCAATTGCACCAGCGTATTCAGGTGCATGGCGTACGCTTCCGTCTTGTTGCGCAGATAGGCGAGTTCCGATTTGCTCCCGGGTGCCGCCTGCTTTCCAGCACGCTCGAAGTGGGCAAGTGCCTGGCGCAGCAACCCCACTGAATGGGGATAGTACAGTGACTCATCCCGAGCTCGGTCAAGAAAGTCTGCCCAGCCGGAAAACGTGGGTCCGTCGTAAGGATTCCCCTGTTCTGAGTAAGACTGGATGATGCGAATCTCCCGCGGCACGCCGCAACACGGAAAGTTGCCCCTTCCTGTCCATCCCAAATACTCCTCGTTCTCTTCTAGGGTCTGGTAAGCCTTTAGGGCTTCCGCAGCGGCTGCCTGGCCAAAGATGCGCCCCACGTAGTTCCTGTAGAACTCGTCAGGGGTCAAATGTGGTTTCCACGCACCCTCCGCCATGAACTTCTCGTTGTGCTCCATGCCCCGCGCGCGGTTCACTTGCGTGGTGTGCCCGGCCACGCCGTTTTCCAGGGCGCCCTCGAATGTCCTGTCCTTGTAGTACATGTTGACGCTGAACTGCATGCCCAACATACTGCCATCATCGTCGGAGCGCGTGATCAAGGTGCGCTCCCGTTCCCCCATGCCTCCGTAATCTCCGTTTGGAACACCCATGGGGGTCCAAACGCCACGGGAAACCATGTCCGTAAAGGGCACGTCTTTTGGAAACATCTTGTCGAGCAAGGGATAGACAAATCCCCGTCCGAAGGCCCCGATGCCAACTTTCGCTTTGGGATTGATCCGGTCACGCGCTTCCAACGCACTCCGCATTAATTCCACGGACCCGACGTCGGAATCCACCACCCGATCCTCGTTTCTCTCGTATCTGGCATAAGCTTTCCAATGCAGGGTCTCGTCAGCGAAGAACTTGGGCCGTTCCTGCAAAGTGTACGCACGACTCGTGTCGTCGTCGCAAACGGGGAAAACCTCTGGAAACCAGAGAAAATAACCTTCCACCTCCGGATATGTCGCAAAAAGGCTTTTCAGGCGGCTCTCGTTGATTTCATGCGCCACGGGGTCAGCTGGGCACATGTAGACCCCTCCCAGGACCGGCTGAAAGGGCAAATCACCTGTGCGATTGCGGGCGAAGCGCCCCAAGTTGGGCGGAACGCTGACGGGATCAATTGCCAACCAAGTGTTGATCTTTCGTGTTCTGGCGTAAGTGATGACGGCCCGCAACAGTTCTTGGGCTTTTTGGGACGCTTGGCCTGGCGTCTCGACTTCCTGAAGCTCCGGGGGAGCAATGCGTGAATATTTGAAATGCTCCCGGCCCACCGTCATATCCTTGACCAGAAAGGAACCCGCCTGACGGCGCCACAACATGTAGCCGCTTTCCTTGACCGATGCGTCGCCCAAGAAATTTTTTTCACCCCGATACTCATAGGTCAGCCAAGGGGTGTTGGGAAACCAGAAGACCTGCAAGTAATTCATCCGCATCTTGGCCATCTGGTCGAGGGTCCTCTTCCAATCCTCCAGCGACCACATCGTCTGGTTGGGATAGCAATTGTCGACATGGATCCCGCGCCGTCGAAAGGCCGGCTCTACGCGCTCATCAAGAGACGGCATTGCAACGTCAGCCCGCTTCTCAGGCAGAATATCCTTGGTCAAGAGAAAAACGAAGCCCAGCCTTTCCAGAAGATCATAAGCTGCATACATTGTCCCCGCCTCGTCGTTCCCACCCACAACCAAGGCGGGCTGTCCTTCAATGCTGATGCGGCGAAGAATGTAGCCTTCCGGCTTGAGTCGTTCAAAGTTCACCTGCCGGCGATTTGCGGCCTGGCGCACGAGTTCGTTGCTCTTAGGGTTACCCACCAACAAAATACTTTTGCCCTTGGCTTTTCCGCTTATTTCGTGTGAGGAAACAATCTCCAACTTCGCTCCAGACAGTATTTCTACGTAGCGCTGCAATTCTCCGGCGACGAATCGATCGAGTGGGCCGGCGCTGTCACCCAGCACAATCACCGATGTAGGTCGGCCGTTACTTGCGATCATTCCCTGAACGCCACCGGACGGAAACGCATCAAGGGCTGCGCTCAATAGTCCGCAAATAACCAACAGATTGGCCAGGATTACCATCCGATACGAGAATCGAACGTGGGTCGATTTCCTATCCGAGTCAATGTGGGAAATTGGGAAAAGTTCAGACACAATATGAGATGGCAGATTCAGCATCTTGACCTCCCTGAAGTAAGGGGCAGCGCAAGGACGCCGTAACGCCCTCGCCCATGATCAGCGTGGATTTCCGAGAGTCACTGTGCCCGGGCCCGACGGCTGCCGGGACAGGACAGCCAACAAGGTCATATAGTTGTCGACCAGCAGTCCTTCATAACCTTTGGGCGTGCCGTCCCACCTCCTCCAGTCGTAGGTTTTGCCGTTGGGCCCCCAGCCCTGAAACTGCCCCTCTTCAAATGCGCGCAGGATGGGAAACAGTATCCGATCACCCTCTTGCCTTCGCCCGAGTTGGTAAAGGGCCTCGATCGTGTAGTAAACGAAACACGCCGTGGCCCCACCGTTTTCGTAGTTCTGGAAGCCGTCAGAGCCATCCTCCTTTTCAGACCCGCCATGATCAATGCGCACGTCGATGTAATCCTCTTTCCGTACAGGGATCAGATTGCCGGGCAATCCAAGATCAAAGCGGTCGTACCCCACCTCGCGCATCTTGGCAAACATGCGGTCCATGACCTTATTGGCCTGGTCATGTGGGACCAAGCCGTAAGTGACGGCCATCCCGTTGACGAAGGTGAAGTAGTAGTCGTGAAGTTTCCCGTCAGTGTCTTTCCAACCGGCCAGCACGCCTGTGTCGGGATTGTAAAACGTACCTAAGTAAGCGGACCGCAACTTCTCGGCACGCGATGAATAGTAGCGT
>JAIQGA010000267.1 GCA_020072925.1 Terriglobia bacterium | reverse complement strand
GAATTGATAAGGCCGGGTGTGTACTCCATAACTCTACTTATTTCGCCGTCTACACGAGTCTAGTCTCTGAATTCACTATTCACTATTATCATTCAGCAATCATCATTTCATTCGTGTCGCAGGGCCACCATGGGATCGACCCGGGCGGCCCAGCGGGCGGGAATGTATGCGGCGAGCGCAGCCGCCAAGATTAACAAGAGGATCAATCCCACGAACAAAGATGTATCCAGTTGGATAACGCTCAGGATGCCCGCCAGCGTTCGCGAGAGAGCCAGCGCGGCCGGAACGCCGAGGGCCACCCCGACTAGGGTGAGCTTCAGGGCCTGGCGCGCAACCATCACGAGGACATCGGAGTGCTGAGCTCCCAGGGCCATGCGCACGCCAATCTCGTGCGTGCGCTGGGAGACTGAGTAAGCGATCACCGCGAAGATCCCGGAGGCGGCGAGAACCAGCGCGATCAGGCCATTATCCGTCATCATGCTCGCGCCCAGCCTGACGCCGCTGAGGTCGTCATCAATGATTTTCCCGAGCGTGCGGATGTCGTAGACCGGCTGGTCCGGGTCCAGGGCGCGGACCTGGGCACGCGCGGCGCTCACAAGACCGGTAGGGTCACCCAGGGTGCGCACGGCGATCGTGACTGAATTGGCGGGCAATTGTGAAAGCGGGAAATACGCCGTCGGGGGAGTTTCGCGATCCCAGGGGCTGGGCTTGATGTCCGCCACCACCCCCACCACCGTGCACCAGGGCGCCACGCCTTCGCCCGATCCAAAGTGCACGCGCTTGCCGAGGGGGTTCTCGCCCGGCCAGAGGCGCTCGGCCAGATTGGCGCTCAACACCACCACGCGCGGCGAGTTCGGGCCATCCAGGGCCGCAAGGGCACGCCCCTTGAGGAACGGAATGCGCAACACGCGGAAGATTTCCGGCGTGACCGCCTGCTCGACCGCCGTGCGAAGCTCACCCGGAGCCGCGGGGGGCTGCCCTTCCGCCGCATACTGGGTGCTCGTCCAGTTGAATTTGCCGGGGAGCGTCAGCACTGCGGCGGCCGATTCCACGCCGGGCAGTGAGCCCAGGCGTTCGATGAGCTGATCGTAAAAAACGCGAATCTGCTTCGCTTCGCGATATTTCGATTCCGGCAACGCGATCTCGAAAGTCAGGACGTTCCGGCGGTCGTAGCCCAGGTCCTTGTTCACGAGGTTGCGGAAGCCATTGACCATCAAGCCGGCGCCCGCGAGCAGCACCAGCGCCAGGGCAACTTCCGTCACCACCAGCAGTCCCCGCAGCCGGTGCGAGGATGAACTTGCGCCCGCGCCGCGCGAAGATTCCTTGAGCGTCTCGTTCAGATCAGCTTGGGAAGCGTGCCAGGCAAAGGCCAGCCCCGTCAGGATTCCCGCCGCCACAGCCACCACTGCCGTGAACGCCAGAACGGACCCGTCCATGCGCATGTGCCTGACACCGGGAATATATTTCAGGACAAAGGCGGGAATGGTTGTCATCATCCATTGATGATAGGCGTGCGCAAGGCCGATCCCCGCCAGGGCTCCCAACAGCGATTGGAGCACGCTTTCGATGAGCAACTGTCGTGCGATGCGAGTGCGGCTGGCGCCCAGCGCGATGCGCACCGCAATCTCCTTCCGGCGAGCGGTTCCGCGCGCCAGTTGCAGGTTCGCAACGTTCGCGCAGGCAAGCAGCAGCACGAACCCCGCCGCGCCCATCAGCACCAGCATGTACTGCCGCGAGCCGCTGAGCAGTTCATTGACCAGGTTCACCACGCGCACATTGTGTCCGGCGTTGGTCACCGGAAACTGCTGCGCCAGGCGGCCGGCGATGGCCTGAAGATCCGCCTGTGCCTGCGAGACCGAAACCTCCGACCGAAGCCGCCCGATCACACGTAAATAGTGGTCCGTGCGATTCACCTGCTCGGCAGCGCTGAGGTCCAGCGGCCCCCAGACTTCGATGCCCATGGGGTACTCGAAGTCCGCGGGCATCACCCCAATGATCGTGAATTCCTGGCCGTTAAGCCGCACACGAGAGCCGATCACTCCGGGATTTGCCCCCAGGCGCTGCTGCCAGAAGCCATAACTGACCACCACCACCGAAGTGCGCCCCGGCTCGAAATCCGGCGGACTGATCGTGCGTCCAAGCTGCGCCCGCATTCCCAGCAGCGGGAAGAAATTCGCCGTGACCAGATTGCCGTCCACGCGCTCCGCCGGTCCGGTTCCGGTAAGATTGACTTCCCAGCCATGACTGGCCGCCAGTTCCTGGAAGGAGTGATTCTGCTCCCTCCAGTCGCGAAAGTTGGCCGGGGCCGGCGCGATGTGGTCGGCGTTCTGCTTCGGCGCCGTCTCCAAGACGGCGACCATCCGGTCAAGGTGCTCAAATGGAAACGGGTGAAGCAGGCAGGAGTTCACACCACTGAAGATCGAAGTGTTGGCCCCAATGCCGAGCGCCAGGGCGATGACTGCGACTGCCGTGACTCCGGGAGTCTTCCCCAGCATTCGGAAACCAAACCGAAGGTCTTGAATCAGACCTCCCATAACTCATCTCCCGGCCACGGACGAATAGCCTTTTGTTATCCCCATGCTGCGGGAGCGAGACGCTCCTGTTGCAACGGGCGAAACCCCCGCGTTGCGACTGCGCAGACGGGCCCGCTCCTACTTGGGCACTCTTACTGCCAAGAGGTTACCATTGCTAATTGGCTGATTCTAGAGACAAATTCGCTCGGCCAGAGCATGGCGGGAATGCGGCGAGTGTTCGGATGTGGGATGGCTGTGTTCGAAAGCGGAAAGGGCAGCGTTGGACTCTATGTCCCTTTCGGGCCGAGGCGTTGCCCCTGACCTTTCGCCATGGCCTTTACGATTTCGTCCGGAGCCCTTCGCTTGGAATCCAGAACCCTTCTCCAGTCATCCTGAGCGAATCGAAGGATCGCCGCATTTTGCTTAGGTTCGGATCCGCGAACGGTTGCCCAAGTTACGCCGGAGCCGGAACCGTTACCGGCTGTTGTAGCGTGAAGTTGAGAATGGTCTCGCTAGGTACGCGCACTTGCTGGCCGTGGGTCATCACCTGCACTGCGGTGCCCGCGCCCGCGCCGACGCCCGCGCCAATGGCCGCGCCCTTGCCGCCGCCCGCGATGGCGCCGATCAGCGCGCCAATCACCGCGCCGCCTCCTACTTTCTCAGCGGTATTCTTGCCGCGGGACTGCCCCGCCGCCTCGTACGCGCCGGTCACAACGGAGACGACCTGGTTGTTGATCTTGACTCCTGTGAGCTCCAGGCGCAGCTCCGATTGGCCCTGCACGCGGCCGGCCTGTTTGGCTTCCACCAGGCGCCCATAAACGTCTGCGCCCTTCTGAGCGAGGACGTTGCTGCCCACCACGATGGGTGCTTCAAGGCTGGCGTTGAAGGTGTCCCCGACTTTGTTCACGCTGGAATCGATGCCATCAATCATTCTCACCACAATCGTGGTGCCGGTAGGAATCGTGACGGATGAGGAAGAAGGGGTTGAGGGAGTAGAAACCGCTGAGGATGAAGGAGCGGCAGAGGTGGATGCCATTGGATCCGCCGTGTAAGGCTGGGAGCCACTACTCGTCGTGCTTGATGGAGTGTCGGCGGCCGACTGCCCGTAGGGTTTGCCCTCGAAGCTGAGGTTCTGCACGTCGCTCACGTTGTAGCTTTGGACGTGGCCCGAGACGAGAAAGTCTATTCGGCTGTCTGTTCCCCCCAGGTACTTGCCGTCCACGGATTGCCCGCTCTTGAGCTTGAGCGTGTCAGCCCTGGCGGGAGCCACCGCGAACCATAAGGTCAGAACTGCCAACACACCTGCGTAGACAAGGGATTTCCTCATGGACCATGCCTCCTTCAGTTTGAGATGCAATCCCCGTCTGGAGGTTGCCGCCGACAGTTTAGTGAAATGCCTTAGGTGTGGTCAATTGGTCTATTCCGACTTTCGGCAAACGCGCGGAACAGGCAAGTCCTGGAGACAGCGTAGCACGGCCATCTTGGCTGTGCCGGCGGCCACGGGCGGGATGCCCATGCTACGGCCCGAGTAAGGATCCCTCGGCAGAGCCGGGGAAACTCCCTCCCAGAAATGACTCCTCTAGAGAATTTGCCCAGGCGGATCTCCGAAGTCCAGCAGGAAATCGACACCCCGGCCACGGCGGTCACTGAGGGTGAGAATCGGGGCTTTCAGGATGATTGCTGGCCTCAGCGCCACGGAGCGACTTGAAGATGCCTTTCTCGGCCCAGCGGCGGATAAACACCCGGAAGGTGGCGACGGTCACCACCAGCCAGACAGCGCTGACTGCCCAGTGACGCGCGAAAAGGCTGGCCGTCAGGGCCACGCTCCCGGTGCAGAACGTAATGCCCAGCGCACACTCCCAGATGTCGCTCAGCAGATCCTTCCGAATCCGCCGACGTTCGCCCGCAGGCAGCGTGTCCGTGACTCGTCCCCAGAAGCCGGGTGGGCGGCAAAGGCGATAGAACTCCTCGAGCGTTTCCTGCTTCTCCGGCGGGGTCAGCAGCGTGACCACCACAATGACGAGCCATCCCGCTCCGAATAGCAGCAGAAAGCCCTGCCAGAATGGCTTGTGGTCAAAGCCGAGCGGGAACCAGATGAGATAGCCCAGTGGGAGCCCCCCGACCAGCGCGGCAATTTCGCCCCAGATGTTCAGCCGCCGCCAGAATTTCGACCAGATCACCGCGACGAGCGGCATCCAGATCATCCAGGGGACCCACCACCACCAGTTCCCCAGCAGTCCGCCGGCATACGCGAGCATGGTGAAAGCCGAGGCCGCGCCCGCCGAAGTGAACGTGGCCACGGTCGAAAACCCGATGGCCCACCACGGCAGCGAGCGCCCGCCCACAAAGTAGCTCTCGATCCCCCGGCTGGCGCGCCGGGTGAAATACGCACCGATGCAAAGCGCCAGCACCGCGTAGATGACCATCACGCCCCAGTCCAGTGTTCTCATGTTTGGTCTATACTCCCCGATGGTTCTGCAATGTCGCGACTTCCTTGGGACCACTCAGCACAAAATCGTCGCGTTCGCGAAGCATGACCCTGGCGGGAATGGGGACGCGCTGGACAATCTCCTGGACCAGGCGCAGGGGCGGAGTTAAGCCGGCTCGATCAAGCTGGACGCAAACCTCGAGCGATGAAGCGCCGCCCTCGTTGTCCCCCTTGCCTCGTCTCCGGGCTGGGCCATGGTGTTTCATTTTGCCTGGGAATCCCTAGTGGAAATGGACGTGCCAACGCGCCAATCCTACGTCATGGCGGTAGTCCAGCCCGGCGAGCGCACGTTTTCGAGCGGGGTAACGGATCTAGCCCGGAGCGTTTCAAGGTCCATAACGCCCGCTCTGGCTGGTTATGTCATGCAGCACGTGGCTCTAGCGACGCCGCTTTTCTCGGGCGGTGGCATAAAGATTGCGTATGATTTACTCCTCTATTCGGCGTTTCGACGCCTGAAGCCGCCCGAGGAGCAGGTAAGGCGCACGATCCGCGCCTCCCCCATGGACTCGACCAGGCCGTCCGGGTGAAATCGAGCAAAGAGGCCCCAGAACGTAAGTGGCCCCGGTCGGGCGTGGTGTCCGACCGTCTTCAGGTAGCCTTCATGTTGTCCGACTAGAGTCGAGTTCTGGGTGTTCGGAGATGCGAGTCTTGATTGTCGAAGACGAGAAGAGGATGGCGGAGCTCCTCAAGAAGGGGCTCGAGGAGGAGAACCATTCTGCGACCCTCGCCTACGACGGCCCCACGGGATTGGAAATGGCCGAACTCTACGAGTTTGACGCCATCGTGCTCGATATCATGCTGCCGGGAATGGACGGCTTCGATGTCGCCCGCCGGCTGCGGCGAAACAGGAACCAGACGCCGATCTTGATTCTCACTGCACGTGACGCGGTCCCAGATGTCGTGAAAGGGCTGGATGTCGGCGCGGATGATTATCTGACAAAGCCCTTCGCGTTTGATGAGTTCTTAGCCCGGCTGCGCTCGGTCAGCCGACGTGGCTCCACTCCCCGCCCCACTCGCCTCCAGGTGGCCGACCTGACGCTCGACCCGGCGACCCACCAGGTCTTCCGGGGCAATCAGGAGATACACCTGACACCAACCGAATACCGTTTGCTCGACTTTCTCATCCGCCGCACAGGCCGCGTAGTACCAAGGAACACCATCATCGAGGCCGTTTGGGGCTTTGATCAGGAAGTCGAGGAGAATACGCTCGACGCCTTTGTCCGCCTGCTGCGCAGCAAAGTGGATCGCGACGTCAAACACAAACTGATCCATACGGTGCGAGGTGTTGGTTACACCCTTCGCCCGAATTCGAAACCATGAGGCAGTTGCCGATTCGAGTCAAATTGACGGCTTGGTATTTCGCGGTTCTGGCCGTGACCTTCGTCCTATTCGGAGCGGTGGCATTTTTCGCCATGCAGAAGAGCATTGAGTCGACGGTAGACGAGAGCCTGCGTGATCGGGCGGAAGGCATTCGGGAGTTGATGGAGCGGGTCCTGCCCAAGGATCCGGAAAGGCTCGCGGATGTACTTCGGGAGCACGCTGAACTTCAGGAAGAAGGTGATCTGTCACAGGTGGCCGATCCTGATGGCCACTGGATCTATCGGTCGCGACTGATGAGGCGCTATGACGTGCCCACAAAGGAAGCGGCCGGCCCTGTTACTTACAATCTTCAAATCCAGAAGTTGCCCCTGAGGATACTAGCCACGCAAGCGCGCTTGAGCGGCGGGAGTTACTATATCCAAGTTGCGGCACCGATGGACGATTTCCAAGACGCCCTTAATCATTTCAAGTGGGTGCTGCTTCTGATTAGCCCGTTGCTCCTGCTTCTTGCCTCAGCAGGCGGCTACTGGATGAGCCGCCGCGCACTGACTCCAGTGGATGCAATTACCCAGGCGGCCCAGACGATCACCTCAAGAAATCTATCCAGCCGCCTGGCGGTGCCACAGAGCCGCGATGAACTCCAACGCCTCTCGGAGACGCTGAACGGGATGCTCGAACGCCTGGAGGCGGCATTCAAGAGGATCACTCAATTCACAGCCGATGCTTCGCATGAGCTGCGTACACCCGTCGCGTTGATGCGAACCACTGCTGAACTGTCCCTGCGAAGGCCACGACAGGAAACCGAATATCGTGAGGCCTTGACACAGATCCTCAGAGAACTGGAAACAACCTCGACTCTAATCGAGAAATTGATGCTGCTGGCTCGTGCCGATTCTGGAGTTGAGGCGCTGCAATTCGCCCACACTGACCTCGCCGATAACTTCCGAGAGGCATGTCGGCAGGGCCGCACTCTCGCTCAAGCCAAAGAACTCAGTTTTCAGGAGCAGATCATCGAAGGTCCCATTATCGTTGACGGCGACGCGTACGCGCTCCAGCGCCTGTTCCTTATTCTCCTTGACAATGCTGTGAAGTACACGCCAGGTGGGGGCCAAGTAAAAGCTTCCCTTAGTGATACCAACGGCTTCGCAGTCGCAGAAATCCGAGACACGGGTATCGGCATTGGGGAAGCGGACCTGCCCCATATCTTTGAGCGATTTTACCGGGCGGATAAGGCGCGCTCGCGTGAGATGGGCGGAGTGGGTCTGGGTTTGTCGATTGGGCGGTGGATCGCCGAGGCCCACGGCGGAACGATGGAAGTTGAAAGCACTGTGGGACAAGGCTCCGTGTTCCGCCTTCGACTACCGATTTTGCGCAGCTAGGCGGCCTACGACGGGGAGAGACTTGCGATGGGCGTGAGCCTTGCGGCTTCCGGGTACTTCGATCCGATCCATAGTATCGGACCACCTTTACCGTTTCGGAAGTCAAAAAACGAATTCCGGATTACGCTGATCGCTGCAGGAGTTGGCTGCAAAAGTAATCGATCTTCGAGGAGGCGCACATGAGATTTTTGGTTATTTTCTTCGCCCTTGCCACGACGAGCACGGCCCAAGTTATCAACTTCGATTCCGCACAGCCCGGTACCCTGCCGCCAGGCTGGACACAGGCAATGACCCACAACGGGGGAGCACCGAAGTGGGAGGTGCTGAAAGATAACAGCGCGCCGAGCAAACCCAATGTGCTGGCGCAAACCTCCAACGACCCGACCGACGGGCGCTTTCCGCTCGCGATCCTGGACAAGGCGAATGTCAAAGACGGCGAGCTGAGCGTCAAGTTCAAACCAATCTCCGGCAGAGTGGACCAAGGCGCCGGAATCGTTTGGCATCGGTGGAATACTCTGCTGAAATCCAGAAGGTCCTTCCATCCACCGGATCGATCGCTATGCCCGCGTAGTCACCCGTCCGGTTCCGCGTGTCGGAGCCCCCCACATTCACCAGGTTGCATTTCCC
>JAIQGA010000266.1 GCA_020072925.1 Terriglobia bacterium | reverse complement strand
GGGTCTGCGCAAACGGGTCACCGCCCTGCACGAGATTCAACTCCGCGCAGAGCTCCTGGACTTCTTCGGGCTTCCAATCGCCGCGAGGCTCCCAGACAAATGTCAGCCCTTCTCCAAAACCCGAGGAGGCCCTCGGCCGCTGCAATTCACGAAAGAAAGAACGTAGATTGTTCTTGTGCTCCGCAGTGGGCGCGAAGCGCGCAGGACACTGAAACAGGATTACGCCGCTCCTGAGCTTTCGCGCACAGTCGAGGGTTCGCTCCCAGGCCATCGTGACCGTGGAGTTCAAGCGAAAAGCTCCGGCCTCGCGCCTCTGTTTGTCGCTGAGAGCCTCCCTCAAGCGCCGGTAGGCAGGGCTTGTGGCTTCGTGGGTAATCACTTGCCAGGCCTTAAGTGTGAATTCAAACTGCGCGGGAACCTGACTCCGCCATTTTTCAAGCGTTCGTGGAAGAGGAGGCTGGTAGAAAGTCTGTTGGACCTCGCCGACTGGGAAGGCCTGCGCATAGCGCGCCAGGCTCAGGGGAAACCCACAGCATCCGATGCGCAGCGCTGGGGGCGCCGGCATGCCATCCTCCGCGCCGGGTGGGTGGTCAATCGGCGGTTCGTTGCCCGAAGGGAATCGGCGCGCGATATTCCCAATCGGCTGTGGTGCTGGCTTTGTAGCGATACAACTTGCAAACCGCGCACACCTGCGCCACCGCGTACGGGCTCTGCTGCCCGTGCCATTGGTGATGGCAATGGCCCGCGAGCGGCTTGTTGTTCTCAATCGTAATGTTCCAAGGCTCGTTCATTTCTGCTCAAGAATTGTACGCGCCGCCGCCCTCGGTGACCAGCGAAAACTGTTGTCGGCTCGCACCGCGTCTCAGGGCGCGCCTCTCTACTTGATTTTGACCAGGACCACGCCGCGCACGGGAACTTGCGCGGTGAAGGTCCCACGGAAAGTCCCCAGATCCTTGCGCGCCCAGAGGTCACGTACCGTGGCGTTTTCCCCCACACCGATGTCCTGGAAGTAGGCAGTTACAGGCATCGTGGATTCCCCACGATTGAACAGCCCCACGGCCTTGCTCCCGTCCGAGAGCGGCTTCATCCAGACCTCCAGCGGTCCCTCCTCCGCCACGCGCCGCCCCTGGATGCCGGCGGGGTCCTGGTCCACGGCGATTACCTCGGGGTTGGTCAGAATCGCCAGGGTCTCCGGCGTCATCTTCGAAAGATCGTTGCCGGAAAGCAGTGGCGCGGCCAGCAGGCACCAGAGGCTCATGTGCGTGCGATACTCGTTGGGCTTCATGTGCCCGTTGCCGACTTCCAACATATCGGGATCGTTCCAGTGTCCGGGACCGGCAAAGCGCTCCAAGCCGTCCTGTCCAAAACCGATGAACGCCATGCGGTCGTAGTCGTCACTGATGTCGCCGGTGGTGCGCCAGAGATTGCCGCCCACCGAAGCTCCCCACGCCCAGACGCGGTCCATGCCGTACTGGCACAGGCTGTAGACGATGGGCCGGCCGGTCTTCACCAGCGCCTCGTGCATCTTTTTGTACACGGCCGGCTCTTCGCTCAGCTTGTACACCTGGCTGGCGCTGCACCAGTCGTACTTCAGGTAGTCAATACCCCAGGCGGCGTAGGTCTCCGCATCCTGCTCTTCGTGGCGATAGGTGCCCTCGTAGCCCGCGCAGGTTTTCGGCCCCGGCGAAGAGTAAATCCCGAGTTTCAACCCTTTGCCGTGCACGTAGTCAGCCAGCGCCTTCATATCCCCGAATTTTGAGTTGGGGTGGATGATACCTTTTTCATCGCGTTTGCCCTGCCAGCAATCATCGATGTTCACGTACACGTAGCCCGCGTCTTTCATGCCGTTCGACGCGATGGCATCGGCGGCGGCGCGCACATCGTTCTCCGTCACTTTGCACGCGAAGTGATTCCAGCTATTCCAGCCCATGGGAGGCGTGTGCGCGATGCCGTTGCCCTGGGCGCGTCCCAGAGCACTCATACCAACCCCCACAATCACAACCAGGCAGCAACGACCCAGCAACCCTATCGCGGCTGTTCGCATGTCGGCTCTCCTTGTCAGAAGTCGCGTCCAACCAAGTGATTCCGTGCATCAAATCTTACCGAGGGGCGCCAGTGTACAACTTCCACTTTGGGCAAGTCCAGTAGCATGGGCGTCTCGCCCGTGGGACAAGCGCACGGCCAAGCTTGCCCCGGCCCTACGAGCCGGGGATGGCCGCGCCACCCCCGCGGCCGCGAAGCCGCACGAGGTTAGGGCGCATCCTCGGCAGGCTTGGCCAGAGAAATGACGGGAATGCCGGCCTCGCGCAGGAGTGCATTAAGCCGGGACAATTCCCCATTCTTGATCCGATCCCACTCCTCCAAGGCCTGGCGTTGCGCCTGTTCGTTGTTCCGGAAAGCTGTTACAGCATCGGGCGTTGGCGCCACATCTGCGCTCTCCACTGCGTTTTCCAGTTCACCCCACGCGCCATTCAGGAAGCGCAGGCTGCTGCGGTCGACCGAAGGCTCGCCCACGCCGGCAAACTCCGGATTGGATGGTGGCGCGATACCGGCCACCTGTTCCGTTTTATGCGCCAGCGCCTCTGCGGCCTCCTTGACCTTCTGCGGAACTTTCGCGTCGGCCGGCAGCGATTTGAGTCGCTCGTGGAGTCGATTGGCTTCGTTCAACGCCGCCGAGATTTGCCCTTGCGCCGCCCCGATGCGGCTGGCCATCTCGAATTGCTTCAGCAGGTCCGCGTCAGACGTCTTCAGGCGAGGATCTTTCTTCAGCGTCAGCGGCTGCGTGTAAGTGTGACCTTCCGCGGTTAGCTTGACGGTGTACAAACCGGGCGGCGCCCAGGGGCCCGTGCCCATTCCGAACCTCCCTCCCCGTCGATTGGAGGGCCTCACGGCGCTTGCATAGTGCAAGTCCCAGGTAAACCGATGCATGCCAGCCTCAGCGGAGAGCGGTTTTGCCGGATGAACCCAATTCATAGTGAACCGCAGCTTTATCGGATCGGCCTTCGGCATCTTGTCCTGGCTCGAATACCGGCGCACAGACTTCCCGGCGCGGTCGAGGATTTCAAGCGTCACGGGTTCAGTGGAAGCCGACTTGAGGTAGTAATCAATGATCGCCCCACTGGGCGGATTCTCACCCTGCAGAACTTCGGACGGAAGCGGCGTGCCTTCGAACGTCCCGGGCCGTACCCGCAGCGCGGTTTGGGGCCTGAATAGATACGCTTCGGCCTTCGCGACCGCGTCGCTGACCTGGCGGAGCGGCGTGAGGTCATCCAGAATCCAGAACGACCGGCCGTGCGTGGCGATCACCAGATCGTCTTCGTGGATCACCATGTCGCGCACCGAGGCGTTGGGCAAATTCAGTTGCAGCGGTTGCCAGTTGTCACCGTCGTTGAAGGAAACAAACATTCCCGTTTCGGTCCCGGCGTACAGCAATCCCTTCCGTGCCGGGTCCTCGCGCACCGCGTTGACGTAGCTGCCCTCGGGAATGCCCCGCACGATTTCCTGCCATGTTTTGCCGCCGTCGCGAGTGCGATAGATATGCGGCTTCAGGTCATCGAGCCGGTGGCGGTCAACGGCGGCGTAAACCGTGTTGGCGTCAAAGCGCGAGGCTTCGAGCAACCCAATCTTGCTCCAGGGGGTCAGCGTCGGTGGCGTGACGTTGTGCCAGGTCTTGCCGTCGTCGCGCGTCACCTGGATAAGGCCGTCGTCGGTGCCAATCCAGATTTCGCCCGCGCGCAAGGGCGAAGGCGCGATCGTGTAAATCACGCCGCGACGCTTCCCCGGTGGCGCGTCCGCGACGGTGGGCGGGTCTAGATTGGGCGGAACGCTGGGGTCTTCGCGCGTCAGATCGGGGCTGACGATCTGCCACGTCTGGCCGCTGTTCACCGTCCGAAAAAGCACCTGCGAACCATAGAATAGTTCATGCGGGTTGCGCGGCGAGAAGACCGTCGGCAAGGTCCAGGTGTGGCGATAGTCGCCGGGATGCGCGAGCATGGGCGCGATGTTTTGCGTCTGGCTGGTGGTCATGTCATAGCGCACCACGGCGCCGGCGAACGCGCCCCCATAAAGAATATTGGGGTCATTAGGATCGGGCGCGATGTATTGGCTCTCGCCCCCCACGCCGATCGTGCGCCAGTCGCGGAAACTAATCCCGGCGGCGTCGCTGCGGCTGGTGGTGCAGGCGGAGCCCGAGTCTTGTTGCGCACCGCACACCAGGTACGGAAACCCCGGCGTCGTGATGACATGATAAAACTGCGCCGTCGGCTGGTTGTACCACGAACTCCAGGTCGCGCCGCCATCCACGCTGATCACCACGCCCTGGTCGCTGGTGAGAATCATGCGCTGGGGATCGTCCGGCTCGATCCACAGGCTGTGATAATCGTCGCCGCCCGGCGCGCCCTTCAGGGCGTCAAACGTCTTCCCGCCATCGCGCGACCGATAGAGCGCGATCTCCGCGACATAGACCTTATCGGGATCTTTCGGGTCCACGGTGATGCCGCCGAAGTACCAGCCGCGTTCCCAGAGGCGCTCGTCGCTATCGGTCCGTTGCCAGTTTTGGCCCGCGTCGTCGGAGCGATAAACTCCGCCCTCCTTCGCGTCCACAACCAAATACACGCGATTCGGGTCGCTGGGCGCCACGGCAATCCCGATGCGCCCCAGACCTTCCGAGGGCAATCCGTGACCGGTGAGTTGCTGCCACGTATCGCCGCCGTCCGTGGATTTGTAGAGGCCGCTGCCTGGACCGTTCGACGGCGGATAGATGCTCCAGGGCGGCCGGCGCGTCTGCCACAGCGCGGCGTAAATGACGCGCGCGTCGCGCGAACCGAAGGCCAGATCGATGGCACCCGTGTTCTCGTCCTTGAAAAGCACGCGCTGCCAGGTTTGACCGCCGTCAGTCGTCCGGAGAACTCCGCGTTGGGAGTTCGGGCCGTAAGCGTGCCCCAGCGCGGCTACGAACACCACATTTGGGTTGTGAGGATCAACCAGGATGCGCCCGATTTGTTGAGTGTCCCCAAGGCCAAGATGCTTCCACGTCTTCCCGGCGTCCTCGGACTTGTACATCCCATTGCCGTAGGAAATGTCGGAGCGCATGTCAGCTTCGCCCGCTCCCACGTAAATGATGTTCGGGTCGGAAGGCGCAACGGCAATGGCGCCGATCGAGGCGATTGGCTGGTCGTCGAAGATGGGCGTCCAGGTTTCCCCCGCGTTGGTGGTCTTCCAGACGCCGCCCCCTACCGCTCCGAAGTAGAACAGGTTGGGCTGACCCGGTACGCCCACCCCCGTGAGCGCGCGCCCGCCGCGGAATGGCCCAATCATCCTCCAGCGCATCCCGGCGAAGAGGCTGGGATCGAATTGCTGCCCGACGAGCGGCCCTGCCATGAGCCCGACCGCGCTCAGGAGAAGTGCGACGAGACGGAAAACCTGCAGCCAGCGTGACCCACAGAGCATAGATGTATGTCTCCTGGAAGGCCTGAGGTGAACTGAAACGCGGAAGTATACAGCAAAGTGCATTCGGGCGCGGTGGGCTTAGTTAATGGGAAATCAAAGTCGGGAGGGCTACTGCTGTGGATCTGACAGCCCGCAACCGTTCGGGCAGGGCGAAGTTGGATTCGTCAGTCCACCTTCATATCTTTCACAAAGTGCGAATCTTCGGTGAAATCACGTACCTGTAGCGTTTCAATGATGATGTCTCGAAGCACACACCGGACTTCTTCTCTTGTCCAATTCTTATCATCAGCTTTGACTAATTCAACATTTCCTGCAATTATAAATCGCACGAGATCCTTCACCGTGGAATAACCGGGCGGGAATGCGGTCATTAGCGGTCGGGTTGCAATTGACCCGACCCACGCGACCGTGATGCAGCTTGCAATGGCAGCGAAAGCTGCCAAAGCATTGAGTGAGTGGAACGGAAAGTTCAAGTAGAAGAACGGGATGAGGAAAGCCGCAAGCGTCAGAGCCACCAATATTCTGAGGAGAGCCCGGGGCCGGATGAGGTGCGGCCAGTGCAATGCCCCAGTCTGCTCGCCTAATCGAAGCCAAACGCGCCGTCTACCTTCGCTTGGGACTACATCCTCCAGCCGCGTGTCGAGGCGAAACTGGGGTCTGGGCAATCCAAGCACATTCAACGAGGCGCGCCGTAGCAAATGAAAGGCTCTTTGACTTAGGCAAACGCTGCGGCTTGAGCAGTGTACTTTTTGCACAATTAGGTCAGCCAACTTCCTTGGAGTTGTGCAGACCTGTGCTTCTGGGTCGGAGATCTCAATTCCGAACCTCTCTTCCACATTCATCACAAGCTCAACCAGATCGAGTCCCATACTGGCCTCTCCGCGATGTCGAATTATAATCCGTTGCGGACGGGATTACGAATTACCGAGGAAGCCGAGGCTTACGGTAACCTCCCAGCCAACACCGCAGCCTGCGCGGCCGCGCTCGCGCCGTCGGGCATGTTCGCGAAGCCGCCGAGGTATTTTCCTTTGCGGAAGAAGCAGACGCTACCGAGATACTTGTCCTGTACTTGAAGGGCTTCATCCGCGACCTGCGCGGGGCGGGAATCCGGATAACGCTGGCGGAGCTTGGCCATGACCGCGGCGGCGGATTCCGGAGACTGCTCCGGGACCAGGAAGGCCTTGCCCTGGTCGTATTGCGCCACGTAGCCGCGTTTGAGCAACCGAATGCCGAGCACACTTTCGGGAATCAGGCGAACGCTCGCGAGCTTGTCCGGAACGAACCAGGCAAGCGCCTCGGGAGGGTCGCTCCGCCCATCAATGCGTTTTGCCATGGCCGTGACGAACGCCGTGAGCGCGGGCGTGTGGTCCTTGTCGGGATTCGCTGCGAGTTCGATGTAGTAAAGGCCCTTCGCGAAAACGCCGCGTCGCGGCATGATTTGACCGCCCATGCCGATCTTCTCAATGGGGCGCTCGGGATCGCGGTTGGCGCTGAAAATTCCGTAGGCCGCGTCCGCATCGGTCATCTCGGAGACATCGATAATAATCGTGTCGTCGCCGGACTTGCACGTCACGCCTTGCATTTGTTTGAACCCGTAAAGCAGGTAGGCTTCCGCGTTGCCGTCCATGTATTCATAAAGGTTGTCCGCAGTGTAATGGCGCGCCGCGCCGTCCTGACGCCAGCCCGGAACGAGAGAGCAATCGGTTAGTTCTGCGGCGGCATTCGGAGCGAGGAAAATCCAGAAGGCGATCAACAGAGATACACGCGGAACGAACTTTGAAACAATCTTCATATTCTTCGGGCGCCCTCCGCTCACGCAAAGAGTTCCTGCGCCCGGCTGAGGCGTTGCGCCACCTTCACTCCAAACGGGCACTTCACCGTGCACGCTGGGCAATCGCCGCACCGCACCGCCGCCGTTTCCGCAGGCAATTGCTGGTAGTTCTCACGGGCGAGCGCGAACTGGCCATAGCCGTCCGCATACGTCAGGTAGCGAAGCACGTTCGCCACCGGCAGGCCCTGGGCGCACTGCCCATCGCATTCCCCGCACATTCGGCAATAGAGCGGCGCAATGAATTCAAGTTGCCGCGCCAGAAGCTGTTCCTCCTTGGGAGAGTAAGGTTGTGTCATGGCTTTTAGATTGTCTTCAAGCTGGTCCATATCGGTCATGCTGGGAATGGTCGTATGCACGTCGGAATCCCGCAAGACCCACTTGAGCGCCGCCAGCATCGCGCCCTCGCGCTTCAGCTTGGGAGCAACCGCGTCTCCTGGTTTCACTTTGCGGAAGCCGCCCGCCATGACCTTCATGGCCACCACGCCGACTCCGGCCTGGTTCGCCTGCGCGATGACGTCTTCGACGGACTTGTCCATCGTGAAGTTGTAGGTGACGAGCACGACATCCGTCGCGCCTTTCTTGAGTAGGAACGGGATCATCCGTTTGGGCTGATGAGTGCTCACGCCGGCAAAGCGGACCTTACCTTGCTGCTTGGCGATCTGCTGCGCCTCGAAGAGATCGTCGGGCGCATCGCCGGGGCTGTCCTTGCCGTGCAGGTGCCACACGTCCAGATGATCGGTGCCCAGTTCGCGGAGCGAGGTATCAAGCTGCTGCAGCGCTCCCTGCTTATCGCCGGCTTCCGTCTTGCTCGCGATATAGATGGCGTTCCTCTTGCGCTGGAGAGCGGCGCCCACCATGCGCTCGTTGTTGCCATGCTGGTAACCGCGCGCGGTATCGAAGTAGTTGATGCCGACATCCGCGGCGCGTTCGATGACGCTGGGGTCGGAGGTGATCATGCATCCGAAGCCCAAGCTGGTCACCTTGAGTCCGGTCTTCCCGAGGACGCGATAACTGAGGGCGGTTTCGGTGACAGGTCGTTCTTCGCGATCGGATTGCCACAGAC
>JAIQGA010000265.1 GCA_020072925.1 Terriglobia bacterium | reverse complement strand
CACCAGCCGTCGCAGCCGTTCATCCAGAAAGACCGACAACAAACCAAATCTGTCTCGGGTACGCTCCGCGTCTACCATGCCCGGAGTATACGACAGAATGGTTCAACTTGTTACACTTATTATTTGACAGACCCTTAGGAGACGCTGCACCGTACGTGAAGATGCTGCCTCCCCACAGCAAGCCCATGAGGATGCACAGACCGTAACGCCGGCCGCTTCGGGCCTCCGTGAAGTGGCGAAGCGTGTGGTTCTTCACCAGCAACCATCCGCAAAAGGCGAGATTGGCCACAGAGCCGGCCTCGAGCATCACCAACCAGATCAAATTAGACCCCGCGAACGCATCCAATCCCGCTCGCTGGGCCTCGGTGATGATGGGTTGGGCGAAGCTATAACCGATATTGAACAGGCCGGAGGACACTCCCGCGCCAATGCAAAACGTCAGGGCGACAGCAACGGGCCGGCGTTTGCCAACCATCTCGCCACGGTCCTGGGCGGCCTGCGGGCTACTGGCGCGTTCCCGGACTCGACCCGCCCACCCACAGAAGACAATGCCCACCACCGCCACGGCCACGCCGCCCAGAATCATCTGTCCCTGCGGCTGCCAAACCTTACTACGATCAAGAATCAGCAGCGGCAACGCCGAGCCCAGGCTTGAACCGAGAGCCAGCACCAGCGTGTTGGCTAAGGAAATGCCGACGGCGCTCACGCTCTGCCCGAAGAGTATAGCCCCAAAGCCCCAGACAAAGCCCGTCAGGGCGGCAAGCCCCAAGGTTTGGCCAGGGAGCTTATGGAGGAGCGAAAGCGCTCCGGGAACGGTTGCCGCCACTACCGCCACGGGCATCACCACACACGCCACAAGGATGAAGACGCTCCAAACGTTTTCCCATCCCCACCGCCCCAGATACTTCATGGGCACGGTGAAGGTTCCGCTCATCATGCCCGATAAAATCGCGAGAAAAAGACCTTCCCAAAGGAGTTGACTCATGGCTGCATTTCCACGTCGCGTTCCGCGGCATACAGGTTCGTTCGGGAGCAGGCGGTTGGTCGCAAGCGAGGGCGAAAACCGTACCGCGAGATCGCGCAGGGCCGAGAGCAGTTCATGTCTGCGTGCTGTCTTGCACGTACCCAGCGCAGGCGCGCGACTGGACTTTAGCGTTTAGTTGCGGAGGATAGCAACCCTATTCTATGAGGGTTGAGAGACACACACTTGCTTCCTGAAGCTATACAACCTCGGGGACAGAAGGCAGATTCAGCCCCTCTAAGCGGTGAAGCTTGGGAATCCGAGACCTTCTGCTGTACCAAAAGTGAGCCAAAAATCGAAATAACAGACCGAATAGGGTTGTGCTTTTAGCGAAAGCATACGCCCCGAATTGGTGTAAGGCCATAGAAAATACGTGAAGGGATGGATAGAGTGGAGGGTGGTTGGTTTCCTGGCAGTTATGAGGTCTGCAGTTCCACCCCTTGAGTCTTTGGTGGAACTGGATGCCGGGGGAGATCTTTACTTGTTGCGGTGGCGTTGCGTGTTTTGCGGGACTTTGCCTCGATTTGCCGAAGTAACTTGTTGATTTCCTTTGGAATCACCATGCGATTTTAGACTCTGGATCTGCGTATCGGGGTTCGAATCCCTGCCTCCCAGCCAACTTAACCGGCTGGTTTTTCAATTCTCTAGCGTGGACCCCACCCGTGGGTGCACGGTCCAACGCGCCAACATCACGGAAAACATTGGGTGCGTAGTATTTCGATATTTGGTTGATATAGATTTGGACGTCCGGCCTGGGAAGATCCCTAAGTCGCCATCCACCGACATAGGGCTTCAGATGTCGGCGCAGAACGTCAGCGTAGAACTCCGCCAAACGAACAGCTATTCTTCGATTCCTTTGCAGCCCAGGGGCTAAGCCTTCTGAGCGGAAAATGCCCCGGCGATCTGTTCCATTTCGTAAGCAGTCGTGACGTCGTCGGGATAGTTGACCACCCGGTTCTCGAAGGAGAAACGGTTGCTGACGCCGGCCGCGTCGGTAAGGCCTTCCGCAACCCGGTCGGCAATTCCCTTCACATGGGCGGCACTGGTATTGGGCAGCACGATCCCGAACACATGCGAGGACAAACGATAGAGAGAGTCTTCGCCGCGCAGTTTGGTGGTGAGGACCCTGGCGGCATCGCCCAGCGCGACCAGGCCCTCCGGGGTGTTGGCGAACATCGGCGCGAGCTTCAGGCGCACCAGAACCAGGGAGAGCGGCTCGCAGATTTGTGCCGCGCGGCGGAAGCCCATGGTCAGCCGGTCCTGAAAGTGACTGAACCCCAGCAACGTCCCGAGCAAATCCGCGCTCGCCGACTCTCGCAGGTTGGCGATTTCCCTTTTTTCCTCGACGACCTTGGCGCGGAGTTGGTGAACGACGTACTGCCGGTTCAACAGGTACGCGACCACCAGCACACACAACGCACAGAAACTGAAGTACAAAGTCCGCGAAGGCGGCGCGGTTGCCGCCGCGCGATGGGCAAAGACCGCGGGATACATCAGCAGCGCCATGCCCACCGCAAGGATGAGAATCATCCCGAGCGAGAGAATGGACAATTGCCAATGACGCCGCTCGATCGTCTCCGGGTCAATCCGGTCAAAGACCCTCATCACCGACCTCCCAACAGGGAACTGGAAGGCAGTCCCTTTCTTATGCCATTCGTTAAGAGCTAATTTGGCCGTTCCGTATAACACCCGTCGGCAGGCTTGTCAATTCGTTCGTTCAAATCAACTTCCACTTCTGTGTCGCGCACCCGTTCAAATCTGCTAATCCGTCACGCCGCTCTGCAGCACGCACCAAGGATGCGAAATGCCCCCTACCCACCGCTTCGCGGTCCCCCCTCTCCCCTGGGGAGAGGGCGGCCGAAGGCCGGGTAAGGGGGGAGTTGGAATTTCCAGGGCAGAATCGCGTGGTCAGAACCTATCTGGTCAACCTGTCAGTCACGCCTCACGCGGTGCGCGGCGACGAGCGCCTGTCCCAGGCTCAGGCCGCCGTCGCCCGCGGGAACTTCCGCGTGCGTGAAAACCTTGAATCCTGCCGCGGTCAAGTGTCGTACAAGGTTTTCAAAGAGGAAAACATTTTGGAACGTGCCGCCGCTCAGGCAAACTCGATCGAGACCGCATTGCCGTCGCACGCGCTCCGCTGTGGCCGCCAGCGCCGAAACCAGACCCAGATGAAAACGCCGACTCAGGACTCCCACGGGAACTCCCGCGCGGAGGTCGCTTAACAAGGCGCGAAGCATGGGAGCAGGATTGACAATCCAGCCCGTCCCGTCTTCGCCGACATCGAAAGGGTAGGCGACATCTTCGTTCGCGTCAGGCGGTATGGACGCTTCGAGTTCGATTGCCGCTTGCGCCTCGTAATTCACGCGCTGCCGGACGCCCACCAGCGCCGCCACGGCGTCGAATAGCCGCCCGCAGCTCGAGGTCAGCGGCGAATTCACCCCGCGCTCGACTGCCCGCAGGAGGATCCGCACCTGCCGCTGATCGAGTTGCCGCACAAAGGGAATGTCCCAGTCGAGAAATTCTTCTCCAAAATACTTTGCGAGATAGCCGACCGCCATGCGCCAGGGCTCGTTGATGGCCGCCGCGCCGCCCGGCATCGGCACATCGTCGAGATGCGCGAGGCGCTCAAAATCCGCATAAGTTGCCATGAGGAGTTCCCCGCCCCAAATCCGGCCGTCCGTGCCGTAGCCTGTGCCATCAAGTGCAAATCCGATGACGCGCCCGTCGAGGTGGTTTTCCGCCATGCAGCTCGCGATATGCGCGTGGTGGTGCTGAACGCCGACCCGCTCCACGCCCGTTTGCGCGAGCGCCCAGCGCGTCGAGAAGTAATCGGGATGCAGATCGTAGGCGAGCACCTTCGGCTCGATTTCCAGTATTCGCTTCAGGCTTTCAATCGTTGACTCGAAAAAGCGGTAGCTCTCCAGGTTTTCCAAGTCCCCGATATGCTGGCTGAGAAATGCCTCGCGGCTGCGCGTCAGGCAGATGGTGTTTTTCAATTCTCCGCCCACCGCCAGCACCGGTGGCAAGTCCTCGCCCAGGAAGACGGGCGCGGGAACGTACCCGCGCGAGCGTCGTGCCTGGCGCACGCGCCCGCCCACCACGCGCGCCACCGAGTCGTCGCAGCGCAGCAGGATGTCGCGATTGTGCACGAGGAAGAAATCCGCGATGCCGCGCAAGCGCGTGAGCGCTTCCTGGTTCTCGATGGCAATCGGCTCTTCGGAAATGTTTCCGCTGGTCATCACCAGCGCACGGAACTGGCCATCGGCAAAGAGCAGATGGTGCAAAGGTGTGTAAGGCAGGAAAACGCCCAGGTCGTGATGGAACGGCGCTACGGCATCCGCGATCGGGCACAGCTCTTTTTTTCGCAGGAGCACAATGGGCCGCTCCGGCTTCTTGAGCAATCCGGCGCTGAGCGCGTCCACCTGGCAGCATTGCTCCGCGGCCGCGAAGTCAGCCGCCATGATCGCGAAGGGCTTGTCAACACGGCGCTTGGCTTCGCGGAGTCGCGCAACCGCGTCCGAGTTGGTGGCGTCCACGGCGAGGTGAAACCCGCCCAAACCTTTCACGGCCACAATGCGGCCGTCGGCAAGGCGCGCCGCGGCTTCGCGGATGGGATCGTCACCGATGATCTTCCGTCCCGTGCCGTCCCACAATTCCACTCGGGGCCCGCATTCCCAGCAGGCGTTGGGCTGCGCGTGAAACCGCCGGTCAAGCGGATCGTCGTATTCGCGACGGCAATTCGCGCACATCGCAAAGACTGCCATCGAGGTGCGCGCGCGGTCGTAAGGAATGTCGCGCACGATAGTGTAGCGTGGCCCGCAGTTCGTGCAGTTGATGAACGGGTAGCGATACCGGCGGTCCGCGGGGTCGAGCATTTCGTGAAGGCAATCATCGCAGAGCGCCACGTCAGGCGAAATCAGCGCGCGGCGCTCTTCCCCCGTGCGGCTCGGCAGGATGCGGAATTCCGCGTCGTGATTGCACGCGATTTCCTTAACGTGTATCTCGGTGATGCGCGCCAGTGGCGGCGCAGCCGCGGGCAATTGCGCGAGAAATTCCTCGACGGCCTCCTTCTCGCCCTCGATTTCAATCGAAACACCTGCTGCCGTGTTGGTGATAAACCCCGTGAGGCGCCGCTCGATCGCCAGACGATACACAGATGGCCGGAAGCCCACGCCCTGCACAATTCCCGCCACCGAAATGGCTTTGCGGACCCTCATTGTCCCTTCAGCAGGTGACATTTCCGAGCATTGTCATCCTAAGCGAAGGATCACTGCATTGAGGCATTCAAGAAACTACGGGGATCCTTCGCTTCGCTCAGGATGACAGGCGGACGGCTCGGGGTAACAAGGGACGCGCCTTCTCGTACCATCCTTCGCTCAAATCCCTCCAGGCGGGATTCCCGGCGATAATCAAGGCCACCTTCTTCGTCCGCAGCCATCCCTTAATTTGTTTCTCTCGCTGGATCGCGAAACGGACGTCTCCAAAAGCTTCGTAGTACACCAGGCGATCCAGATGGTATTTCGCCGTGAAGCCCGGAACAAGCTCGCGCTTGTGCTCGACCACCCGCCTTTCCAGATTATTCGTCACTCCTGTGTAGAGCGTGCGGCTTTTGTTCGCCATGATGTAGACGTAATAGGTCTTCACTTTGCGTGTCCCGTTACCCCCCGAACCCTTTGCCACCGCCCTGGGCGACCACCCAGACCTGTCATTCTGAGCGCAGCGAAGAATCCCGGCATTTCTGTACTCAATCAACTACGGGGATCCTTCGCTTCGCTCAGGATGATAGACGGCGCGACAACCATTGCGCGGCGGGCCTTCAGCCACTCGAGCCACTTGTCCAGCCCCGCGCCGGTCGTGCACGAAGTTTCAATAATCTCAATCTGTGGATGCACGCGCCGCGCGTACTCGCATGCCAGCGCCAAATCGAAATTCACATAGGGCAGCAAATCCACCTTGTTCAGCACCAGCAGTTCCGACTTGAAAAAAATCGCCGGATACTTCAGCGGCTTGTCGTCGCCTTCCGCGACGCTGAGGACAACCACTTTCGCCGCTTCGCCCAGGTCGTAGCTCGACGGGCACACGAGGTTTCCGACATTCTCGATCAGCAGCAGGTCGAGCGAGGCCAGGTCCCAATCGGCTAGCGCCTGCTCGACCATGCGCGCGTCGAGGTGGCACGCCCCGCCGGTAGTGATCTGTCTGACCGGGAAACCCCAGCGCGCCAGGCGCCGGGCGTCGTTGTCCGTCTGAATATCGCCCGTCAGCACGGCGACGCGTTCGCCCGCGCCAAACCGCTCGAGGGTGCGCTCGAGCAGCGAAGTCTTCCCCGCTCCGGGCGAGCTGATCAGGTTCACCGAGAGGATTCCATGCCGCGCGAACTGCGCGCGCAATCCCGCCGCGATGCGATCGTTCTCGGTCAAAACTTTTCGCTCCATCGCCACGCGAGTCACGTTTCCTCCACCTCCATATAGGCCAATTCCATCTCATCGCCGCTGACCATCACGCTTTCAGCCGAACCGCACTCGGGACACGCCAAGCGCGCGTCGCTCACCGCAAAGGTGCCGCCGCATTGCCGGCAACGGTGCCGGCGCGGAAGGGGCTCAATTTCCAGCGCCAGAGGCTCCAGATCGCTCCCTTTCACCAGCGCCGTAAAGCCGAAGTCGAGCGCTTCCGGATCAATTCCCGCGAGCTCGCCAACGCGCACTGCAACCTTCGTCACGCGCGCGCCCGGATGCTTTTCCGCCTCCTGGCGGACGGCGTCGAGAATCGCGTTCGCAATGCTGAGTTCGTGCATTTTGAAAGAAGCCTTCAGCGTTCAGCTATCAGCTTTCAGCCGTCACCTGAAGAACCGGTTTGCTGATAGCTGAGAGCTGACGGCTGCCAGCTACTTCAGCAAATCCTCGGCAACTGGTCCCCACTCAGCATATCGACAATGCGTGTGGTGCCGAGCGAAGTGCGCATCGTCACTACGCCCGGGTGCTCGGCGGTGACCGTGCCGATGATGGCCGACTCCTTTCCCAGAGGATGTGCGCGCATCGCCGCCAGGACCACCTCGGCGTGCTCCGCAGGGACGATAGCCACCAACTTCCCTTCGTTCGCCACGTACAGCGGGTCCAGCCCGAGCAGTTCGCAGGCGCCGCGCACGGCTTCCTTGATGGGGATCGTTGGCTCTTCCAGCGTCATCCCCACGCGCGATTGCGCGGCGATTTCGTTCAGTGTGCTCGAGAGGCCGCCGCGCGTCGGATCGCGCAGGCAGCGAATCCCCGGCACAGCATCAAGCATTACTTTAACTAATGTGTGCAACGGCGCGCTGTCGCTGGTGATAGGGCTATCAAATTCCAACCCCTCGCGCTGCGAGAGAATGACAATCCCGTGATCGCCCAGCGAGCCGCTCAGCAGCACGCGGTCGCCGGGCTGCGCCTGGTCCGCGGAAAGATGAATGCCATCGCGCACCCGGCCGATTCCCGAGGTATTGATGAAGAGGCCGTCGCCCTTTCCCTTCTCCACCACTTTGGTGTCGCCCGTGACCACCTCGACGCCGGCTTCCGACGCAGCGCGGCGGAACGATTCGACCACCTGCCGCAGGGTTTCCATCGGCAGGCCTTCCTCGATGATGAATGCGGCGCTCAGGAAAAGCGGTTCGGCGCCGCCCACCGCCAGGTCGTTGATCGTGCCGTGTACGGCCAGCGAGCCGATGTCGCCGCCCGGGAAAAACAGCGGCTTCACCACAAATGAATCCGTGGTGAACGCCAGGCGCATTCCGTCCACACTCACGATGGCCTGGTCGTTGAGCTGCGCCAGGACGGGATTCGTGAAGGCGCGCAGGAAAACGTCGCGCAAAAGCTCCGCGCTTAGTCGGCCGCCGCTGCCGTGACCAAGCAGCACCGTGTCCCGCGTGCCGAGCGGCGCCGGGCAGGCAAGTTTTTCGAGCTCATCGCTCAAGGAGCACCTCCCGGCGGGCGGCGATAACGGTAATAGGCCGCGCAGGCGCCCTCCGCCGAAACCATCGGCGCGCCGAGCGGAGCTTCCGGCGTGCAACGGCGACCAAAGGCCGGGCAGTCCACCGGCTTCTTCAGGCCTTGCAGGACCAGCGCGCTCAGGCACTCCGCGGGCTCTTCCGCCGTCATGGCGGCGGTCCCGAAAATCGCCTCGGCGTCGTGCGCCGCAAATTCCGCGCGCAGGCACAGGCCGCTGCGAGGAATCACGCCGATGCCCCGCCACTTGCGATCGCAAACTTCGAAAACGCGTTCCATGATTTCCTGCGCGGGACGATTGCCTTCCCGGCACACCGAGCGCGCGTACTGGTTCTCGACTTCGGCGCGTCCCTCTTCGAGTTGATTCACCAGCATGGAA